>NZ_JCAKRV010000020.1:0-102521 GCF_059515165.1 Chryseobacterium sp. CS3K3.1 | reverse complement strand
AACCTTTACTTTTAGATTGAGATTGCTTCACCTTCGGTTCGCAATGACTATATGTTGGTAGAATTCTGTTTATTCTGATGGAGTTTCTTCCCTATCATATATCCTGTTGAAGGCAGAATAAATGACAGTACAACCGGAAATAACAATGCTATGCCTGAGCCCTCAAGAATAACTGTCAGAGGAAAAAGATATCCGTTATAAACAAGCAGTGCCAATGTAAAAAGAAAACTGTCACTATTACCTGTAGAAAGAATATTAAAATCATTACCAAACTGATCAAACAAGCCGGAACAAAGGAATAAGAAGACATTCACAAAAAACATCCATAGGACCGTTCTGTAGATCATTCCTTTTTTTGCATTCAGATATCCGCCGAGGATCAGAAATAAAGACAAAATTCCGGAAACGACATAATCCAGTCCTGATACATCAACTTCACTGCCCATTCTTCCAAAGAAATACATGCCATACAATACCAGATTCAGGAGATAGATGACTGTTACATAATTCATACGTTAAAAATTTTATGTTTACGGTTAGTATTGTTTTTCAAGTATGTCGTAATGAACCGTGTTGGCTATTTTTTCAGCGAATGCATCTCCGTTTACTTTTTTCGGTTCAGGAATATAGCTTGAAAAGGTTATCGTATGATCTTTATTGATTGTTACTTCCACTTCTTCAAGGATATTTTTATCATCTACATAAAACTGGATCCTGTTTTCAACAATCCTCCAAAAAGACAGTCTTGGTTCAGATGGACTGCAGTCACCCGACTTCCCTTCTACATAATTATAAATGGCAAAACCATCTTCCCTGATGGCATAATTTCTCATCAGGCGGCAGTTATCGAATTCTTTTATCACTTTATTTTTACCTTCATAAAATCCGGCTTCCTTCAGTTTCCAGAATCCTGTAACGTTTTCTTTGGTTAATTTTTGGGCACTGACCAGAGAAACGGTCAGAAAAGAGGCAAGAAAAAATATCTTAGACATAATGAATTTGTGTTTTTTTGATTGTAAACGAATATAATAGTGAGTAAAGAATTACGGCGGGCGGCTTCGCCGCCCGCCGTAATTCTAAACCTTAAACTTTAAACTTTAAATTCAAAGCTCTATTTAAACTTCTTCTTAAAACTGAATTTAAGCATATTCATGAGTCCCGGTTCAATGATATCAATTCCCAATCCGAAATTGCTGTCGGCAACAGTATGATGATCTGTTCGGAATTGTTCAAACTCACTTTGCGGAATTTCAATATTGATCAGAGGATTGTATTCAATATAAACACTTGCCCCGTTTTTGTGTACTTTTTTTCGGCTTTTATAGTCAAAATACGGGTTGGATATTGTACTTTCCTGAACTGTATATTTTTCTTCAACATCAATTTTCTGATCCGTCTGCAAATTAATTTCATATTTCTCACTGTCGAAATTATGCCAGAAAGGTAAATCTTTATGGATGAAATCTCTTGCACTCGCCTTCACTACATTCCGGTCAAAGTACATCAGAAAACGGTTTTTCTGTGGATCCACAAAGTAAGGATTTTCAATGGTTGCAGTATATTGGATCTTAACTTCATTCAGTCTTTTATCATCACTTACTACATCAATAGCAGCATCTTTGAATACGTTTCGGACATCTGTACCATTGCGGTCGCCTGAATAATTAAGCGCATAGAAAAGGAAGCTGTTCCAGCTGTCTATAATTTCTCTTTTATTGGTACTTTTAAAATACCTTCTCATAGCATTGGCTCTGTTTCCTTTATAAGTCGTTGATAAAGTAAGCTTTCCGGTATTGCCCTGTGCATTTAAATCTACTCTTTCATCAATACAAAAATAAGGGAATTTATAAGATTTTCTTACCTGAAGCTCCTGATCTTTCTTCACTTCCAGATAATGCATAAAATAGATAAAACCTCTGTTTTCAATCAATCCGAATTCATCACGGATGGTTGCATCAATGAAATATTCTTCACCCTTATAATTCACTTTTACAACAACATGATTGAAACTTAACAAGGATGGCAGATAGTATTTAATATAATAATCCGTATTAAAATTAACCAGCACTACAGAGGCGTCTACTCCTATATAATCAAGGATTACTTTCAATAAAACCGATTTTGCCTTACAATCGCCCTGTTTATTTTCATACGTTACTGATGGTTCCTGTGGCTTATGACCATTCATTTCATCTGCATTGAAGACATAATAGATATGATTTTGTACATATTCTATGGCAAACTGCAGTTTTTCATCCTGATCAGCAATGGCATCCAGTTTTTCAACCAGATTGGGAGCAAAATCCTGTAAAGAAGACTTGTTAAAAATTTCCTCATAGAACGGTACAATATAGTTGGAAAGGTCTTTCCAGTTACTTTCTGTAGCAAAATCTACATAAGGAAAAATTTCACGACCTGAATCTACAGGGTTGATATAATTCTCTTCTTCAATGACAAATCTGTCTCCTTTTTTCAGATAACTGATCTCCGGTTCAAGGACATTTCCCTGCTCATCTCTGAAAAATGTTTTTTTATAGGCAATAGTCTGTTCACGTTCGTTGATGAACGTAAATTTAAAACTTCCATAAGCCCAATAGTTATCGGGACTTACCCAGACATACTTTGAGAATTCCTTTCTTAGAAAATCACGGTCTGTAAACTCTT
Source organism: Chryseobacterium sp. CS3K3.1 (assembly GCF_059515165.1). NCBI lineage: Bacteria > Pseudomonadati > Bacteroidota > Flavobacteriia > Flavobacteriales > Weeksellaceae > Chryseobacterium > Chryseobacterium sp. CS3K3.1. The sequence goes on along the minus strand of NZ_JCAKRV010000020.1, from coordinate 99,857 downwards.
TGATCCTTGAATCTTCCAAGATCAGAACATCATACAGCCTAAGATCTTTAATGGTAATATTGATTTTTTTATTACTGCTAAGAACTCCTCCACTGCTTTGGTTTTCACTGTCGAGAACCTTTATTTTTGTGTCCGGAATCTTATCGATCAGCACTCCATCCCTCAACACACTGATTCTGTGAATCTGGTAAACTTCATTTTCCTCCACAATCACATCAGAAACAGAAGCTCTTTCCAGGTTTCCAGGTTCGTTCAGAGTATACGCCATGCAGACGTACTCACTGTTTTCCGTATTGCTTGTATAGTATTTTTTGTCTAAAAAATAGCAGTAATCACGACCTTCATCAATTTGTCTTCTGGCAAATTCGGAGTCTTTGATTCGGTTCTTTATTTCCTCATCCCCGATATTTCCTGCCCACATTTCAGGTTTTTGAATCCTGTAATTTTCAACTTGCATTTGATTATCCATATTTATTATAAGAATTATATTTTGGTTAGTGTTTAAGAAATTCAAATTAAACAATTAAAAAAGTAAAAAACAATAGCAGAAGTACTACAAATTCAGTATTTTTTTTCGGCACAGTAATTGCGAGGTATGGGGAAAATCAAGTTTATGAAAAGTATAGCAACAATTCTAAAAGGGACAGCACCCGCATTAGCATTATTCGCAATGACGCAATGTACAACCACAGCCAATGCATCCGCAGGTGATGAAAAAACATTCATCGTAGGACCACAAACAGCAGATTGTACAGGAGTAGCTCCTATGAAATGTCTGCAGGTAAAAGAAAACGCTTCCGGAAACTGGACGAATTTCTACAGCAATATCGAAGGATTCACTTATGAACCGGGATATGAATATGTTTTAAAAGTAAAAACAGAAAAAATTGAAAATCCTCCGGCTGACGGATCTTCCATAAAATACACTTTGGTAAAGCAGGTTTCTAAAACGAAAAAAGCAGAACTGGCAGCCGATGAAAAAACAATTATCATAGGACCACAAACCGTAGAGTGTTCTGCCGGAGCCGGCCGTATGCAATGCATGCAGGTAAAAGAAAGTACTTCTGCAGACTGGACGAATTTCTACAGCCCTATTGAAGGCTTCACTTATGAGCCGGGTTACGAATATGTTTTAAAAGTAAAAACAGAAAAAATCGCTAATCCTCCGGCAGATGCTTCTTCCATCAAATATACATTGGTGGAACAGGTTTCTAAAACGAAGAAATAATCAATAAAAAACCGCTTCTGAAAATTCAGAAGCGGTTTTTTATTGCTGGAAGCTGGAAGAACGAAGCCAGAAGTTGCTTTTGGACGATCCGAAAAAGTCAGCAAATGATCCATTTTTAAGTGTTTATTTCTGTCTTTCTTTTTACTTTCTTTTATCTTAAAACCCAGTCTCTTTTTGTGGAGGATCAGGATATTTTCCTTTCGTAGCCTCTCCTACTGTGTTGGCTGTTGTCATCGCCACTACAAGATCGTTCAGCATTCCGCTGGCTGCTGTGGGTGAATTGGGAAGGAGTACAAGATTACTTCTGTTGCTGGCGCCCACAGAATGTAAAGTATCATAATGCTGTGTCACCACAATCAATGCTGATGCTTCATGAGAATTGATATCCACATTATTCAGCATTCTTACAGACTCTTCAAGCCCTTTGGCAATTTCTCTTCTCTGGTCGGCAATTCCCTGCCCTTGTAATTTCTTGGATTCTGCTTCTGCTTTTGCCACCGCAACAATTCTGATTCTTTGTGCTTCAGATTCGTATTCAGCAGCGGTTTTTTCTCTTTCTGCTGCATTGATCCTGTTCATGGCATGTTTTACCTGCTCATCCGGATCAATATCTGTTACCAAAGCTTTGATAATATCATATCCATAACTGTTCATGGCATCCTGAAGCTCGCTTTTCACCGCAATGGCCACGTCATCTTTTCTTACAAAAACATCATCAAGCTTCAGCTTGGGAACTTCTGCTCTTACGACATCAAAAACAAAAGAAGTAATTTGATTTTCAGGATTTTCCAAACGATAATAAGCATCTCCCACCTGGCTTCTGATGACCTGATACTGAACAGAAATTTTCATTTTGATGAAAACATTGTCTAATGTTTTGGTGTCAATCATGACATCCAGCTGCTGAATTCTCAGATTAAGTCTTTTGGCAATCTGATCTATGATGGGCAGCTTAAGGTGAAGACCTGAATGCTTTACCGCACGGAATTTCCCGAAACGTTCTATAATTGCTGCTGTTTCCTGCTTAACGACAAAAAACGAAGCGAATAAAATGATAAGCCCGAAGAAAATAACGGGTGCAAAATATATACTCATAGTTTTAATTTTTATTAATATGTTGTCACACCACCTGTTTTTGTTAAAAACATTTTTGTAAGTAGCTGCTTAAATATAAGAAAAATAAAAATAGAGTTAATTACAAATTTTAGAGTAAAAGTCACTCTAAACCATAAAAAAGCCTCCACTTTAATGCAGGCATTAATTGAAGAGGCTTGTGAATTATTACAGTAAATAGAATCTACACGGTCATTCCGATGTCTATTCCTTTAATTTTTCTATATAAATCGGTCGCATAATTATCTGTCATTCCTGAAACGAAATCAATCACGCCAAGAACTTTCTGATAATCAGTGCCGTCATTGTAAATAAATTGCTTTGGAATAAGTTTCAAAGCTTTTTCATCATAGGATTTTCTGTTGTCCTTAGACTTCAGAATAGAGGGAATAAAATGATCCAGCAATTCGTACATTACGTTATACCCTGCATTTTCAATTTCAACAACAGCTTTATGATTGTAAATTTTTTCTACCGAGAAACTCTCAATATCCTGTAATGCTTTGTTTTCTTTCTTGTAAATATCAAGTAAGCCGTTGCCAAGATTTCCTTCAAGAATTGTTTCAAAGTTATGCTTATACATCTCAATCGACTTATTGATCAAGGCATTGATTACTTTTGCTCTTAAATAAGAAATCTGTTCGTTTTCATTAGAGATGGAGCTTAATTTTGTTTCAATTCTCTGAACATCATCCGTCTCCGATTTTACCAGCTCGAAAAACAGGTTTTTGCAGTCTGCTGTGGAAACAATTCCCAATCTGTGGGCATCTTCCATATCAATGATATTGTAACAGATATCGTCAGCCGCTTCTACCAGCCACACAAAAGGATGTCTTTTGAAAATGTGAGGTTCTTCACTTTCGGAAATAAGTTGTGTTCCTTTGGCAATTTCCAGAAAAATATCTTTTTCATTCTGGAAAAACCCGAATTTCTTCCTGTGAATAATTCCTTTCTTTTTCGCTACCGCTTCACACGGATATTTTGCAATACTTGCCAGTGTAGAGAATGTCAGCTGGATACCACCAGCATCTTTTCCTTGCTGCTGTTGTGCCAGTACTCTGATGGCGTTGGCATTTCCTTCAAAATTAACCAGATCCGCCCACTCCTTTTCATTGAACTTAGATTTCAGATCCTTTTCATTTCGTTCAAAATAGCTTGCAATAGCATCTTCCCCGGAATGTCCGAATGCAGGATTTCCCACATCATGGCACAAACACGCTGCTGCAATTACATTTCCTAAGTTATAGAGATAAAAATTCTTTGAATCTTCAGTAAGGTCGTTTTTAAAATCTTCAGCAATAAATTCACCGATAATACTTCCTAAACTTCTTCCTACGGATGATACTTCCAGAGAATGCGTAAGTCTGTTGTGCACAAAAACACTTCCCGGAAGAGGAAAAACCTGCGTTTTATTCTGCAGTCTTCTGAAGGCAGAAGAGAAGATAATTCTATCGAAATCCCTTTGAAAATCAGTTCGCGAAGCTTTGGTCTGTGGATTGTTTCCTGTACGTTGATTGGTGAAAATCTGGTTTAAATTCATCATTTTTCAAAATTACTCCAAATTTTAATTGTACGGAATAGTATTTAGATTTTTATTAGTGAGATCTTCCATTCAAAAAATCTATTATAGTAAACGTTTTTTAGGGATCGGAAAACTTGATGAAATATTTTACATTTGGTGTAACTAATACATTGAAGATTATGAATGATTCTTCTTCATGTCAATTTTAAATTCTTAATACAATGACAGACAACACATGGCTCAACAGATGGGACGAAAGGTACAGCACCAAAGAGTTTGCGTATGGAACAGAACCCAACAATTATCTCAGACAACAATTAACACGGTTAACGCCCGGAAAAATACTTTTTCCTGCTGAAGGTGAAGGCCGGAATGCAGTTTTCGCAGCAACACAGGGATGGCAGGTTTCAGCTTTTGATATCAGTGCAAACGGCAGAAATAAAGCGTTACAACTTGCAGAACAACTGGAAACCACCATTGATTATCAGGTTGGAGAACTTTCAACGTTGAACTATCAGAAAGAACAATTTGATGCCATTGCTCTTATTTATGCTCATTTCCCGGGAGACATTAAATCTTCTATCCATCAGATGCTGAATCAGTATCTGCGTAAAGGCGGTTTTATTATTTTCGAAGCTTTCAGTAAAAACCATCTTGAATATATTGCAAAGAACGAGAAAGTAGGCGGTCCAAAGGATATTGAATCCTTATTTTCTATTGAAGAAATCAAAGCTGATTTTCCGGATTATGATATTATTGAATTAGCAGAAACAGAAATAGAACTCAATGAGGGACTATTTCACAACGGGACAGGTTCCGTCATTCGTTTTGTAGGACAAAAACTTGCCTAAAAATATTTTAAACAGGTTTGTTTTGGGATAAAAATCAGGTTTTATTCAGCTATGGAATATTATTTGAATCTTTATCTCAAAACAAACGTATGCCTGAAGGTCCATCCATCATATTAATGAAAGAAAGCCTGCAGCCATTTGCAGGACAGCAAGTGACAGAAGTTTCAGGGAATGCCCAATTTGAGAAAGATTCTTTCATTGGCCAGACTCTTCTCGAAATCCGTACTTTTGGAAAACAGACTTACCTCGTTTTTGAAAAAGCAGCCATCCGGATTCATTTATTAATGTTTGGCTCTTATAGCATTGATGAGCAGACCAAGCCGGATAAAAGTTTGCGTTTAGCCTTGTTTTTCGCTACCGGAAGTATTTATTTTTATACCTGCTCTGTGAAATCCGTAGATCTTGATTTTCTCTCCAGCATTGATTGGGAAGCCGATGTGATGAGCGATCAGTGGAATCCCAAAAAAGCAGAAGAGAAATTGAAATCCAATCCGAAAATGATGGTTTGTGATGCATTGATGAATCAGGATATTTTTTCGGGTGTGGGAAATATTATTAAAAATGAGGTTCTTTTCAGGATTGGCGTACAGCCGGAAAGCTTAGTGGGTAATCTTCCAGCTAAAAAAAGAAAAGAATTAATCGCTGAAGCCAGAAATTACAGTTTCGATTTTCTGAAATGGAAAAGAGAATTTGTTCTGAAAAAGCACTGGCTGGTTCATACAAAATCGGTGTGTCCGGTTTGTGGACAAAAATTGGTTAAGAAACAAACCGGCGTAGGAAAAAGAAGAAGTTTTTATTGTGAAAAGGATCAGAAGCTTTATTGAATAAACCGCTATTTTTATGTTTTGGCTGAAGCCGTTGATTGTTTTTATTTGTCTAACGGGCTTAGCTATTTTTTTCCACTGATTACACAGATTTACACCAATTTTCTAATCATTTGACTGATATTATAGCTCATTACCTATTACTCATGTATTAGTCTGAGTTGAGAAGACCTCCCGCAAATCTTGTAAAAAACTCGGAGCGGTAGACTTCACCAAGAGGAATTTCGGAATCTTCAATGTATATATTATGATTGTCAAATGAATCTATATAATTCATATTCACCACGTAGGATTTGCTGACTCTGATAAAGGTTTCCCCGGAAATCTTCTGATGAATGGTTTTCAAATTCATTGCAGTGATCAGCTTTTGCTGCTTTGTATGAATAACGACATAGTCTTTGAGCCCTTCAATAAATTTGATATCTGAAAAACTGATTTTATAGAACCTGCGTTCTGCCTTTATGAACAGGAAGTCTGCGGTATTAGATTCTACCGTATTTTTCACGGTATTCTTAGATAAAAGTTCGGTGTAAAGTACCGCTTTATCAATTGCTTTTTCCAGCCTTTGAGGATCAATAGGTTTCAAAAGATAATCTACTGCTTCCAGTTCATAGCTTTTCAGGGCATACTGGGAATAGGCAGTTGTAAAAATGATCAGTGATTTTTTCGGAAGCATTTCTGCAAATTCAAGACCTGTTACCATAGGCATTTCTATATCAAGGAAAATAAGATCTACCTCATTATCTTTAAGAAATTCGAGAGCAGAAAGCGCATTGGAAAATTCCCCAAGGATACCGATACCGGAAATTTCAGCGATCAGCGATCTCATCTCGGATCTTGCCAGAGGTTCATCATCAATTATAATACAATTCATCACACGGGAATTTTTAAATTTACACTATATTCTGTATCATCAGATTCTATCTTCAAATCAAAAGTATCATTATAAAGAAGTTCCAGTCTTCTTGTGATATTGGCGAGCCCAAGTCCACTGCTCCTTTTGTCCGCAGGAAGATAACCTGCACTTCTTGAATTCACACATCTGAAATAAAGCAGCCGATTATCGATATTGATTTCTATTTTCACACAGGATTCTCTTCCACTAAGATCCACACTATGTTTTACCGCATTTTCTACAAAAGTGGTAAACAGATTCGGAGGAATAAAGGTACTGCTTATTATTCTGTGATCAATATTGACCTGAATGTCAAAAGAGAAATTGTCCCGTCTTATTTTTTCAAGATTTAAAAAATTGGACAGGAAATCAATCTCTGAAGTCAGCAACGTTTTTTCTTCGCTGTTTTCATACAGCTGATATCTCAGAAACTCGGAAAGTTTTACAATGACTACAGATGCTTTGGCCGGATCTGTTCGGATCAATGCTTTTACATTATTCAGCATGTTGAACAAAAAATGCGGATTGATCTGGTTTCTCAATTCGTTCAGTTCCATATTCAGGGTAAGATTGCTCAGTTCATTGATTCTTTTATTATCACTGATCCATTTCTGCAGCAGTTTGATGGTTGTGGTTGTCATAATAATCGGAATGCACATCAGAACACCTTCATAGATTCCTCCCTTTTCATTTTCTCTGAGAATATTTTTCACCCTGAATTCTTCAAAGAAGGTTTTGAAGCCATACCCGATGAAATTAAGTCCCACCACACCCATAAGAACCAGCAGTACAAGATAAGTGACATATTTTGTTTTAAAGAAAAACCGGGGAACCAATACATATATATTAATGTAGACCATTGCGATCAGAATCACATACACAAAGAATAATACATAGTACTGATATATTCCGGAATACCAGTGCCAGAATCTTGCGCTGTACAGTAAAAAGAAAAAGAAGATCAGGAACAGCAGATGCCTTCGGAATCCATATTTCGCTTCCACCAGAAAATCGATCACAAAGGTTTCTTCAAATTTCCAAGGGCTATATTTCATATGGCAGGCTCATTTTATTACAAAAATAGGCAATAACGGAAATTAAAGTTGTTTTATTATACAAAACCGGTATTTTATTATACCAATGATCATCCTTCAGGATTTTGTATAAAATACCAGCCATTTTGTATAAAAACTAATTTGTGTTCTCCTTTTCTCTATTTCTTTGTGTTGTAAATGAACACATATGGAATTAACCACTTTTCAGGAACTGACTCAGGAAATATCACAGGAATGTTTTTTTATGACAGCTTCTCAACAGGAAGAAAAAGTAATACAGCTTATCGATCTTCATCATTTTATAGAATGTTTTGATGCAAAAATAAAAATTCTCAGCTATCTGCATCATTCCATTAATATTGTAAACCATGAAGGGAAGAAAAAAGGAATTCTGTTTTGTGACCTGAAACATTCTGCCGTTCCCGACAGCAATACATCTGAAGAGTTTAGAAGAAGATTTGGGCTCTCAGAACTCTGGTTTGTTTTTGTAGAGGAAACATTTGTGCCTGATACCGCCTGCTACACTGATGCAATTATTGAAAACAGCCTGGATATATTCTACGACAGGATTTTCACCTTCAATTTTTTCCAATCCATCATTCAGCCATTAAAAAAAGAAAACTGATTTTACAATATCTGAACTTATTATTAAAATTTACAATCTGGGAGATTAAAAAAAAATTAAAATTTTCTTCTTCCGGCTTTTAACCATTTCTTCAAAATACAATCAAAAAACAAAGCCGGCATAAGCTGTTTCAAATTTCAGGAATTCCCTCCTCCTTATGAAAACTCTTATTACTGCATGCACATCACTGATGAAAAGGATTTAAGAATTTGTATAAGGATTATTAAAAACAGGACATGGCAGTACCCAAACAAATATTTCAGACTTTTAAAACTAAAAAACTTCCTTTGATAACACGATATCACATCTGGAATATGAAAAGGAAGAACCCGGAATACAGCTATTTCTTTTATGATGACAGTGATATTGAAAAATTTCTCATAAAAGAATTTCCTCCCAACTATATTGAAACCTACCATAAACTGACAATTGGCGCTGCAAAAGCTGACTTTTTCAGGTACGCTGTTTTATATAAAAAAGGAGGCATCTATCTGGATATTGACAGCAGTATCGTAAAGCCTTTCCGTGAACTTATCAAAGAAAGTGACGAAGCGGTGATCAGTGCGGAAAGACATGCCAATTTATATGTGCAATGGGGACTTATTTTTAATAAAAACCATCCTTTTCTTAAGAAGACATTAGAACTGATGCTTGATAATATCAATAATCACCGGTATCCGAATGATGTACATGCTACTACTGGTCCTACTGTCTTCAGTAAGGGCATAAAACAGTCTCTTGCTGAAAATCCTTCTATTCCTTTTACTTTGTTTGACGGCATTGAGTTCAGGGGCTTTTTAAAGTTCAAATATAAACTGGGTAAGTTCTTTTTATACAAAAAAAGGTCTGAACATTGGAAGCAACAGCAAATGCAGCAGGATATTATTGTTTAATGAGTTCCCATTTTTGAGAATACATTGATAATAATCACTCCGGTTACAATCAGGGCAATACCAATGATAGCCGGCAGATCCGGTATCTGTTTGAAGGCTACCACTCCGATCATCGTTATAAATACAATCCCTACGCCGGACCAGATGGCGTAGGTAATTCCTACAGGAATCTGACGAAGGGTAAGGCTTAAAAAATAAAAAGCGCAGGCATATCCGGCAACTGTTACTACAGATGGCCATAGTTTGGAAAATTCCTCAGATTTTTTTAGAAAAGTAGTAGCAATAATTTCAAATATGATTGCTAAGGCAAGAAAAATATAACTGCGTCCCATAAATTCATTCTTTATACAAAAGTAGTAAAAGCCTCCGGGTAATTCAAAAACAAGGCATCCAAGCCATCAGTCAGCAGACAGTCTTATTTTCAGTTGTGACACAAACTTCTATTTCTCTCTGACATGAAATATGACAGCTGACAAAAATTCCAACATAGAAATCAGTGTTAAAAATAAATTTTATTAACATAAAAATCTGTATGAAGTAAAAAATTAACGTTCAAAAAATACGCTTTAAAACAATATTATGCTAAGCATTATTTATTATTTGTTTTATCAAGTCCAATATGGAAGTCGATAAACGATTAACACATTCACATAATTTTACAGATAGAATAATAAAAGTATTAATAAATTCCAAATAATATATTAATTTACTGTAAACAAAAATTCACCATTACATGAACCTGAAACACGCTAATACACTGATAAACATCATAGTATTTTACTTTGGCACATGATTTGAAAGTAGTAATATTGCAATTGAAAGATTGATAAAAAAAAGTCAAATAATTAAAAATAATACAAAATGATAACTTATATCGGTATCGCAACAGGTTTAGTCGTAATTACATCATATTTCATGACAGTAAGAAGAGAAAGAAACTAATCTTAAAACAAAACAAGCCTATAGAAAATCTATACTAATTATATTGTTTTATGTTTTTAGTCTGAGAGATCAGATCGCTCTTTTACCCATCGGGTAAAAGGGTCCAAAAACATAAGCAGAAAGATCTTAGTTTCATAACAAATTTTAATATCCAATGAATAAAGCCGGTCGCAAGTCTGGCTTTATTTTTTTTATCAGGAGATTTCTGTAAAATGTAAAAGGTGTATTTCCCACAGATTCCGAGGATTTTCAGCGATGTTTAGGAATATTTACAGAATATGCTGCTTTGTTCGTTAGCGGCCATTCATCATTTATAATCCATTTTACGCTGGACCAGCTGTTTATTATTTTTCAGGATTCTTTTTGACATCCAATAAAGCTTTATCTTTGTTTACTCAATATTTTTAATTGTCATTATGAATCTGTACAACCTTATTATTCAAGACAAAGAACAGGTAAATCTTAACGAAGTATTTCTCAACGCAAACAACAGGGAACAGCTTGTACAGCTTATCAAGGAGCATGCTTATGTTAAGGAACTGCAGGAATACGGCCTGCCGGTTAACCATAAGATTCTGCTTGAAGGAAGTTCCGGATGTGGAAAAACAATGACAGCCAAGGCCATTGCCAATGCTCTGGGAAAAAATATTATTATTTTAAACCTTAGTAATATTGTTTCTTCCCGTATCGGGGAAACGTCCCAGAATATCAAAATGATTTTTGACAAAGCCGCCAGAGAAAGGTCAGTACTTTTCCTTGACGAACTGGATCAGATCGGAAAAGCAAGAGGCAGCGATGATAAAGATGTAGGCGAAATGAGAAGATTAGTTAATACTTTGATTCAGCTGATTGATTATTATCCTGAAAATGCGCTTTTAATCTGTGCCACCAATCATCCTGAGATTATTGATACTGCCCTTTTAAGACGTTTCCAGCTAAAAATTAATTATGAAATGCCTTCCGCTGAAATTCTGGATTCGTACTACAATCAATTGTTAGCAAAGTTTCCGGAAGATTTGAGAACGATTGAAAGAAAATACTCTGTTTCTTTTGCTGAAGCTAAAGACCATGCTTTAACCGCCGTCAAAGCTGCTTTAATAAAAAAACTGGAGGCTAAAGAAATTATCCCATCATGAAAGAAGATATTCTCCACAACCTCACTTTGATCAATGAAAGAATAAGAAAGGCCTGTGAGCAATCCGGAAGGAATATTGATGATGTCAGGTTATTGCTCGCTACTAAAACTGTTTCTGCAGACCGTATCAAAATTACTTTGGAAAACGGACAGGAATTAATTGCAGAAAACAAAGTACAGGAATTGAAGGAGAAATATGAAGACCTGAAAGACATTCCTCACGAAAATCATTTTATAGGCCATCTTCAGACCAATAAAATAAAAGATATCCTGAAATATGATGTTACCTGCGTCCAGTCTCTGGATCGTCTGGAACTTGCTGAAAAACTTCATCAAAGACTATTGGCTGAAAACAGAACAATGGATGTTTTGATTCAGGTGAATACATCCAATGAAGAAAGCAAATTTGGAGTTAATCCTGATCAGGCTATTGAACTTACCCGAAAGATTTCCAACTACTCTACTTTAAAGATAAAGGGATTGATGACGATTGGCTTATTCAGTGCTGAAACTGAGAAAGTAAGAGCATGCTTTAAAATCCTGAAAAAACTTCAGCAGGACATCATCACCGAAAATATCCCCAACGTAGAAATGAAAGAGCTTTCCATGGGAATGAGCAGCGATCTGGAAACGGCCATTGAAGAAGGCGCCACGATTGTACGGGTGGGGACTGCTGTTTTTGGAGCAAGAATCTATCCGGACACTTATTATTGGGATGAAGGAAAAACAAATAACTAAGCTTACAACTATATGTTCCCATTTACTTATACTTTTGAGAGAGAAATTACAAAAGATAAAACCTCAGATAAGGTTATCTGCACAGTGCGTGATCTGTTAAGTAAGAAAAAGGTTCAAAATATTCTTTACGGACCTGGATTTGTTTCTTTTAATGAAGGTCTTTTCAAAGAAAGATCCAATTGGGACTATTTATCTTTAATTGATAGTGGAAAATTTAGGTATGATGAAAACAACAAAACACTGACCTATAAAGTCAACCTATGGAAGCTAAATCTTATTTCTGTTATTTTTTTCATTATTACCATGGTTTATTTTAGAGAGTTTTTCGGTAATCTACTTCCCTTTTCAGCATTTTTGATCAATCATTCCCTTTGCTATTTTGGAAACCGTGGATTAATAAAAAATATTGTCCATAAAATTAACTATTTGTCATAACGTAAATTCTTATAGAACATATTTTAAAAGTCTACAAATCCGGTATACTTTTTGCTATAAACATTTCGTAACCAAACAAATACATTTATGGATAAAAAATTACTATCGGTATGTCTGTTCATGACATTATTATTCTTTTTTTCATGTGAAAAAGAAAACACACAGATGAAAAGTGGAATTTCCATTGAAACCATTTCAATTATAACCTGCGTTACTATGGGCTTTGCTATTTTGCTGGCGTATAGTTTTAAACGAAGATAAAAAACCGGAATTTAAATACTAAGCACCTCTCAGTTTTTGGGAGGTGATTTTGTTTTAAAAATTTTAATTAAATGACTGGCATTTCATTAAAATATAATAAATTTCAAAAAATTTCTCTTTCGTAACTAATAACCCTAATGAAAAAAACATTCCTGTCAGCACTTTTATCTTTGCTCATTTTGAATTGTACTCACAAAAAAGAAAATGTTCAACAGACAGACAAAGAGAATCCCAACCTTACAATGTCTATCCCGCTTGAATATCTTGCGGATTACCCTTTAATTAAAGACTCTTCAAAATTTATCAAAAATCTTCAGCAAGCTTTTGATCTTCATGTCCATGAAAGTCCTGTTCAGCAAAAAGGTGAAAAGATAACGGTATTCAAAAAGGTGAAAATCAATGGTTCAGATCAGGAGTATTACTTTGTTGAATACAACTGGAAGACAGGACCAAATTCTGGATATCCGTGGAAAAATCAACTCTTATTAACACAAGAAGGGAAGCTTGTTAAAATTTTATCAGCAGAACGGTCTCAATTTGTTTCTATTTTCCCAAAACAAAATCCGTACTTACTGGCAACCTCGGTCACAGCACATGGAAACGGAGGTCATGAAATTTACAAAATAACAGCAGACTCTTTAGAAGATATCTATGGGGGTAACGTCAGAACATATGATGCTCATGAAGACAACAAAATTTATGAACCGTATGAGCTGCAATTAAAAATTAAAGACTACAATAATGACGGATTTAATGATATTGCTTTCACAGGAAAACTTGTATTGATCCAGAAGCGAACACCGGATGGATTCTGGTATGACAACACAACAATCAATGGCAGGAAAGTCAGTTATTCTGTTGATAACCCATACAAAAAAATTCCTGTAGAATATATTTTTCTTTACGATCAAAAAACGGGGCATTTTAAGCCAAAAGGAGACTATAGAGAAAAGTACAAACTATTCGATAAAGACTCCATCATTTGTAATACTCAATCCCGATCATCCAGACTGTTTTCCCCAATATTTCAATAGAATTGTTTACTTTTATCACAGAACGCGAACATTTCACAATAAATATTCTACATTTAAATTTCATCCTTTTTATTATATGATCCAAACCAATAACCAAAACTATCTCCTGCTAATCATCTTACTGATTCCCAATTTTCTTTTAGCTAATGCAGGTTCTCCCATGATTTGGTTTAGCTTTTTACATCTGATCTGGATCAACTTCATCATCGGAACCTTTGAAAGTAAACTTCTTGTAGAAAAATTCAATCTCCAAAACAGAAAGTGGCTGATCATTGCAGCCAACTATGTTTCTATGTTTGTAGGTTACTATTTCATTGCACCTCATTTTTCTTTGGTAAACGGATATCCAGACTTTTGGGGTATGAAATCAAGGGTAGGCGAATATGAACTGGGAGGATTTTTTATTGGTTTCTTGTACAGTTTTGGAGCAACTCTGGTTATTGAATTTCCATTTTACTGGCTTTCATTGAAAACAAAACAGAAGGGCTGGAAATTATTATTACCATTCTTCTTAGTCAATCTTTTTACAAATATTATGATGCTTGCTATTTATTTTGCAATTGTTGCTTTTGCTGCAAAATGGAATTAATTAGTAAAGTTGAGATTGCTTCGCTACGCTCGCAATGACAATGAACGTACAAATCTCGTAATTTGTCGAAAAAACACATCGTTTAACCTTTGCTGAGTGGAACGCCTCTGCGAACATTGAAACAATTAGTTCTCGAAAAATCCTCGCGACATTTGCGTTAAAGAGATTGCTTCGCTACGCCCGCAATGACGATTACTGCACAGAAAATACTCAATAAAAACAAAAATCCCTCTCATTAATGAAAGGGATTTTTTATCGTTAAAAAACTGAGATTACATATAAGCTTCAATCGGCTCACAAGTACATACCAGGTTTCTGTCTCCGTAAGCTTCATCTACTCTTGATACAGAAGCGAAGAATTTGTGGTCTCTTACCCACTCTAACGGATAAGCTGCCTTTTCTCTGCTGTATGGTTTATCCCATGAATCAGAGATTACCAGCTGTTCTGTATGAGGAGCATTTTTCAATACGTTGTTGGTAGCATCTGCTTCACCGTTTGCAATTTCATCGATTTCTTTTTTAATAGAGATCAACGCTTCAGCAAAACGATCAATTTCAGCCTTGCTTTCAGATTCTGTAGGCTCAATCATTAGTGTACCTGCAACCGGGAAAGAAACGGTAGGAGCATGGAAACCATAATCCATCAATCTCTTCGCCACATCAGCTACTTCAATTCCTAAAGACTTGAACTGACGGAAATCTACGATACATTCGTGAGCTACTCTTCCGTTTTCGTTTGAATATAAGATTGGGAAATGCTCTGCTAAAATTTCTTTCAGGTAGTTAGCATTCATGATGGCATGTCCTGTAGCCTTTTTAAGACCTTCAGTTCCTAACATTTTGATATAAGCATAAGAAATGTTAAGGATCAATCCTGAGCCGTAAGGTGCTGCAGAAATACCGTCAATTGCTTCTTTAGAACCAATTCTGATATTTGCATTGGAAGGAAGGAAAGGTACTAAGTGTTTAGCAACACAGATCGGACCTACTCCAGGACCTCCGCCTCCGTGAGGAATTGCGAAAGTTTTGTGAAGGTTAAGGTGGCAAACGTCAGCTCCGATATTTCCAGGACTTGTAAATCCTACCTGAGCATTCATGTTCGCACCATCCATATATACCTGTCCTCCGTGCTCATGGATAAGGTTGGTAATTTCTTTAATGTTGGCATCAAAGAATCCATAAGTAGAAGGATAAGTGATCATTACAGCAGATAAGTTAGCTGAATGAAGTTCTGTTTTAGCTTTAAGATCTTCGAAGTCGATCTCCCCGTTTTCAAGGTTTTTCACGACTACGATTTTCATTCCTGCCATAGCAGCAGAAGCCGGGTTGGTACCGTGTGCAGACTGAGGGATCAATACTACATTTCTGTGGTGGTCACCTCTTGAGATATGATATTGTCTGATCACCATTAATCCTGCGTATTCTCCCTGAGCTCCGGAGTTTGGCTGAAGAGAAGTTCCTGCAAAACCTGTAATTTCTGCTAAATCTTTCTCCAGTTCACGGATCATTTCCTGATATCCTTCAGCCTGGTTCACAGGTACGAATGGATGAACTGCTCCCCAGTTTTCCCATGAAAGCGGTAACATTTGAGTCGCTGCGTTCAGTTTCATAGTACAAGATCCTAAAGAAATCATTGAGTGGGTCAATGATAAGTCTTTTCTCTCAAGACGCTTGATATAACGCATCAATTCTGTTTCCGTGTGGTATTTGTTGAATACAGATTCTGTAAGAATTTCGTCTTTTCTTAAGTTTTCTTCCGGAATGCTGTATCCTTCTTTGATTTCTAATTTGAAAGTCTGCTTGTCTTTAAACTGAGCGAAAGAAGCCATCAGATAGTTTAATTTGTCTAATGTTGTACTTTCGTTGATTGCAATGCTTACTACTCCTTCTGTGAAATAGTTTAAGTTTAATCTGTGATCAAGCATCAGTCTTACTAACTTTGCTTTCTCTTCTTCAGGCATCGTGATTTTCACAGTATCGAAGATTGGCTCTTCCACTACCTGATACCCTAGTGCTTTAAGACCTCCTTTTAAAGCATTGGCTTTAAAGTGAATCTGATCAGCGATATAGTTTAATCCTTTCGGACCGTGATATACAGCATACATACCTGCCATTACAGCCAAAAGAACCTGGGCTGTACAGATGTTTGAAGTAGCTTTCTCTCTTTTAATGTGCTGCTCTCTGGTCTGTAATGCCATTCTTAAAGCACGTCTTCCGTACATATCCTGAGAAACCCCGATAATTCTTCCCGGAATATCTCTTTTATAATCTTCTCTACAAGCGAAGAAAGCTGCGTGAGGTCCTCCGTATCCTAATGGAATACCAAATCTCTGCGTAGTTCCTACGGCACAGTCAGCACCCATTTCTGCCGGAGACTTTAGTTTAACCAAAGCCATCGGGTCACAAGCCACTGCTACCTGAAAATCAAGTTTTTTATATTCTACGATATCTTCAGTATAGTCTAAAACGATTCCGTTTTTACCAGGATATTGTAATAGAACGCCATAATAAGAACCATCAAACTGGTGTGTTTTATGATCTCCTACTACAATCTCAATTTCTAACCCTTCAGCTTTTGTTTTTAATACAGAAACGGTTTGAGGAAGAACAAGATCAGAAATGAAGAACTTATTAGCTCCTGCTTTTTTCTGGTCTTTAGATCTGTTGTTGAAGAACATATGCATTGCTTCAGCAGCAGCCGTAGATTCATCCAATAAAGATGCGTTTGCCAGTGCAAAACCAGTAAGATCACATACGACAGTCTGGAAATTAAGAAGAGCTTCAAGTCTTCCCTGTGCAATTTCTGCCTGATATGGAGTATACGCTGTATACCAGCTAGGGTTTTCAAAAATATTTCTCTGGATTGCTGAAGGCAAAAGGGTATTGTGGTATCCGAATCCGATATAACTTGTATAATCAGTATTTTTAGATGCCAATTCTTTTGAGTGGTTCAACATTTCGTATTCAGAAAGTGGTTCCGAGATCTCAAGATCTTTCTCTAAACGGATAGAAGAAGGGATGGTTTGAGAAATTAACTCTTCAATACTAGAAACGCCAAGTTTCTCCAACATCGCCTGTTTATCGGCTTCATTAAGGGAAATGTGACGGCTCACAAACTGTTCTGTATTCATTTTTATTTATTAGATTTTGTTTGTAAAAAGATGGGTAAAATTACAATTTTTTGAATGATTTCACAAGAGTACCAGAGAGGTGATAATTCACACATCTATTTGTGACTTTTCTCACAATTTGCATTTCGTAAATTATGATAAGGTTAACATTAATTTCATCAAAAATAACCATTATTCTATACATAATACACAAGGAAAACCATCAATTTATATATAATTAAGTTCTTTGTTTATTATTAAATTAGTGTATATCATCAATAAATTTCACATTTATTATTGAATCTATTAAACGATTTTTTTTAAAAATATAATGTATTTAACATCTATTTTTTATACTTATACTGAAAGTGTCTGCCGTTCAAATTTAATTCCACTAAAACTCTTTAAAGTAATTTGCTACTGCTATTCATCAGGTTGTAAGAATTTTATGAAATTTTATTAATTATATTTATTCTAAATTAATATATTTGCAGCATGAATATGATTGTCCCATTTAAAGTTCCGCCATTGGCACCTTACTCATTCAATAACGAAGAGATGTTCTGTGAAAAGAAATCCTGTTGTAAAAAATTCAAAAAAGGGAAAAGATGTAAAAAATGCCCGGGAAGAAAGAAAATGGCATAAACTAGCTGAAATTTTTGATCAGCATATAGATCGCAATTGCCAGAATAATAATTCCCCAGATCAGCATCATAATCTTAGGCTGACCTGATTTGTTAATTCTTGTACTGGGCTGCTGCTTAAACATTTCTTCCACCGAGTTTTTGAACTTTTCAGAATCATTTTCAAAAACTTCTGTGATGGTGATTCCCTGAACAACCGTTTTGTGCAAAAGAGAATTCGTTGCATGAAGCAGAAGCTGGAATTTTCCGTCCTTAAATTCTGTGATCTTGAAGATCCTCTCTCCATACGGCTTTTCCAATCCAAAAGGCAATACCTTTACTACATCAGCATTGCTCGTCTGCCAGTTGATGATAATCTCCTCTCCTTTTTTCGCATGAATTTTATTCGCTGTAAAAGTTTTGATGGCTGGCGGAATATTATACCTGAAACTTCGCTGATGATTTTCCAGATTCTGATCATAAGTACGTCTGAGTGCGCGATCACTTAAGGTCTCATAGGCCTCCTGAATCTCACGGAAACGGTCTGCAAAAAAGTCGTCATTGTCATTTTTATCGGGATGATATTTTAAAGACAGTTTACGATAGGCTTTTTTGACGTCTTCTTCCGAAGCATCCTGTGATATACCGAGAAAATAGTAGTAATCTTTCATTGAGCAATACAAAAATAAGGATTTATTTTTCTTTGCGTTTGATGTTTACGGTAATTTTTTGTTGAAAATATGGATCAAAAAGTCATTGCGAACTGCAGGTGAAGCCATCTCAATATAGCTCGGAATTTATTGGTTGGAAAAACGCAAGGGCGCAAAGTTTTTTATAGCTGCCAGCATATTTTTAAGGCGCAATGATTTTATCTCCGATAAAATTTCAACGGCGAGTTTGTCATTCCGAGCAAAGCAAGGAATCTCAGCTTCATATTGAAGATATTTCCCGCAGATCTCGCAGATTGCGCAGATCATTTCGTAATAACTTCAATCATAAGAACAGAATGGTCATAGACCGACCGTAATTATTTACTGGAAACCCATTTCTTAGTGGGAGCAATCCACTCATCGAGTGCTTTGAAAAGAAAGCCATGGTTCAGTCCCGTATTAAGTTCTATTTCTTTAAAATCTTTTAGGTGAGATCTGACGAACCGCTGTTCATACGACATTGGCACATGTCCGTCATCTGATCTCTCTGTAATGGAAAGGATCCTTCCATACAATCTGAAATTTTTATCTTTTTCCAAAGAATCATCTTTGAAACTAGCTCCGATGAAGACAAACTTCAATTGTGGATTCTTTTCATAATAAGAGACATATTGTGCAATATAACCTCCCTGAGAAGTTCCTACCACTGTTATTCTTCCGGCAGGAATTCCTTTTTTCAGGAGACTATCAATCTGTTTCTTTACCATTTCAGCATACACAGATGGTTCTGTACCAGCTTTTCTTTTCTCAGAAATAACAACCGTATTTTGATCTCTCAGCTTGTTGAGTATTGTCTCATATTCTGCAACACCATATTTGGGATGTTTTTCCTCAAAAGAATGGTCTTCCAAAAATTTATTGTGTAAAAAGAAAACATATTGCTTTTGTTGTGACTTTTGGGCAAACAATACGATCGAAAAAAATGAAAATATGACAATCGAAATATTTCTAAACCTCATCATAACCGGAAATAGCTTTTAATTAGAAAGAAACAAATATAGTGTTAAAAAGTCTTTACTGGGACTATTTTATATAAAAATTCCGGCTCGGGAAGCTTCGCTTCCCGAGCCGGAATGTAACAATTTCAATTTAGTCCTGTATGGATTATGCTTCACACATATGATCCTTTTTGCAGCATCTTGAACGGAATTCTTTTTTGAATTTCCCTTTCAGTTCCTGATAGTCTTCCTCATTCATTTCTCTGATCTTATCTGCCAGTCCGAAAGGTGACTTTTCTTTGATTCCGTACTCATCAAAAATACCTTTGATAAATCTTCTTCTCTGTATTGCTTTTTTAGCGATTAAGGCTACACCTGCAACGGCTAATGCTCCAAGAGCCCCTTTTAATGCTGAATTTTTCATTTTTTCAAAATTTTAAATTTTACTACTTCTTGTTTTTTATAGAGACGAATGAATGCTGATTTTTACTTTACTACTTCTTTAAAAATTTCAGATTATTCGTTATTTCTGTTGAAGAATCCACCGGAGCATTTATTTCTCCAGACTTCTTTAAATTTCTCTCTTTCCTCAGGAGATAAACCTGCCATTTTTTCTCTCATCTTTCTTTCCTTGAAATCTCTCACTCCTTTACCAAAGTGGAAACCTCCGAAAAGAATTTTGCTTAGGATCAATATTCCCATGGCCTGCCAGAAAGTAATTGTTTTTGCTCCTAAAATCTCCGGAAGAAGGCAGTTCCAAAGCATCATGACAATCCATGTAACGGCAGCTAAAATTAATGGCGGGCACAGCAATAAAAAAATCCAACCCTTTTTGTGTTTATGATTCATAATTTCTTTTTCTAACTTTTTAAATCTTCGTATAATTTTCTCAATCTGTTTCTTAAGTGCTTCACAGCATAGTTTTTTCTGCTGATGATGGTTTTGATGTTTTCTCCCTGTTCATCGGCGATCTCCTGGAGGGTTTTGTCGTTCAGTTCATTTTCTACATAGACCAGCCTTTGTTTTTCGGGAAGTTCATCAAGCGCTTCAAACAGTTTTTTCCAGATCTCATCCTGAAACATCTTCACTTCAGGACCGGCACTTTCATCCATCAAAAGGATATCCTTGATAGAAAAACTGCCGTCTTCATCTTCATATACGAAATCTTCAAGATTTTCTGTTTTCTTTTTCCGGTAACGGTCTGTGATCTTATTCGCCGTCACCCTGTACAGCCAGCCCCCAACGTTTACGATCTCAGAAAGATTCGTAAGGCTACTGAACTGATACCACACTTCCTGCAGAATATCTTCCGCATCCTCCGTGTTTTTCACTTTCGGACGAATATAAGACATCAGCTTCCCTCCGTAGTTGGAAACGGTCTGTGAGATGATGCTTTCTTTCTCCTTCTGTGGCATTGTTATTTTTTCGACAACCTCCATACTGATATGACGGCTAGCCTTTTGGTTTTACTTTAATAAATTTAAAATATTTTTCTTACAATTCAATTTTTCTTTTATCCATCGTGTTTTTATCTCATAAATTTTCAGCAACTTAGGCATAAACTATTTTTTCAGAAGCTTTTTCCCGCTATCCGCTCATACTCCTCACGCCAAATTCCCCCATCTCTTACCCTCCGACTCTCCCACTCATGTTCCGGGGTAACCGCTGCTATCGGGGCTAAGTTGATGAGTGATAATTGGTAATTGATGAATGATAAGATTGCACAGTAATGTTATTTTCTTGTTGGAAAACGCAAAGACGCAAAAGGTTTAACAACGATATGTTTTAAAGCGCAAAGATTTTATCTCCGATAAAAATTGTACGGCTTTAAAAATGAAACGGATATTTCAAAGAAATATTTGTCATTCCGGGCGAAGCGAGAAATCCAAGCTCCGTATTAATAATAACGCATCTTATTAATTATGCAAATACCGATGAAAAACTGTTTAACTACCCTTGATTTGCAAAATAATCAATGATTATCGTTTGCTGAAAATCATTGATTTTCTTGCGCCTTAAAAACAATATAAAGATTAAAAAGCTTAGCGTCTTTGCGGTTATCCAACCTATTAAAGCCTAATGAGATTACCTCGCTTTGCTCGCAATGACTTTATGATAAAAAAAAACGGAAGACCTAAGTCCTCCGTTCAAATAGTATTTAATTAATAGTTTATTTATTAAAATTTTCTGCAAAGAATCCCAGCATCGATTTATAAAGCTCAATTCTGTTCGGCTCTTTTCCAAATCCGTGTCCTTCATCGTATTTTACCAGATAAGGAACTTCAAATCCTTTGGCACGCATTGCTTTTACAATCTGATCAGATTCATTGATGTTAACTCTAGGGTCATTAGCTCCCTGTACTACGAATAAAGGTTTCTTAATCTTATCAATCTGAAACACAGGAGATACTTCTTTAGCAATTTTAGCTTCCTCAGGATTATCAAGATCGTACCAGATCTGTTTTACCATTTCTTTATATGGTTTCCAGTATTCCGGGAAAGAATCAAAGAAAGTAAAGATGTTGGATACCCCTACATAATCCACTCCACAAGCATATAAATCAGGAGTTTTGATCAATCCCATCAATGTTGCATATCCACCGTGGCTTCCTCCGTAAATAGCAACCTTATCTTTATCTACCCATCCTTGTTCAATGGCATATTTTACACCATCTTCCACATCATCCATCGCTTTTCTTCCGATCTGCTTATAACCCGCTTTCTGGAATGATTTTCCGTATCCGCCGGAGATTCTGAAGTTCACCTGAAGGGTTGCATAACCTCTGCTGGCAAACAGCTGTGTTTCCGGATTAAATCCCCAACTATCCCTGATTCCCTGAGGGCCGCCGTGAGGATTTACAATCAAAGGAACTTTTTTACCTTCCAATGCTGCTTTAGGCAGGGTAATATATCCATGGATTGTCAACCCGTCCCTGCTTTTAAATTCAATAGGTCTCATTTCAGCCATGTCTTCTTCCTTCAGCTGTGGCATCAGGTTGTACAGAAGTTTGGTCTGCTTGGTTTTGGTGTCGTATTCATAATAGGTTCCATACAGCTTATCACTTCCTACAACAACCAGAAGTTTATCATTATTATCATCAGAAGAAGCAATTCCAAATTCCTTGTCTCCAAACTGAGATTTTAACTTATCATGTATTTCCTTATAGAATTTACTCACCGGAACCGTTTCTCCCTTGGTTCCTTCATAGCTGATATAATCAAGCTCATAGTTCCTGTTTTTACCCGCTGTGCTTATTGAGCTTACATCATATACAGGATTGGAATAAACCTCTTTAATCACTGCATTCTTCTTCAGATCATACAGGACGATTCTCGCTTTATCGCTATCCAGATTGGTTACTACATACGCTTCATCTTTATTTTTAGAATTTTCATTAAACTCTATAATACTGAAGGTATCAGACCAGTCTGCAGATTTAATCAGATTGAATTTCCCGGTCTGCAGATCTTTATAATAGGTTTTGGTGGTTAATCCGTTTTCAAGGACGCTATAACCTCTAAGATTTCCGTCTTTATCAAAAAGATAATCGTCGATAGGGCTGTTGACATCTTTATTTTCGTACAGCTGGGTCATTTCCCCGGTAATGAAATTGATTTTAAAAGGCTCAAAAATCTGCTTGTTGTTTTTATTCATGGTAACCACAACAAAATCAGTATCTTTTAGAGGAATAATACCCTGCACTTTTACTCCGTCAAAAGGTGTCAGATCCTTTTGATTCCCTCCGTCTGTATCGGTAGCATACAGGTGGATATTTTCATTTCCGCCCCTATCTTGTGTATAGAAAAGGCGTTTTTTGTTCAGCCAGCCATAGTTTCTTATCAGATCATCTTTTTCTACAATAGCTTTGGTAATTTTTCCGGTGCTAAGATCTTTTACATAAACATGATTTTTTTTCTCCTGATCTTTTTCTTTATAGGAAAGATATTTCCCGTCCGGAGAGATTTTAAATGCTGAGGCTTTTGGTCTTGCAAAGTAATCTTCAACTTTATATGTAAAGTTTCCTTTATCGTAAGAAATAAGCTTTTCAAGATTAGCCTTGGAAGATGGCAAAGTAGGATCTCCCGGCAGTTTGGCAGTAGAACTCTGTGCGTTGGTCATAATGGTGGATAGTACAATAAGGGCTGTACCGAAAATGTTGTGATTTAGATTCATAACTTCTGTTTTAAAGGTTAAAGTTATATAGGCATTTCATTTTTAGATTAATAAAAACTTATGCTTTTCTACAATAAGACTCTTTACACCTATAAAATGTTACATTTTCATCTCATTTAATTAAAAAAATCCCGATTATATAAAAAAGACAGCCTTTACAGACTGTCTTTTTTAATGTAAATAAATTCCGAAATACCAGGTCCAGACGATCAGAATAATCTGCATGGGAATCCTTTGAGTATAAAGATATTTCATTCCCGGCCCTGTGTAATCGGCTTTAAAAATATTAATCTTTTTTCTGGAAGAATTGATATTGGCTATAAAAACCAATACATAGAAAATAATGAGTAAAATTGCTGTTATCTCACGGATGGCCGGAATCATAAGCCCGATTCCTGCCGCAATCTCCAGAACTCCTGTACAATATACCCAAAACATTCGGGCAGGGATAAAATCAGGGATCATCATCGCCATTCCCTTTTGAAATTTAAAATGAGAGAAACCTGTAAATAGGATGAAAACAGCCATTCCCAGGTTTCCTGAAAATATAAAATCCGGCTTTCCCTGAAACAAAAAAGTCCCCAGCAAAGCCAGAATAAATGTTGCGAAAAGTATTACAAGTAATTTCATTTTTAAGCAGTAGGTTTTAGGTGGCAGGTAGCAGTATTCAGGATAAGATACCAACTCTAAACATTAAACTTTAAACTTTAAACGTTGAATTTCTTTACACTGAACCAAGGCTCACTCCTTCCGCAAGACTTTTGACAACCATCAATCCTTTTGTGAAGCCTGTATTCATATGATCCTGCCACTGTTTTTCTACCTGAACTTCTGCATGAAGTTTTGTTTTTCCGTCAAAGTCTATCAGAAAATACTTCTCAAAACTCCCGTTCCACTCCATGACTTCTTTGCTTTGGGTATCTTCATGCCCCTCTTTATCTACCATTCCAAGATGTTTGAACACAATATGATTGGGCTCGTCCATGCTGTCTATGGTTGAAACCATTCCTTCTCCCTGTGCATTCAGGAAATAGGTTTTCCCTCCTACTTTCCAGTCGGATTTTATAACAGACCCTGCTCCGAAATACTTAGTCCATTCACTATATGTTTCAGGATTCCATAGGATGTCCCACACTTTCTGCATAGGCGCATCAATTACTGTTTCGTATGATAAGGTTTCCATTTTTTATTTTTTTAGGTGGTCATTGCGGGCAAAGCGAAGCAATCTCAGAGCTCGCAGATTTTTCTTTAATTCTAACTCAATTATTTACAGCTGATTTTCTGAAAGATGTTTAACGAGTGACATCGCCTTTGGAAACTTCTCTTCAAAAAATTCTTTAAATTCTGGCGGTGTCTGAATTTCTGTTTTCAGTAAAGTGCCTTCTTCATTCTCCTCAAGAAAGTAAGCCTCTGTAGCTTCTCCCCAGTCCTGAGGAACTTCAATGCCTTCATAAATTTCTCCAAGGTGCAAAAATTTTATTTCCTCGTTGGGAATCATTTTTTCCACCCTGCTGTACATTCCGTTGTTTTTCGGATCAAGAAATTTGACAATATTATTTTCTTCAAGCGTTCCTTCATAAAAAGAACCTTCTGTAAATGCTGTTGTCCATTGTCTGTAGGTAATATCACCCCAAAGGACACTCCATACTTTTTCGGGTTCGGCATTGATTTCTATTTCGTATGATAATTTTTCCATATATTTTTTAAAGGATTAGGTGGTGGATATTAGGTTGCAGGTGACTGTGTTCGTGGTTGAGTTTGAAAGTCAGAGAGTAAGAGTGTTATTTTGGGACCGCTTCTAACTTCTAGCCTCTAGCTTCTGGCCTCTGGCTTCTCATTCTATCCTCCGACAAAATCACCACCATTGATATGAATAATTTCTCCTGTAATATAACTTGCATCCTTTGAGGCAAGAAAAACATAAGCTGGTGCTACTTCAGAAGGTTGTCCCGCACGTTTCAGCGGAGTGTCTTTTCCAAAGGTGGAAAGATCATCAAAAGCTTCTTTCACCAATGGCGTCCATATAGGTCCTGGTGCAATTCCGTTTACCAGGATTTCTTTTTCTGCAAGATTATCGGCCAGAGACCGGATAAAGGACAAAACAGCACCTTTTGTTGCCGCATAATCTAATAAGTGGTCACTTCCGCGGTACGCTGTAACAGAGGTTGTACAAATAATCCGTCCTCCTTTGGGTATCATCGGAAGAAAATTTCTGGTGAACGAAATCATGGAAATGATATTGGTATCAAATGTTTCCTGAATCTGTTCATCAGAAATTTTTTCGAGACTGCTTTTTGAGGTATGAATTCCTGCATTATTAACAAGAATATCAATATTCTTCCATTCTGTTTTAATCTTATCTGCGCATTTGGTTCTGAAAGTTTTCCGCGTCAGGTCACCTTTGATCAGAAGACAATTCTGTCCTTCTTTCTCAACCAGTTTCTGGGTTTCTCTGGCATCATCGTCACTTTCTTTATAGATAATGGCGACATCTGCTCCTTCCCGGGCAAAATGAACGGCCACCGCCTGTCCTATGCCGCTGTCTCCTCCGGAAATAACCGCTTTTTTACCCTGCAGCTTCCGGCTTCCCTGATAATCGTTCCGGATAATTTCCGGAAACACCCCTTCTTTAGGGACTTTTGACTTAGAGTCTGATTTGTTCTGTGTTTTCATATGCAAATCTTTTTTCTAAATCACATCAAACAATACGCCGAAAATATTTAAGAATTATAAGCATCTTCCAGATCCTGAATAATAATTTTCTGCATTTTCATCATCGCCTGAACAACTTTATAGGCTTTTTCCTGGTTAGAATCATTCATCAGCTGGATGAGTCTTTTAGGAACAATCTGCCAGCTCAGTCCGTATTTATCTTTCAGCCAGCCACACATACTTTCTCTGCCGCCATCGGCTGTAAAGGCATTCCAATATCTGTCCGTTTGCTCCTGGTCATCAGTCATCACAACTAAAGATATTCCTTCATTAAAGTCAAACGGGTGATCATAGGAATTATCCATACAGAATACGCTGTAATTATCGATTGTAAAATGAGCATGCTGAACATTTTCTGCCGGTTCCGGAATGTCATGTCCTTCGCTCCCTGCTCCGTAGGTCAATATATTTCCTATGCTTGAATTGGGAAAAGTTTTCGTGTAAAGTTCCATTGCTTCTTTGGCTTTGCCGTTGTTCGCATGGATAAACATCAAAGTAGGAATTATTTTCTGATCACTTGCTTTTTCTCCCAGAAACAACTGCCATGTTACACCGTATTTATCCTGAACCCATCCGTATTTCGGACTCCATGAGTAAGATCCCAGTTCCATCAAAGCTATTCCGCCATCCAGCAGATGATCCCAGTATTTTTGAACCTCATCTTCTGTTTCACAGATGACCATAAAAGAGATGGAAGCATTTTTTTTGAATTGAGGGCCTCCATTCAGAAGCATGATTCTTTGTCCAAACAAATCAATATTCATGACAACAGGAGTATCTGCTGTGATTTCGCCTCCAAAAACTTTACAATAAAATTCTGCAGACTGCTTGGCGTCTCCATCATACCAGAGACATGGGAAAATATCGTTATTCATAATTTTAATTTTTAACAGTGGTACTATATTTTTTATTCTCTGTACAACAGCAAAAGAAATCTTATGTCTTTGCATTTAAACAATATACTTTCGTTTTTAACGCAATGACACTACAAAATTTTCCTGTTGTATATATTATGCTTCTTTAAAGCAGACCTGATTTTCTTTCATGTAATTCTTCAGTTTCATCATCGCATTTTTACCGAAACCATGAAGTTGCATGATTTCTTTTTCGGAATAATCTGAAAGTTTTTCCAAAGAATTTATTTTTTCTTTTTCTAAGGCTCTTCTTGCCGGTATTGCAATAACTCCGTGAAGGAATTCTTCTTCAGAGTCGTAATTAAAAGAATAAATAGAGTTTAAACTCTTTGACATGATAACTAAATTGATCATGGCTACAAAAAAATATTGTTAATGATTCTCAACATATTTGTGGAAGTTGTTGAGAATAGCATACCAGCCATCCCGCTGCATTTCCACAGAATTTTGTTTTTCCGGATCGAAAATTTCAATCACTTTTGTTGTATTCTCATCTATTTTATCGAAAACAACTTCCACTTTTCGTCCGTCCTCCAGGTGATACTTAATGATCTCATGAGGAATTATTTCATCATATACGCCTTCAAAATCAAATCCGAAGCTTTTGTCTTTCGCTTCCATTCTGTTTTTGAATTTGCCTCCTACGACAAGGTTATTTTCAGAACTAGGACAGTGCCAGGTTTCGTGGGCGAAATTCCATTTCGTAATGTGTTTGGGTTCATTGAAATAATTCCAAACCTTCTCCACCGGTGCTAAAATTGTGATGTCTATTTTAATTGGATCCATAGTTCTATATTTTTAAAAGTTTAAATAAAGAGCTGCCCAAAAATGAGCATCTCTTTATTATCATTAGTTAAATATAAGATTATTTTGCAGATTCTTCATTATAGTTCACCATCCAATGAACACCATACTTATCCTGAAAACATCCGAAGTAGTCTCCCCAGAACTGATCTTCAATAGGCATTTCCACGTTTCCGCCATCAGAAAGTTCTTTAAAAATCCTGTCTGCTTCGCTTTTTGAATCAGGGAAAATAGACACATAATTATTATTTCCTACGGTAAGAGTCTGCCCGAATGCCGGTACAATATCGGAGGCCATTAACAGATCTCCTCCCACAGGCAAAGCGATGTGCATTACCCTGTTTTTTTCTTCTTCTGACAGGTTTTCGGTACCAGGAGCATTGCCCATTTTATGAATTCCACCAACGAATTCACCACCGAAAACACTTTTGTAAAAATTGAACGCTTCTTCAGCTGTTCCATCAAAATTCAGATACGGATTTAACTTAGCCATGATTTTTAATTTTAAAGTTATTATTATAAAATATTGTTTCTACTGTTGATCCATTAAGGATTAATTAATTTACTATGAATAAAAAAAACGCTTAATGGTTTAAAAATTTTTCTACTTCCCTGACGGTAAAGTCGATTAAGTTGGTATCAATACTTCCATCAAAATCCGGCATCATATAAGTACCATGAGTTGCGGGAAGTATCAATAACCGGGAGCCTTTCACCAACCGCCACATTTCGGCAGTATGTTCCGGCTTCATCACATCCTGATCGCCGCTGATAAATAATGCAGGTGATTTGATGGACCTCAGCACTTCATCATTCCAGTCCTGAAAAGTCTGCATCCTTGTACAATCTTTCTCAAAAAGGTTTTCAAGCTTTGAAAAATCAGGATTGAGGCTTAAGAAATTAATTTTAAAGGGTTCCGGCATTGATTCAAAAGTTGCTTCCTGCATTCCTTCAAAAAAACCGTCTATCATTCCACTTCTTTTGTAGAAAGCGGAGGCAACAACCAGTTTTTCAACAATGCCCGGATGTCGGTGGCCAATCTGCATCACCGTACTTCCTCCATTACTGAATCCCCAGAATGAAGCTTTTTCAATGTTGAGTTCAGCCAAAAGTTCTGCAACATCGTCTGCGTCCTGCTCAAAGGTTTCCGGAATATCGCGGTGCTCACTTCTGCCATGATTTTGTAAATCGATTCCTATCAGCTGGAATTTACCTTCAAGCCTTGCGATGACTTCTTTAAAATCATAAAGAATAGAAGAGCCTCCACCATGAATTAAAACCACAGGCTTTCCCGATCCGTAGATTTCATAGTATAATTGGATTCCGTTGACTTTTTTATAGCCTTTTTCTACTGGATTCATTGTTAATACTTAAGATTTTCGTCCACATCATATTTCATTCCCGGGTAATCCAAAATTCTGCGCATGAGACCTATCTGCCCGCAGAGATAGTCTTCACGGCCGATGCACATTCCTACAAAATTGAGTTTTGTTTCTTTAATGAAAGGGATGTTCATTCCTATTTCAAATATTTCATCCAGCTCTTCATCGGTTACTTCCTGAAGTTTTTGAAAGACTTTGGATGAAATTGTATGAAAGTTTTCTTTCAGTTCAGCAAGGGTTGGATATTTAAAACTTTCATCCAGTGCTTTTCCCTGGAAAAACAAATCATTGTATGGGTCTTCTCCCTGAAGTCCAAGTACTGAACCTAATCCGTAGCGCATATTGACAAAGTTTCCTGCCATCCATACGATATGATTGGTTTTATTTTCAATTCTTTTCAAGGCATCTTCTTCCGAAATGCCGTCCAAAACATTTATAAAGCTTTGGGAATGCATTCTGTAAGCCGGAATAACGAGCTCCATTTTTTTTGATTTTGGTGTGTTCATTTTTAATCAGAGATTAGAAGTTAGAAATTAGA
This sequence comes from Chryseobacterium sp. CS3K3.1, assembly GCF_059515165.1. Classification (NCBI taxonomy): domain Bacteria; kingdom Pseudomonadati; phylum Bacteroidota; class Flavobacteriia; order Flavobacteriales; family Weeksellaceae; genus Chryseobacterium; species Chryseobacterium sp. CS3K3.1. The sequence continues at coordinate 69,812 of NZ_JCAKRV010000020.1, read as the reverse complement.
GGTTAGTAGGTTGGAGAAACGCAAAGGCGCTAAGAGTTTTACAAACCATGCGTTTTTTAAGGCGCGAGGATTTTATCTTCGATAAAATTGTACTCACCTTAAAAGATAATACTAATATTTAAGCGAAGTAAGGAGTCTAAAAATAGCATGCTATTTTATAGCACCCGGTTTTCCTAAAATTCTGCGGAGGTAACCCAGCTACCCGCTGTGATAGATTTCATGAAGGCTTAAGGTTGATATATCTTTAACCATTTCAGGTTTAAAACTCTCAAGCGTGCTGAGCTTTGCTTCCAGTTTGTCCTGGGATTGTTTAAGATAGGATTTTAAATCTTCGAAACCAATCAATTTATCTTGATGATCTAAAGCAATTTCACCCCTGTTATAGAAAGAAAATTTTTCACTATCCCAGACAGATTCTTCTCCTAAAATATTCAGTAATGGATTTCTGATGTAAATTAAATGTCCAAGGATCCAGTTCATACAATTGGCTTCACCATTGGGAAAAATCACAGATTCTTCATGGGTAATACCATCGATATTCATCGTAATCACAAAATAGTTACTGGTTACCTGATTTTTTATGATTTCTATATCGTTTGATTGTGTTTCCATATGATATATTTTGTGGTGTTATGGATTATTCTGCAGGGATCTGAGAGGCATCACCATGCACAACTTCCCACTGATGGCCGTTGATATCAGCAAAACTGCTTTGATACATCCATCCGTAATCTACAGGCTCACTGTATTTTGACCCTCCGTTTTCGATCGCTGTTTTTACCATACCGTCTACTTCTTCCCGGCTGTTGACTCCGATAGCAAGAAGTACCTGAGTAGTATCTCCTTTCGCAAAAGGCCTGTTGGTAAAGGTTTGGAAAAATTCTTCTTTAAGAAACATGGTGTAGATATGATTTTCTTTCATGACTACGCATATTGCTTTCTCATCTGAAAACTGTTCATTAATAGAAAAGCCAAGCTTCGTCCAGAATTCTCTGGTTTTTTGAACGTCTTTTACAGGTAAATTGACGTAAATATCTGTAATATTCATTTTGTAAATTTTAGTGGTGATTGTTATCCAAAATTACCGGGATTCGGTAAGAATGTGCTTGCCCTATGGCAAGATTTATTTTTTATTTGGATTAATTTATTCAGCAGGCATTTGAGACATATCTGCAAAAGTAATATTCCAGCCATGCCCATCCGGATCCCAGAAGGAGTTCTGATACATCCATCCGTAATCCTGAGGCTCTTCATGCTGCCGTGCTCCGTTCTCTACAGCAGTGTTTACTATTTTATCTACTTCTTCACGGCTGTTCAAACCTACCGCTACAAGAACCTGACTGGTATTTTCTTTGGCCACCGGTTTATTGGTGAAGGTCATAAAATAATCTTCCTGCAGAAACATCACATAGATGGTATCATTCAAAACAACGCAGGTTGCTTTATCATCAGAGAATTGTTCATTGATAGAAAAACCTACCTTAGTCCAGAATTCTTTGGTTTTCTGTACATCTTTTACCGGAAGGTTCACATAAATTTGATTGACTTTCATTTTTTGTAATTTTAGTGTTAAATTGTAATCCAAAATTACCGAGGTGCAATGAAAATCTACTTGTCATAAGGCAAGATTTAATTTTTCTTAGGGTGGGAAACGATTTCTTTACGGATGCGGCTGAGAGAAGTGTCTGTAACTCCAAGATAGGAAGCAATTTGTTTCAAGGGTGCCCATTGTACGACTTTAGATTTCTGCTCCAGCAGATTAAGGTATCTTCTGGTGGCAGAAAGGGTAAACATTTCTACAGATCTTTGTTTGTAGGCAAAAAGCTCCTGAGACATCCACGATCTTCCCCATTCCCTGAGGTTGGGGATTTTATGGAACAACTCCTGGAAGGTATCATAATCCAGCCTCCAGCACTCGCAGTCGGTAATACAAACAATATTTTCCTGAGACGGAACCCGCTGAAACATTGACAAAACCTCAATAATGACTTCATTTTCTACAAAAAAATGGGTGGTTACTTCATTTCCATTGAAATCATTCACATAGGAACGCGCCAATCCGCTTTCAAGAATATAATATTCATTGGCCGTTTTTCCTTCCTCAAGAATGAAATCGCCTTTCTGGAAAGATTTTTTTTCATGAGCCTGAAATATTTCAGCAAGCTCTTCGGGGAAAAAGAAAGGGAAATCATAGCAGATTTCTAAGGCTTTATTGGTCATTGGTGTCAATTTTTTTAAGTCTTTAAAAGTAAAATTTTTAATTGAATTAAGAGCAAGAAACATTAAACAAAGAATGTAACACCTTTATAAAAAGCCATGTACTACACTATAACAAATATTATTTTAAAACCTACAATGTTAAACAGCCATTTAAACCACCCCGTCAAAAATTCTTTGAATTTTCGCCACCCCTCCGGAGGATGGGAATGACTATTGGCCGATGATAGTAATCATAAGCTTTTTAAAAAAAATAGAAAATCTAAAACAGAGAGAGCTGTATTGGCTTAGGAGGACTATTGGGTTTCTGGGCATCGCCAAATACGGTTTTTCCGCCAAAACGCCAGGAATTCTGTCTTTCATCTTCAATCAACTGCTGAATATCAAAATCCGGAGTGAAATCTTTTTCTGCTTTTGTTATGATCTGATGAAGTTTATTTAAAGAATTCAACTTATCAGAATTGCCAAGTTTGGATTTTTCAATCCCTTTTCTAAGGATGCTGATATTTTCATCATACGTATTGATCGGCACCGGGAAAGGGTGTCCGTCTTTACCGCCATGAGCAAAGGAAAACCTTGCCGGGTCTGCAAATCTTGACGGCGCTCCGTGAATCACTTCACTGACCAGAGCCAATGACTGCATGGTTCTTGGTCCTACTCCTTCCAGCATCAGCAGGTCTTCAAAATTCTGTGGCTGCTGCTCTCTGGTAACATATAAAAGTGCTCCCAGTCGTTTCAAATCAACATCAGAGGCCTGCACATCATGGTGGGCAGGAAGAATCAGTCTTGCAAAATCTTTCATCACTTCCGCAGAATCGGTGTGGGAAATATCCAGAATTCCTTTCCTGTTCTCTGAGGCTTCAGTATCGGTAAGGTTAAGAATTCTTCCTCTTGAAATCCCATTGATTCCTGTGTGCGGCTGTTCTACAAAAGAGGTAATATTTTCCGAGTGCCAGTGATAACGTCTTGCTGTCCCGTCGGATTCATGCATTCCCTGCTGAATGACGCTCCAGTTTCCATTGTCTGAAAGAATGAAATTGTGCAGATACAACTGATAGCCATCCTGAATAGCCGTATTATCTACTTTTGCAGAAAGCTTGCTAGCTCTTACCAGGTCTGTTCCGTTCAATCCGGTTTTATCTGCAATTTTAATGAGCTCTGATGGAGTTTCGCGGGAAAATTTACCTTTTCCGCCACAGATATAAAGTCCCAGCGATTGAGAATTCGGGTTAACAGAACGTTTTAAAGCTCCCATAACGGAAGTGGTAATCCCCGAAGAATGCCAGTCCATTCCCATCACCGCTCCAAAGCTCTGGAACCAGAATGGATCTGCCAGACGGCGTAAGACCTCGTCTTTACCGTAATCCATGAGAATGACTTCAATAATAGAAAGCCCTAGAACAGACATGCGTTCATACAGCCATGGCGGTACTTTGCCATAGTGAAGAGGTAAATCTGCTGTTCCTGATCGTTTCATTCTAAGATTAAAGTGTAAAGGTAAGTTTTATTCACCTTATAATTTAATGATCCGGATCATTATTAATAATCAACTACGGTAAAACATACGGATCCATAGAACCGTTTTTATTGGTGAGACAGTATATTAATTAGCCTATCAAATGGATCTATAACGAAAAATCTTCGTACTCCCCATTCTTCATGGGTAAGTTCATAAGTGATTTCAAAGCCTGCCTTTTTCATTTTATCATAGATTTCATCCACATTATCCACTTCAATGGACAGGTCGGGAACTTCTGTATTATTTCCTCCCTGTTCAGCAAAGCTGATCTGAACTTTGGCTTCTTCCTCATTACCCAATGTTTTAATCCAGCCATGATCCATCAAAACATCCAGTCCCAGAATTTCCTGATAAAACCGGCTGGCTTTTGAAATAGTATTCGTTTTAATATTGACTACGATTCTTTTTACCATGTTCAAATTTTTTGATTAAAAAAGCCTTGCAAAAATGACATTCACAAGGCTTTTCTACAAAAATTATTTTATTACTTCAATGCTGCAAGAGCGGCATCGTAATTAGGTTCATTGGCAATTTCAGGAACCTGCTCAGTATATACTACTTTGTTGTTTTCGTCTGTAACGATCACGGCACGGCTCAACAACCCTTTCATCGGAGAATCCGCAATGGTCACTTCATAATCGTCTCCGAAGCTGCTTCTGAAGTCTGAAAGTGTTTCTACATTATTCAGCCCTTCAGCTGCACAGAATCTTCCTAATGCAAATGGAAGGTCTTTAGAAACATTGATGATCACCGTATTATCAAGCTTTGAAGCTTCCTCATTGAATTTTCTGGAAGAAGCGGCACAGGTAGGGGTATCAATGCTTGGGAAAATATTGAATACTTTTTTCTTTCCGTCAAAATTTTGAAGGGTTTTCACATTTAATCCTGAATCTACCAATGCAAAATCTTTTACCGTGGTTCCTACTGATGGTAATGCTCCTATTGTGTGTACTTCGTTTCCTTTTAAAGTGATTGTCGTTGACATAATATTTTATTTTTTATTTTTTCAAATGTAATCAAAAAAGAAAATTTTTCCGGTTTTATTATGGTTAAATTAATCTTAAAGTGAAAATAAAAAACATCTTATTGATAATCAGTTTTATCAGACAAAATAATTCTATAACGGCAGCCTTGAAAAAGCATGATTTCAGCGACAAAAAGTTCAGCCTCTGAACATTATAAAATTATTTCTAAAATAAATGTAACCGGAAGGTGAACATAAATTAAGCAGATATCAGTATAAAGACTCAAAAGCCTCTTTTTTTTATGGAAATATCTTCAATAAAACAATGATATTTACTAAATTTGTGGGACTTAAAATTTCAAATAAAAAATAACAGTATAATGTCAGAAAAATCAAAAATCTATTACACACTTACTGATGAAGCTCCAATGCTGGCTACTCACTCGTTTTTACCTATCGTAAAAGCTTTTACAAAATCAGCAGATATCGAAATCGCAGTACCGGATATTTCTTTGGCAGGAAGAATTTTAGCCAACTTCCCTGAGTTTTTAAAAGACGACCAAAAGATCGGTGATGCTTTGGCAGAACTTGGAGAACTGGCAACACAACCTGAAGCCAACATCATTAAGTTACCGAACATTTCTGCTTCTGTACCTCAATTGGATGCAGCGATTGCTGAATTACAAGGTAAAGGTTTCGCAGTTCCAAACTATCCTGCAGAACCTAAAAATGACGAAGAAAAGGCAATTAAAGCTAAATATGCCAAAGTATTGGGAAGTGCTGTAAATCCTGTATTAAGAGAAGGAAACTCTGACAGACGTGCTCCAAAAGCTGTTAAAAACTATGCAAAAGCTAATCCTCACAGAATGGGTGATTGGGCATCTGACAGCAAAACTGACGTAGCTCACATGAACAATGGTGATTTCTATGGTACAGAAACTTCTACAACGTTAGAAAACGCTACAAAATACAGAATCGTATTCAAAGGTAATGATGGTTCCGAATCTGTATTAAAAGACTTCGCAGGTCTTCAGGCTGGTGAAGTAATTGATTCTTCTGTTATGAACTTAAAAGCTTTAAAAGCATTTGTTCAGGAGGCTATCGAAGAAGCTAAAAACAGAAATGTACTTCTTTCTGCTCACCTTAAAGCAACGATGATGAAAATCTCTGATCCTATCATTTTCGGGGCTATTGTTGAGACTTTCTTCAAAGAAGTATTCACTAAATATGCTGAGACATTCAAATCTTTAGATATTAATCCAAACAACGGTCTTGCTGATCTTTTCGAAAAAATCAAAGGAAATGCTCAGGAAGCTGACATCAAAGCTGATATTGAAAAAGCTCTTGCTGAAGGACCTAGAGTGGCTATGGTAAACTCTGATAAAGGAATTACCAACTTCCACGTGCCTTCAGATATCATCGTTGATGCTTCTATGGCTGCTCTTGTAAGAGGCGGAGGTAAAATGTGGAACAAAGACGGAAATGAAGAAGATACCGTTTGTATCATTCCGGACCGTTCTTATGCAGGTTTCTACCAGTCTGTGATTGACGATATGAAAGCGCATGGAAAATTGGACCCTACCACAATGGGATCTGTTCCAAACGTAGGTTTAATGGCTCAGAAAGCTGAAGAATATGGTTCTCACGATAAAACTTTCCAATTATCAGCTGACGGAACTGTAGAAGTTCAGGATGAAGCCGGAAACGTTCTTCTTTCTCAGAAAGTAGAAAAAGATGATATCTTCAGAATGTGTCAGACTAAAGATGCTCCTATCCAGGACTGGGTAAAATTAGCGGTAAACAGATCAAGATTATCTGATACTCCTGCTATCTTCTGGTTAGACAAAGGAAGAGCTCACGACAGAGAAATCATTAAAAAAGTAGAAAAATATCTTGCTGATCACGATACAACAGGTCTTGACATCAGAATCCTTGATGTAAAAGACGCTATGACTGAAACATTGAAGAGAGCAAGAGAAGGTAAAGATACAATCTCAGTTTCCGGAAACGTATTGAGAGATTATTTAACTGACCTTTTCCCAATCCTTGAGCTTGGTACTTCTGCAAAAATGCTTTCTATCGTTCCATTGATGAATGGTGGTGGTTTATTTGAAACTGGTGCCGGAGGTTCTGCTCCAAAACATATTGAGCAGTTCCTGGAAGAAGGATACCTAAGATGGGATTCTCTGGGTGAATTCTTAGCACTTCAGGCTTCTTTAGAGCATCTTGCACAAACTCAAGGGAATACAAAATCTCAGGTTTTAGCTGATGCATTGGATGAAGCTAATGCTAAATTCTTAGCTACAGATAAATCTCCTGCAAGAAAAGTAGGTCAGATAGACAACAGAGGTTCTCACTTCTATCTGGCAATGTATTGGGCTGAAGCGTTGGCGAACCAGACTGCTGATGCTGAACTGGCTGCTCAGTTTGCTCCTGTTGCTCAGGCACTGCAGGAAAATGAGGAAGTAATCAATGCTGAATTAATTGGTGCTCAGGGTAAACCTCAGAACATTGAAGGTTACTACAAAGCTGATACGTATAAAACATATGCAGCCATGAGACCTAGCACTGTTTTAAATGAAATTATTGACGGAATCTAAAATTTATGAAAAAAACTATAACCTTATTATTTGCTTATTTATCAATATTTTCATGCAGCAGTTCAAACGATGATATTACGGAGGTGGTCACAGTAACACCTCCTGTTATTGAAAATAAGATCAATTTAACTTCAACTTACAGTGATACCACTGAAACGGTAAGCTTAAAATGGACGCTCAGCGGAGATGCCACTTATAATCATTATAAAATTGTAAGAAGTGATTCTCAAAATGGGATACAATCCGAAATTGGTAATAGCTATCCGAATCAGTTTACATTTACTTCAGCCGTACCATTTAACCCTTATGTAGAATATCAGGTTATTGGTATTAAGGCTAATGGTGAAGAGGTTAAAAGTAACATTATAAAAATTGAAAGACCTGAGATCAAATTGGTTAATCTTAAAACTTTTGATGCCCAATTTGATAAAAACTCCGGAAAGCTGTACCTATTAGATACGGATGGGAAAATTGCTATTTATGATGTGAATACAAACTCTGTTACCCATCAGATCAGCACAAATGCAACTTTAGGCTACTCTGATATTGGAACCTATAATGGAAGTGTAGAACTATATGTTCCCAGAAATGATGGTTGGGTAGATATTTATGATGGAAATGATCTGACATTGAAAGCTCAGGTGAGTTTCGGAATGCCGCTCATCAGTACTGTATATCATAACGGTATACTTTACGGTTCTTCAAATAGTAATAGCAGTTCCAGTGTGATTAAGTCAGCAAGCAGGGCTACAAAAGCTATCATTTCTCAATCACCTCAGCTTTATTATAATAGCGGAAGGATGAGAAAAGCTGTAGGAAGTTCTGTGCAATTATATACCATAACACAGAATATTTCACCTGTAGATATGGATCTTTATAATTTTGATCTTAATGGTAATTACATCAGTCATCAGGACGATACTTATCATGGAGATCACCCACTTAATTACAGGATATTTGAAGCATTTCCTGATGGAAGAATCATTACGGCAAGTTCAGGTTCTGTCTATAATTCGCAAATGATTTATCAGAATGATCTGCCTTCCGGAAATTCCAAGCTATCAAGTTTTGATTTTGATAGTAACAGTATTATTGCAGGAACTACAAGTAAGACCATTGAGCTTTATAACATCAATTCTTACACAAAAACCAAGACAATCAATACAAAGAGATATCCTTATAAAGTGTTCAGCTATAATAATAAGGTAGTCTGTGTAAGTTCAGTTACTCAGCTCAACGTTCAGTCTTATGATTATTCGGGAATAATTCCTGACAATGTAATGATCGAAATTTTTGACAAATAGTTATAAACCTCTCCTTCGTGAGAGGTTTTTTGTTGGTATTATTTTCTATCCTCCACAATCACTCTCCTATGCTCCCTACCCCAGTTGATCATTTCCTGAATGATATTTCCAAAGGTTCGGCAGTATTCTGTGGATTCATATTCTATTAAAACAGGAGTTTCGGGATAAACGGTGCGTTTTAGCAGTTTATTCAGTTCCATATCTTTCAGTTCTTTGGAAAGCATTCTGGTGGTAATTCCGGGAATACTTCGTTCAATTTCCCTGAAACGTCTGTTTCCGTTACAAAGTGAATTGATAACAGGAATACGCCATTTTCCTCCGATAAAATAAAGGGTATCCTGTAACGCTCTTAGTTCTTCGTTTTGGTTTCTTTCCATAGTTGCAAAATTAAGTGATATCATGAATGATACTGATATACTCTGTGATACTGGTTACAAAAGTATACCATTTTGAAATAACTTTGTCAAAAAATTTACAATGAAAAAATTCAGTAATAAACTGGCTATCGTAACAGGAGGAAACAGCGGGATCGGATTCGCTGCGGCAAAAGAACTTATTTCAGAAGGAGCAACCGTGATCATTACCGGAAGGCGAAAAGATGCTGTAGAAATAGCAGCCCGCGAACTTGGTGCCATTCCGTTTATCGCAGATCAGGCCAACCTTAACGATATTGATCTTTTAAAAGAAAATATTGAGAAACAGTTCGGGAAAATAGACATCCTGTTTATCAATGCAGGAATTACAGGTACACTGACTCCTATTGAAAAAATGGATATCGAAAATTTTGATCAGGTGATGAATATTAATTTCAGGGGAGCTTATTTTACTTTAAGCAAATTCATTCCATTATTAAATGATGGTGCTTCTGTCATCTTTTTATCTTCTATTGTGGCTTCTACTTATAAACCCAACAGTTCCGCTTACCAGGCAAGCAAAGCAGCATTAAATTCTATTGCCAAAACGGCAGCAGCAGAATTAGCTCCAAGAAAAATCAGAGTAAATATGATAAGCCCGGGTCCTATACAAACCGAAATCATGAGTAAAGCCGGGCTGGATGAAGAAACGTTGAAAAATATTCAAAATCATCTCATAGATCAGATCCTATTAAAGAAAATGGGAACTGCTGAGGAAGTTGCGAAACTGGTTACTTATTTAGCCGATAACGATTCTTCCGGGTATGTCACCGGAACTGAAATTGTGATAGATGGTGGTATTACTTTATAAACAACAGATTTAATCAAATCCCGGTAATTGTGTTACCGGGATTTTTCATGTGAATTTTCGGGGTTAAAAATTCCGGATTCGCCTTTTGATTTGTCCAGCTCAGTCTGTTTTCCATTTCACAGTACGGGCTTCCCAGCTACTTTTGAATCAGAAAATAAAAACAATACTCATTATGGATACCGTAAAGAAAAAAAGAAATCCCATCGCCATTGTCTTTCTGGCAATATTAGGAATCTTCGGAGGGCTGCAGTTATTCAGTAAACCTTTGGAAGGAAAACCGGTTACAAGGAAAATTGAAGCTCCAAAGGAAGTGATCAGTATTCTTGAAAACTCATGTTTCAGCTGTCATTCCAATCAGCAGAATTTAAGCTGGTATGATAAACTTGCTCCTGTTTCCTGGGCTGTAAACAAAGATATCAAAAGAGCCAGAGAAGTCCTGAACTTCTCAGAATGGGAAAAGTTATCTCCTGCAGAACATCAGGGAAAAATGTACGCTATTCTCAATATGATGCAAAGTGGTAAAATGCCTCTCCATGAGTACACCCTTCTGCATCCTTCAGCTAAGATTACGGCAAAAGATATTGAAACGATCAAAAAATATACACTTTCATTATCCTCAGCAGATCCTTCTGTTCAAAAAAAGATTGAGACACCTCAGGTATCATCCACTGTACCTGTTCCGGCATCAACCAATTTCCCGGTTTCTCCCAATGGGGTTCGATACACCGATGATTTTAAGAACTGGAAAGTAATCAGTATGAGTACGCTGTTTGATAACTCTATTCGTGTAATTTATGGAAATGATATTGCGGTAAAGGCTGTGGAAATTGAGAATTTTCATCCGTGGCCGGACGGAAGTGTGGTAGTAAAATCCGTATGGAAACAAGAAGAGCTTCCGGATGGAGAAATCAGACCCGGAAAGTTTATCAACGCACAGTTTATGGTTAAAGATTCCAAGCAGTATCAAGATACAGAGGGTTGGGGATTTGCAAAATTTTCCGGAGATGATCTTCATCCGACAGGAAAAACCGCTTCTTTCGCCAAAGAATCCTGCATTGCCTGCCACAGACAACTCGCTGAAAAAACAGGATATCTGTTTGATGTTCCCATGAAAGTAAACACCCAAAGACTCATTCAAAATTTACAGAAAAAATGAAAAATACAATCCTGATCTTATTGGTAAGCCTTGTTTCTCTTACCGCCTGCAGCAAAGAAAATAGTAATACGGATAATGGCCTTTCAAGGGTTGTTTTTGACCCGGGACCTCTCAAATTTATCTCTAATTCTTTAAATCCTAAAAAAGAAACTATGTCTGCCTTATATGGGAACGAAAAAGCACTGGAATCTTTAACAAAAGAAATCCAGACCCCTGAAGCAGGTGCTGTGATGAAACTGGTTACCTGGAAATACCATGACAATCCTCAGTATATTGGCGGAACCATCACCGGAGAACTGGTAAGTATCGAAACTGTTCAGGCAGACAGTGCCGGAAATGTCTCTTATGATCTTAAAAATGATCAGCCTGAGAATACTTTCTCAAACCCAAAAGAAAGAATACAGTATTTCATGAGCTACCGTCCTGTAGTGAGGCCATAATAAAATTTCTGTTTCACTATTTATCATAATATTTCCAATAAAAACATTAATTTAACCTTTTCAAATCAGCAGATTTCATGCAACAGCAAAAAATAAAAATCTCACCGGCCATCATCTGGATAAGCTCCGTTTTCCTGGGAGTTCTATCTTCTGTACCCCAACTGGCGTCTCATGAGTTCAACTGGAAAGAGGCCGCAGTAAACTCGGCCATTACAGCAGCATTTTCCGTCATCATGTGGTATATCAATATCTATATGCTGAACCGTACAGGAAAACGCAGACAGCATATCTCTTATTCCAGATTGATGGTGGTACTGGCTTTCGGGATGGTGATTATGTTTGGACTGGCATGGATTCAGCAGCTGATTCTGTCTCATATCAATTTTGGTCCTGTAATGCTGATGGTGGAAGTAAGGGGTATTTTAATCAACCTGGTTTGCTATATGTTTCTTACGCTGCTTCAGAACAACTATACAGGGCAGCAGATACAGCTTGAACTGGAAAAGGTAAAGAGTGATAATCTGGGTGCTCAGTATGAATTATTAAAACAGCAGATCAATCCGCATTTTCTTTTCAACAGTTTGAATACGTTAAAATTAATGGCAGAGACTCATGACGAAGAAACCGTTGATTTTATTGTCAAGCTTTCTGATTTTTACCGTTTTACACTGGAAAGCCGTAAGCTGGATCTGATCAGCGTTCAGGAAGAAATGAAAATCGTGGATTCTTATCTTTTTCTTCAGAAAGCCCGTTTTGGAGAAGGGATTAAGTTTACCAACGAACTTGGAAAAGAAACCGCTCAAACGCTTATTCCTCCTTTTACCCTTCAGCTATTGGTGGAGAACTGTATCAAACATAATATTGTCTCGCAAAGTAAGCCCTTACACATCAAAATCTATAATGCAGATGACAAAATTGTTATTGAAAATCTTATACAGCGAAAAGTAACCCCCGAAGATTCTTTGGGTGTTGGACTGGACAATATTAAAATGCGCTACAAACATTTATTGGAAAAGGATATTACCATTCATTCAGACGAAAAAACATTTCAGATAAAACTACCATTAATCCATGAATATAATCATTATTGAAGATGAATTCAGGGCGGCAAAATCCCTGCAGAATTTAATTTCAGACTTAAAACCGGAATCAAAGATACTGGGTGTTTACGACAGTATTGAAACAAGTATTGAAGGCTTAAAGGAGATCAAACCTGACCTTATTTTTATGGATATCCATCTTTCGGACGGACTCTCCTTTGAAATTTTCAAATCGGTGGAGATTACCTGCCCAGTGGTTTTCTGTACTGCCTTTGATCAGTATATGCTGGATGCTTTTAAAAGTAAAGGAGTTGATTATGTTTTGAAACCTTTTTCCAGGGAAGATATTGCCGAAGCCCTGCGAAAGGTTGATGAACTGAAAAAATTCTTCCAGAAAAATGATCTTCCGGACCTGGAGTCTCTGATACAGAAAATTAGCCAGCCTACTGTCGCAGGTAAGAGTAGTTTTCTGGTTTTTAAAAATCAGAAATACACCACCATTCCTACCGAAGACATTGCTTATTTTTACATTCATAATGAGATCACCCACCTGGTTACATTCACAAAGGAACAGTTTCCTCTTACCCAGCCTTTAGGACAAGTAGCGGAACAGGTTTCCGACAAACAATTCTTCAGAGTCAACAGGCAATATCTCGTTAATTTTAAAGCGATTAAAGAAATGGAGCATTATTTTCAGCGTAAAATACTCGTAAAGCTTACCGTTGAAACTCCCGAAAAACTTTTAATTAATAAAGAAAAAACGCATAGTTTTTTTACGTGGCTTGAGGACAGGTAGAGGAGAAAGGAAGCTGGAAGCTGGGTACTGGAAGTACTTGAAGGCTTTATAATCAATAAAATTTTTATTTAAATATACTATAGCCCTGATTGAGATGATCAGGGTTTCTTTTGTTAATTTTTTAAGCTTCCTGGCTTATATTAAAAATAAACCTCTATTCAATTTCGTGCTCAGAAACTTCCAGCCTCCCACTTCCAGCTTCCATCCTAAAACCCTTCCCCTCACAATTTCCGGATTCACCTCTTAATTTGTCCGGTTGAACCTATTTTGTATTCTTTTACCTTTATCAAGTATCTACTTTTGAATCAAATTAAAAGACATGATACTAAAAAACTTAATTACAGTAAGCGCTTTTACCGCAGTATTATTTGCAGCCTCAGCATTTATTCATCAAAATAAAGAACAAAAGACATCACAATCTAAAGCTTCTGAGAATAACGGATTTGCTGTTTTGGAACTCTTTACTTCAGAAGGCTGTTCAAGCTGTCCTCCTGCAGATGAACTGATGGGAAAAATTGAAAAGGAATACAAAGATGAGCCTGTTTACCTTCTCTCCTACCATGTTGATTACTGGAACCGTCTCGGATGGAAGGACCGGTTCAGTACGGCTGAAAACTCTCAACGGCAACAGCAGTACAGCCGAATATTGAATTCACAGGTTTATACTCCACAGCTGGTAGTGAACGGAAAAACAGAATTTGTAGGATCTGATGAAAATAATATCAGAAATGCCATCCGGAAAGCTCTGATTACTTCTAAAAAAATACATGTAGAGTTATCTGCCGCCATTTCTCAGCATAAAATTGATGTTCAGTATAAAACACCTTCCGCGGATCCTCAGAATATACTGCTCGTTAATCTGGTTGAAAAACATTCTTCCACGGAGGTTGGGAAAGGTGAAAATGAAGGACGTCATCTGCATCACTGGCAGATTGTCCACAAGCAAAACCTCATCTCATTGAATAAACAGCAGGAAGGAATCACAACATTTAAACTTCCGGAAGGCTTTTCTCCGGAAAACTGGGAAGTCATCGCTTTTATTCAAAATAGGAGAACGGGAGAAATCTCAGGATCAGCAAAAACAGCTTTTAAATAAAATACTATACAATTTAATTATCACTAAAAATTACAACAATGAAAACAAAAACTACAAAAATTATCTATTGGTCAGGTGCTATTTTTATGTCATTATGGTTTGGAGCCAGCGGTTTCTTTGAACTGACAAAAAATCCGGTTGTATGGGATATTACGCGACAGCTTGGATATCCGCCTCATTTTATTTATATATTAGGAATTTTTAAAATCTCCGGAGTTATAGTTCTTTTGCTTCCCAATAAATTATTGAGACTAAAAGAATGGGTGTTTGCAGGAATGTTCTTTGATATTCTTTTTGCTTTCTTTTCAAAAATTGCGGTCCTGGGTTTTCCGTCTACGGTAGATGCAATTATTGCCTTTTCTGTGTTAACGGTAACTTACATCATGTTCAGAAAGCTGTATTCTCCTGAATTGGTATTTGGAGAAGCGTAACATTAATAAACTCACATTTTCTTATGTTTGAAACAGATCCTTCCGTTGCCTGGGAGGATCTGTTGTTTCAGTGAGGTGATGAATAAGTTTTGGCTGAAGGCGGATAGAGGAATACTGTTTTTGAAAGCGGACTAAAGTCCGCTGCTATTGATTGTATTGCATGTATGATGTATCATTCCGTTTTGACCACCCCGTCAAAAATTCTTTGAATTTTTGACACCCCTCCAGAGGATGGGAATGCCAAGCACTTTATTCGTATTGGTTAAGATAACATTTCCTTGTTTCCAATTTCTATTTGTCGTCCCTAATCCCTGCAACCTATTACCTATTACCTATTACCTATTACCTATTACCTATTACCTATTACCTATTACCTATTACCTAATACCTGACACTTAATTCATAAAAGCTTCGGGAAACCATTCAAATCCTGTTTCTTTTTTCTTTGTGTAGCCAAGGCCCGGCCAGGGTAAATGATAAGCAAACGCTCTGATTCTGGTATCCGCCAGTTGCTGAAGGAGTTTTTTTCTTGAAGCTGTTGCGATATCCAGATCAGTGTCCCCAAAATAGCCCCATTCAGGGTGTGGAAACAAGACAACATCAGAATGGATAAGGTCTGCAATATAGATCAGCTTTTCATTTCCTGAAGAGATGGTTGTAACGGTTAATCCTGGTGTATGACCGGGAGCTAACTGAAAACTAAAATAATCATACAATGGATGATTAAGGTCATAAAACTTTAGTTTGGGCTGAATCGTTTTCAAAATATTCTGAATTGCAGGAATAATCTGATTAAGAAATCCAGGTTGTGTTTTCAATGCACTGTTGCTGAAATCTTTGATGGAAGCTTTCATCCAGAAATCATGTTCTGTTTTGGAGATGAAAATATCAGCATTGGGAAAAACAAACTGATTTTGTTTATCCACGACTCCGCCAATGTGATCCGGATGGGCGTGAGAGATAAAGACATCGGTAACATCTTTCGGAGAAAATCCTGCTTTTTGGAGGCTTTTCAATAAAAAACCGCTTCTTTCATCGGCGAAAATACCCATTCCGGTATCCAATAAGATGAGTTTATTCTTTGTTTTAACCAATAGAATGTTCATCGCCATATCAATATAATTCTCCGGTCTGAAATTATCTTTAAGAATTGTTTTCAATTCTGAAACAGTGCCTCTTGGTGCAAATGAATTCAGGTTTTCTTCATGGATATATCCGTCCGTAAGAACAAATAGTTCAAGCTCACCAAGCTGCAGTTTTTTAAATCCGGAAAGGTCATCACCAGTTTTTTCAACAGTTGTTTTAGACTGTGCCGTTAAGCCGGAGAAAGGAATCATGCTCAATGTACCTGCCAATAATCCGTTCTTTAATAATTCTCTTCTGTTCATAGTCGAACTCATTTTAAATATAAAAACAAAAAAACTGAGCTCTTTTTATTGTAAGAAGCTCAGTTTTTATCTAACATAGTGTTTAATTGTTCACCAGTTTCATTGAACCTTCATTGTATCTTTCTCCTACATTAGGGTATTTTTTCAAGATGGCATCAATGGTATCCAGATCTGATTGAGATAGTTCTATATTGACGGCTGCAATATTTTCTTCCAGATATTTGATTCGTTTTGTACCCGGAATCGGAATGATATCATCTCCCTGGTTCAGTACCCACGCTAAGGCAAGCTGGGTTCCTTTCACTCCTTTGGAAGCTGCAAATTCGTTGATTTCGTTAGCCAGCTTAGTGTTATTTTCAAGGTATTCCTGCTGATAACGCGGTAATGATTTTCTGAAATCGTCATCACCCAGATTTTGTGCATCATAGATATTGGTAAAGAGTCCTCTTGCTAACGGCGAATAAGGAACCAAAGAAATCCCCAGTTCTCTGATGGTGGGTAAAATCTCATTTTCGACATCTTTCGTAAGGATAGAATATTCTGACTGCAATGCTGCGATAGGGTGAATTTTATTAGCCTTTCTGATAGATTCTGCCGAAGCTTCAGACAATCCAAGATATTTCACTTTTCCTGCCTTTACCAATTCTGCCATTGCTCCTACCGTTTCTTCTACAGGAACATTAGGATCTACTCTATGCGCATAATACAAGTCGATTGTATCGATCTTTAATCTTTGAAGGCTTAAATCCACGGCCTTTCTTATCCATTCCGGAGAGCCGTCGAAATAAGTTCCCGGAGCACCGCTGTGGCTTGCCTTACCATCTTTAAACCTGAATCCGAATTTGGTAGCAATGAAGATTTTATCCCTGTTCGGTACTAAAACTTTAGAAATAAGTTTTTCATTTTCTCCATTGGCATACATATCTGCCGTATCCCAAAAGTTAACTCCTAAATCCAAAGCTCTGTGCAAAGTATTGATACTTTCCTGCTCGTCGGTAGGACCATATGCGAAACTCATTCCCATACATCCTAAACCGATTGCTGATAACTGTTCTTCTGTGTTTCCTAATTTTTTAAATTTCATGATAGGTATGATTTAATTTTACATGACAAAATTAGAACATCAGGAAGCCAACCCTGATATAGAATTCAAACTAAGAATTATAAAATTCAAACAACATCCATTCTTAAGGCATTGGGAGTAATTCCGGTTTGTTTTTTAAAATAATTGGTGAAATAAGCGGGTTCTTCAAAACCTAATCCGTAGGCAATCTCAGCAATATTCCAATCCGTATGTTTCAGTAAGGCATTGGCTTCCTGAATAATCCTTGCGGTGATCTGCTGGCTGGTTGTTTTTCCTGTAATCTCTTTTACCGAACGGTTCAAAGAATTCACATGAATGGAAAGACTCCGGGCATAATCATTCGGCGTTTTTAATTTCAAAAAGGCCTCAGGGCTGTCGATAGGAAACTGTCTTTCCAACAATTCCATAAATAAAGAGGCAACCCTTTGTGAAGCATTCTGATAAGGTTCGAAACTTTCTGCCGGCTGCATTCTCATCGTCTCATGAATCATCAGATGAAGATATGCTCTCAGCATATCATACTTGTGAATATAATCCGACTGGATCTCCGTCATCATTTTGGTATAGATCTCAGCAAGTATTTTCTGCTGTTGTTCATCTACAAAAAAAACCGGAGTTCCTCCAATCTTGAACAGCGGAGAATCCTGAAGGTTTCCCATACGGCTTCCATTGTGCAGAAACTGATCGGTAAAAAGGCAGAACCAGCCTTTCTGATCTTCATCATCGGCTTCCCAGGAATAAGGAATAATGGGGTTGGAAAACAATAATGCGGGACGGTCTACTTTGATCCATTTGTCAGCATAATGAAGCTTTCCCTTTCCTATAATTAAAGAAATCTTATAATAATCTCTCCTGCTGTAAGGAGTGTGCGGAGAGCAATACTCCCGTGAAAAGACATTGAAGTGGCCCATTTTATTCACCCCAATACATTGAGATGCCAGATTGGGAGCATTCCTTTCATAAAAACCTTTGAGTGATTCGTGTGATTCCATAGATCAAAGTTATAAAAATCAAACAAAATAAATCACATCAGATATTGAAAAATAAAATGGCTGACAAAAAATGTCAGCCGTTATAAGTGATAGAGTTGATAATGGGTTTAATCCCAATCACCGTCATGTCCGTGACCGCGATGTTTATTTTGTTTTTTATAGTATTTCTCCTGATTTTTATAATACTTTTCCTGTTGTTTACGATATTTTTTATAATCGTTTTTGTTTCTGCCATAGACGATTACCGGATTCTGACCTCTGTAATATTTCTTTTTAAAAAGGATATACTTTTCTCTACCCAGAATTCTTTCCAGCTCCGAATAGCGGTCATTCCTCCATCTTCCAGGTTCTACTACGTAAACTCTGTTCCACGTATCATAATCACGGTATCTGTCATTCAATACGTAAATCTGATTGGCCTGTGTTGTTGAAAGCACAAGATCAGTAATTACCCTTTGCCAGTTGATATCTGAGATACTCCTTCTGTAATCATTATAATAATCTGATTGGGCATAACTCAAACTGAAGGTCCCAACCAATAATGCTGTTAATATTAACTTTTTCATTTCACACCACTTTAAAATTAAACATGAAGGGATAGTCAATTAAAGTGCCAATTCTTAAATATAAATACTAATATTTGTTAATGAAAATCATAAACCACTGATTATCTTTGAATTATTTTCTGTATTTTTTATTAAATTCTTAACATCAATTATTCTAAAGTTATGATTAGATCCCAAGAATTATTAAACAACAACCCTATTATACATTAATAATCAACACATTGCAGATTTATAAAAACACCTATATTTAAGTTTCGGCTAAAGCCGTAGGAGAAATTATATATTGTATGGCGGGCTAAAGCCCACCTCTATTGATCCTGACATACGGATATTTAATGGTAATATCTTTTATCTTTTTCCAGTTATGTTATAAAATTCGTTAAGATTATTAAAAACTATTATCTGATATCATTTAATTTCGTAATTTTAATGGAGATAATGTTTTTAAAAGAATTTCTCAAAATTATTTTTAATCAACCAAATCTTAGATTGTTATGGAAAATATAAAGTTTCAGGTATCTCAATATCAGGATGAATTGCAGCTACTTATCGATGGGAAAAAGGCAGGTTATATGTCCATAGAGGTTGATGGAAGACTGTTAATTGTATTTTATACGAAACTTGACGAAGAGCGTGAGGGAAAAGGATATGCAAAACTATTGCTGGACGAGCTGGTACGCTATGCGGAAGAAAAAGATTTGCTTGTAGACCCGGAATGCGATTTTGTAAGACAACAGTTTGAAAATCACCCCGCAAGATATAAAGAAATCTGGCATGCCTGATCAGCTTTCCCACCAGGCTGTAAATTTCTGGTCTGACTGATTCAGATGTACAACCTCACCGATCATCGGGGTGAGGATATTCAGCTGTTTTTCTTTTCCAAGGGCGGTTATCTTTTGTAAAGGTTCATTCCACGGATGAAGTGCCAGTGCAAATTTGGCTGCATGAACCGGGATAATACGCTGTGCTTTAAGATCAATAGCAGCCTGAATAACATCTTCAGGTAGTGTATGAATATACCGCCATGCCTCTCCATATTGTCCGTTTTCAAGAACAGCATAATCGAAAGGTCCATATTGCTCGCCTATTGCTTTAAAATGGGAATCATAGCCACTGTCTCCTCCCAGGAAAATTTTCTTAGTAGGTGTTATCAGTACGTAAGAACTCCAAAGCGTATCATTCTGTCTCACTCTTCTTCCTGAAAAATGTCTGGCAGGAGTGAAAACAATTTTTACATCATTTTTCAGGGCAACTTCTGTTCCCCATTCTTCTTCAATAAGCTTGTGTTCAGCATATCCCCATCTTTCCAGGTGCGCTCCTACTCCCAATGGTATAATGGCCATTTCTGTTCTTTCTTCGATCGATTTTACCGTTGGGTAATCCAGGTGGTCAAAATGATCATGTGTGATGACCAGATAATCTATGCCGGGAATGTCTTCAGGCTTAAAAATATCTGAACCTTTGAAAGCTTTATTAAAATATTTGAAAGGTGAGCCGTAAAGACTCAGGACAGGATCTATCAAAAAGGAAACGCCATCTGTCTGCAGGTAATAAGATGAATGTCCCAGCCAGATTAAGGTATCCTGATTTTTATCAAAATTTTTCAAATCGGTATGAAGAGATGGAATGGCTTTTAAGGGTTTCAACAGAGGATCTTTTTTTCCTAAAAAGAAATCATAAGTCACTTTTGACATTTTGTAGCCTTCTGTAAGGGAAGGTGTATGGCTGATATTCTGGAATTGTTTCTTTTTATAAAGTTTCGACTGCCTGATGCGCTTCAGCCTTTTTCCTTTTGGTACACCACCAAACGCCTTCATATTGATCACGATAAAAAAAGTTACCGTCAAAACAACTATACACGTAATAATCCAGTAAATCATCTGTACGAAATAAATATCAAATGTATTGACTTTTGTCTTTAAATGAAAGTTTATTCCATTTTACTCCATTTTTTAACTAAATTTATCATGTATTTTTAAAAATTTATTATTCATTTAAGTCGGGATTAATTTTAAACTTTCTATTTTAGCACCCTAAAAAACTCAGATACATTGAAAAATTATTCGGTAATATTTCTTCTCGCTATTTTTTCGTCTTGTGCCTCTGTAAAAAAACACAACGAACAGCGGGCTTCATGTATTCCACCGGAGCAACTTAAAGAGGATGTGGACTTTGCGTATTCAAAATTACAGCAAATGCACCCTCAATTATACTGGTATATTCCCAGGAAGGAACTGGAGCGTAAATTTGACAGCCTCAAGCAAACGATCACCGAACCACTTACCCCACTTCAGTTTTATTTCAAACTTCAGCCCGTTATCGCCGGAATTCGTGAAGGCCATCTTTCATTGAGAATTCCCAGAAAGAAATTTACGAAAGAAGAAATTAAAAGGCTGGAACATCAAAAAGGAATGTTCAGCCGTTTTGAATATTATATATCGGGAGACCGAATGTATATCATCCAAAACAAAGATTCTATTGAGCACATAAAGCCGGGAACTGAAATTTTATCCATCAATAATGTACCTGTATCTGATTATATCAAAAAGTACAGAAGCCTGATCAGCAGTGATGGGGATAATACCACTTTCCACCCGTATTTTTTAAAAGATCTGTTCTTTAATTTTTATACTGCTGAAAATGGTTTTGACAGCAAAGCTACTCTTGAAACCCTATACCAGGGAGAAAAAAAGACGTACACCTTAACCAGAGAAACAAAATCTGACTCTGATCTTGAAAAGGATAAGGAAATGAAGAAAAAGACCCCGGAAAAGAAACTGAACGATTATGTAGCTTCAAGTGATTCTTATAACAGAAGCTTCAAGTTTCTGGATAAAGACAGTACTATTGCTTATATTAAGGTAAAAAGCTTCTCAAGGGATTACTCAGATAAGTTTTATAAAAAAGCCTTTGCCAGCATCAACCATTCAAAATCTTCCTACCTCATCATCGATGTCCGAAACAACTACGGCGGTTCATTATATGAAATCAATAACCTGTATTCGTATTTAGCTGATGCACCGTTTACTCTGATTAAACCCTCTCAGCTAACTTCAAGAAATGCGCCTTTACGCACCAATTATTTCAGAAAAAGTACTCCTTTAGAGTATGCTCTTAAAAGTATTGCCTATCCGAGTTATTTTCTTGCACAGACTTTCAGCACCTATAAAAAAGATGGAAAAGTATTCTACAAGATGAAGGCAGACAAGCCTACAAAGCCTAAAAAGGAGGCTTTCCATGGAAAAGTTTTTGTACTGATTAACGGAGGGAGCTTCTCGGCATCTTCTATTATCACCGCCAAACTTAAGAATGATAAAAGAGCAACGCTTGTGGGAGAGGAAACCGGTGGAGCCAATGACGGAACTGTGGCCGGATTTTATTCCTACCAGAAGCTTCCCAATTCTGAAATCAGATTTCCGATAGGACTGCTCCTGGTGCAGCCTAATATTAATTTTTCAGAATCACGGAAAGGGGTTGTTCCGGATGTGACTATTATTGAAAATATGCAAGATATTATTGATCAAAAAGATCCTCAGCTGGATTGGATAAAGAACGAAATTGCCAAAGAAAAAGAAAACAAAAGTAAGTAATGAATATTGATCCGGCGGGCTTTCAGCCCGCCGGAATCTTTTCTGTATTTTCAATTCTCACAGAAGACTTTGCATATGCTGACTGGTAATTTTTTGAAAATTATTTTGTAAAAAAACCTGGCAGAAAATACAGCCAGGCCTCATTGTATTTTGAAGCTTTTTACGATTTCCCCTGAATAGTATGAGTCGGAATAATTTTTTTCCGAACTGATCAGTTAGTAGGAAAAATTAAAAATGTTACGTAAAAAAAACAATAACCTGAAATTTTTAACATTAGGTCATTGTTTTTATGTATCTAATTCTTTTATTATTTAAAATCAAAGAAGTCATCTTTTTCCAGATAATGGTTCAGGGCAGTGATAAGCTGAGAAGAGCTAATATCAGCACGCTGTCTGAAAGCAAGATCCACCACATCCTGAATATTTTCATCCGAACACATATAATGGAGCTTGTTATGAAAAACAAAATCAGGTAAGATTTCATTATCATCCCCACCAATATCCAAAGGATCTCCGATAAAAATTTTCATTCCGGGCTTAAATTCGTCTGCTGAAGAATAAACTGCATAATTATATTCAGGGTCGAAGGCTGCTTTCCTGTCCTGCTTGTTCTTTACAAGCTCCAGAAATTCTTCTATAGAATACATCTGATTTTTAAAATCATCCATGTAATATTTTTTTTACAACTCAATGTTCTAAAGATAGAAATTTTACAGAAGATACAATCATTTCTAATTCAGTTTATTTAAAGCTCGCTGTAATGAACCGATATCCAGGAAATCAAATTTTGCTCCCACTATGATAACGATCAGAAGAATAATTGTCAGCAATAAAATGATTAAAAAATACATGGACACAAACCATATCACGGTATTCAGAATATTTCCTTTAATCCCCATTTTATTCATAAAAAATCTCTGTGAACGTTCAAACCATGTCATTTTCTTTTCAGGTTTTGGGCTTACTTCAATTCCGTTAAGCTCATCCACCAGACGCACCACGTCATCAATATATCTTCCGTACATATAATAGATCCAGTATTTGATGATAAAGGCGATTAACAGAAGGGTAATGAGAAGACTGATACCGAAAATAGCCAGGTTATATTCCCTATCAAAATGAAAATTAATTTTGATCAGAGACAACAGAAACCCAAGAGGAATATAAGCAATATAATAGGAAATATAAATTTCTTTCGATATGAGGAGCTGCGTTCTCAGATTAAACAAATCATAATTGGTATTGATGCTGTTTTTTCCAAGCAGCTTATACAATTTCAGGAAGCGGGAATAAAAATAAATAATAACAGCAACTGTCAGAATCGTGACAAATATTGAAATGGTTTTAATATTAGAATCGGCAGAAGCCAATGGAACACCTGTTAAGAGCAAAGGCAGTGTTATAATCATCAGCCAGAATTCAGTTTGCATATTCACTTTCAGCATCTCCAACGGGGAATGTATTTCCTTCTGTTTTTCCAGAGAAATTTCAGGGGATCCGTGTCCTGTATCTTTATTCCAAAGTTCTTTAAAGTTTTCTAACTCCATAGTGTCATTTTTTAATGGGAATCTGCACCTTGTCCGGCAATAATCTCTTTCAGCTTTTCTTTCGCCCTCTTCAGCTTTACGCGTGTATTCACTTCAGTAATTCCCAGTTGTACAGCAATCTCTTTTCCCGAAAAACCCTCTAAAAAGAAAAATATAAGGGCTTTATCAATGGGGCTTAGTTGATGGATGGCTTCATACATCCTCTTCATATTCATATCATCCGTATCATTATAAGGTTCCTGCCTGGCACTCAGCCCATCCACATTCTGATTTTGTATAAAACTACGTTTTTTTTCACTTCGCAAAAAAACAATGGCTGTGTTGAGCGCAGTTCTGTACAGCCATGTGGAGAAATCACTTCTCTTTTGAAAATCAGCGTATGATTTCCAGGCCTGGTAAATGATCTCCTGGTAGAGGTCATTCTGGTCGTCCTTATTATCCATATACATTTTAGAGATCTTGAAAATAACACCTTTGTGCTTTTCAATTTTCTCTAAAAATTCTTTTTCGGGTGAAGACATGATTTACACACTGATCATTAGATGACATCTCTAAAAAACACCATCCTATTATAACACAAAACTTTAATTTCCGGTATTAAGTTAAAAAAATCCTCAACAAATCAAGGCATTTATTGAGGATTTTATTTTATGTTAAATATAATGCTGGTCAGAATCAGAAAATATAATCTGTGCTTAAAAAGTTAGAATCATGTTCCCTTACAATCGTATTCAGCAGCTCTTTGTTGGAATCTGTCAGCTTTGCCGCCACCAGAGACCGGATGGAGAATGAACGGAGCGCATCAAATACAGAAAGTGTTCCTTCCGCACTGTCTTTTCTTCCGGTAAATGGAAAAACATCGGGACCTCTCTGTGCCTGGCAGTTGATGTTGACACGGCTTACAAGATTCACAAACGGATCAATCAGTCTTGCTACTTCATGAGGATCTTCACTGAAAATACTTATCTGCATTCCGTGGGAGGCATTCACCTGATATTCTATAGGCTCTTCTATATCTTCGAAGGGAACAACAGGAATCACAGGGCCAAACTGTTCCTCATGATACAGCTTCATATCACTGTTTACAGGATATACTACAGCCGGAAAAACAAAAGATTCATCTGTATATCCTCCATCTTTATTCAGTACTGCAGCTCCTTTCTGTAAAGCATCATCAATACATTCTTTCAGATAAGCAGGTTTGTTGACCTCCGGAAGCGGTGTTACTTTAACGTCTTTTTCCCATGGCAGCCCGGCCTTTAAGGCAGAGACAGCGGCACTTAATTTCTCTGTAAACTCCAATGCCACTTCTTTCTGAACGAATATCAACTTCAATGCTGTACAACGCTGCCCATTAAAAGAAAGCGTTCCTAAAATACACTCACTCACCGCAACATCAAGATTCGCATTTTTGGTAACGATGGCTGCATTTTTAGCATCCAGACTCAGAATAGCTCTTAAACGGTTCACTTTCGGGTGTAGTTTTTTTAATCCGTTAGCCACTTTACTGGATCCGATAAAAGCCAGAACGTTTACTTTCCCGCTTTCCATAATCGGAGTGATGATTTCTGATCCTTTTCCATATAATGTATTCACCGTTCCTTTCGGGAATGCTTCCTTGAATGCGTTTAATAAAGGATAATGAGCAAGGACACCATGTTTCGGCAGTTTAAAAAGGATGGTATTTCCCATGATCAGAGCCGGAATCAATGTGGTAAAAATTTCATTCAGAGGATAATTGAATGGCCCCATACTTAACACTACACCAAGCGGTGCCCTTCTGATCTGTGCAATCGTTCCCTCAGCCTGTTGAAAGCGTGAAGATTCCCTATCAAGATCTTTTAATGCATCAATGGTCTGATTGATATAATCTACCGTACGGTCAAATTCTTTGGTAGAATCGGCCAGTGTCTTTCCGATTTCCCACATCAGCAGTTTGATAACCAGATCTCTCTGCTGGATCATCAGGTACACGAATTTCTGCATACATTTGATTCTTCCTTCCACAGACATGGTAGGCCATTCACCAAGACCATTATCATAGGCTTTTACACAAGCTTCAAGGACTTCCATGGCTTCATTCGGGCCAATATTCGGGATGCTTCCCAGAAGCTTCCTTTCCAATCCGTTTTCTGTAGGAATGCATACCGGGGAATAGATTTCGGTAACTTCGCCGTTCCATTCCACCAGTTCTCCATTTAAAAGATAGGTTCTCTGATGGATCACCGGAACTTTATATTCTTCCGGAATTTCGTTTTCTCCTTTAAAAATGTTGTGACGAAATGATGCTGTATTTTCTGAACTCATAAATCTTTATATTTTTTTATGTGATAAGATTGAGATTGTCTCAAAATTTAAATTATTTGACTTTTGTCACTCTGACGAAGGAAGAATCTCTATTGATTTTTATATGAGATTCTTCATTACATTTTATTTCATTCAGAATGACACCTTTGAAACTACTACGTTTTATAATATAAAGGTAAAAGTAAATTATGTTGAAAAAAATAATCTGACAATAGATTCGATCTATTTGAATTAAAATTAATCTCAGCTCCTGAAAAAAGAATAATTTAGCTTAAAAATAAATTTCATGTTTTCAAAATTAGTTTGCAGCACACTGTTATTCTTCTCTGCAGTGGGGTTTGCTCAAAAATCTAAAGCGATCAATACTGTTTTAATGGGAGGAAAAGAAGTTCACACTTATGCCAAATTGCCGGCACTGAACAAACCGGCTCCTAAATTTACCCTTACCGATGTGAATATGAATGACCAGACACTGGATTCCTTCAAAGGAAGATATGTTATTCTGAATATCTTCCCGAGCGTAGACACTGGTGTTTGTTCTGCTTCTGTACATCATTTTAATGAAGAGGCTGGAAACCTTCCCAATACGGTAGTCCTTTGTATTTCCAAAGACCTGCCGTTTGCCCAGAAAAGATTCTGTGGTGCGGAAGGAATTAAAAATGTAGTTATGCTTTCCGATTTCCGTTCAGATTTTGGCTGGAATTATGGGGTGGAACTGGTAGATTCTCCAATGAAAGGTCTTCTGAGCAGAGCGGTTGTGGTGATAGATCCTTCAGGTAATATTATCTATGAAGAACAAGTGCCGGATATTTCTCAGGAACCCAACTATGAAGCGGCTATTGCGGCTGTGAAATAATAAATTACATTAAACCATTAAGAAAAATTAAATAGCTAAGAATATTAAGGTGAAGATTGATATTCTTAATGGTTCAAAAAAACTCAGCAAATTGCTGAGTTTTTTTACCGTAGTTGAAAACGCAAAGATCAAATTAAAGAAATACAATACTCAAGCGGGCAAAGAAGAATCAATCAAGATTGATTTTATGAAGCTGCCGTTTTACATCCCGCTTCATCAGTGGCGCAGCCACATCCCTTTGCTTCCTTATTCTAAGGAGAATAATAATTAAAAGCTTTGCGTCAAAAACATATTTTGTTGGTAAACGCAGAGGCGCAAAATAATATTCAAAAAGACTGTTTTAAGGCGCCAGGATTTTATCTACGATAAAATTTCAACGGCATCTTTGTCATTCCGAGCAAAGCAAGGAATCTATACCTTAATGATCTCTCGCAGATTAAGCAGATAAATATGAAAAAGATCTGTGAGATTTGTGGGAAAATAATCACGTATTACCTGCTGAAAATCTCATATTGAGCGAAGTCGAAATGTTCTGCACCTTAAAATAAGACATCAAGCATAAAAAACTTTGCGTCTTCGCGATTCTCCAACAAAAATTTTGCATATTTGTAGAAAATACGGGTCATGCAAAAAGAAAAACTACGCAATGCAAGAAAAGTAAAAGGCATCACGCAACAACAGATTGCAGATATCATCGCCACAGATGTCTCTAACTACAGCAGAAAAGAAAGTGGAGATGTAAGGATTTTCAATGATGAATGGGAAAAAATTGCCCGTTTTCTGGAAGTTCCCGTAGAGGAAATCTTTGAAGAAGAGGAAGCAAAGCAGATCAATCATTTTGATAATATTACTGGAAGTAGTGGTTTTGGAAATAACATAAATGGTAATCTTTATTGTAACGTTCCAGAGTTCCTTCTCGAAAGCCAAAGAGATTATATAGAAATCTTGAAAAAAGAAAACCAGATATTACAAGAGGAGCTAAATGCCCTTAAGAAAAAATAAAAAACTCAGCAAATTGCTGAGTTTTTTTACCGTAATTGAAAACGCAAAGATCAAATTAAAGAAATACGGTATTCAAGCGGGCAAAGAAAAATCAATCAAGATTGATTTTATGAAGCTGCCATTTTACATCCCGCTTCATCAGTGGCGCAGCCACATCCCTTTGCTTCCTTATTTTAAGGAGAATAATAATTAAAAGCTTTGAGTCAAAAAAACATATTTTGTTGGTAAACGCAGAGGCGCAAAATGATATTCAAAAAGACTGTTTTAAGGCGCCAGGATTTTATCTACGATAAAATTTCAACGGCATCTTTGTCATTCCGAGCAAAGCAAGGAATCTATACCTTAATGATCTCTCGCAGATTAAGCAGATAAATATCAAAAAGATCTGTGAGATTTGTGGGAAAATAATCACGTATTACCTGCTGAAAATCTCATATTGAGCGAAGTCGAAATGTTCCTCCGCCTAAAAAAATACTTATGCTTACACAACTTGCATGTTCGCGGTTCTCCAACAAAATAATAATCCACCTATTTCTGTGGAGTTTCACCACTCTCTTTCTTCTCTGATGTAGAGTTCTTTGCTGCCTTCACCAACTCGTTAGTATCACTGTACAGCAATTCCCAGCCTGATACCTCTTTCATTACCGTAAGCAGATTAAGATAAGATTTCACTGTTTTCTCCAGATCTTTACGGATAGCACTAGCACTCGTCATTTGACGAAGATCGGCATTAGCTCCCGCCTGCTCTGCAAACACTATTTCAAAAGCATCCTGCTTAGCTTTCATCTCTGCAAAGGCTGCATCCAGAGAAAGAAGTGTGATCTTCTGTTTGTTTTCTGTCGTTTCTAATGCTTCTATAAGCTTCTTCATCTGAGCGGTTTGTGAAGAATAACTCAGCCTGTCCAGGTTCAGCCCAAAAGTTTTGAATACTCCGTAGAGATCCTCTGCCAGCTGATAGTTGGCCGCAGAAGGCAGCTTACGATACCCGTTCAGGAAAGATTTCAGATTGGCATACGCGGTATCTCTTTTGTAATCGGCTGTGGCTACGTCCTTCCCTTTTCCGCTGTAGACTTGCTTTGTATAGACCTTATCGTATTCCGTATAGGAAGATGCCAAAGAGCCTACAAGAGGATGATTGTTAATAACAGGGTATTTTCCGGATTGGGCATTGGAAATAATTCTTTGAGCTAAAGTCGCAAGATCTTTAGTGCTCAGCTGTGTGAGGGCAATTTTCATTTTTTTGTGTTTTTGGTTTTAAAAAATTAATAATCAAATATAGAAAAAAGTTGTTTTGTTACAAACATACCTGCAACAAACCTCCCAAGGTCTTGGGAGGTTTCCCCCAACTTGCAGGAGACTTCACAAGTTCTTGGGAAGTTTCAAACATACTTGTTTGTAATAAGCGGAGGGCTTGGGAGAGCTGTTTTACTATTGTTTTGGAGTTCTGAAGGGTTGGGATGGTTGTAAATGGGATGTTTTAGCACTGGAAAGTTTTGGGAGTTACGGAAACCCGTAAGATTTTGAAAATGATGTAGTTTATATTTGATAAAATTTCCGTAGAAATACGGAGATTATTGTTGAACTACTTTTATATTTTTGATAATCAAAATAATACATAAGCCTTAATAAGCTAACATATTAATTAATGGAATATTCACAATAAAACCCAATATTATGGCAAAAAAAATTACTCCTAAAAAAACCACATCAACTAAAGTTGCAGGTCAAGCCTCTAATGTATTAAAAAGTAAATCCACTGGTAAGGATTCAAAAACATCAGCGGGAAGTGCTCTTTCACAAACAAAGGATTCAAAGAAAGTAACTTCAAAAAGAGCCGCAACAATTGCATCAAAGGTTTTAAAAGATGGAAGAACATCTTCTAGTTCAAAAAGTGCAGCTGGAAGTACCTTAAGTCAAGCTGAAGGTAAGGGAAAAATAAATATTAAAGGAACAGGACCTAGAGATAAATAATTATGAAGCTTTCAGAATATCAACAAGATTATTATACTTTTACTGGTAAATTGAGTGATATTACAAGACAATTGAGCTTAGCAGGCATCGCCATAATTTGGATATTTAAAACAAATTTTAAAGATAAAATTATACTTGATGAATCATTACTTTATTCTGCTATACTTATTCTATCCAGTCTAACTTCAGATCTATTTCAGTATACATATCAATCTATTATTTGGTCAAGGTTTTACCATAAAGAAAAGAAAAAAGGTAAAAATGATGATGATATTGTTTCATCTCCAGAAAATTTAAACTACTTCTCATGGTTTCTTTTTGGATTAAAAGTAATCCTACTAATTATTGCCTATATCAAAATTTTAATATTTTTAAACGAAAAAATTACCACCCACTAAAATAATTATACTTTAGCCTTTTCCAATCTTATTCTAATTACTTTACACTAAAAATACTTACAATGAATTTACATGATTTCGATTATGCACTAAAAATTAAAACACAATTAGATAAATTAAAGCTTGACAATGAAAAAATAAAACTCTTACAAGAAGCTGTAAATCATTTCAGAAACAAAGGTTATAATGATTTAGCCATTAAAAAACTTTTTGAAACTGAGTTAATCAAAGAACAGGATAACTCTCATATGGTTAATAATAATAGCAGATATTTAGCTTTATTAAATGAAGTCTTAAATAAAAAATAACAACAAAATGGATTGGAATATTATTCCAGGAATTATTTCAGCAGTTGGGAGCTTGGCTACAGTAATTGTAGCGTATTATCAACTTTCAAATCTTAATAAAAGTCTTACAGCAAATAATTTAATGACAATTTTTGAAATTGAATTTGAACTTAATAGGAGAAAAGAAAGACTTTCTGAAATTAGAAATGAAAATGAGAAATTTATACATTCTCTCGAAGAACAACCCTCTTCAAAAGAAAAAGAAATTTTGAAGGTACTTGACAGTCATAGAAAAGAAGCTTTCGAAAATTATTTGAATGTATTTGATAGATTATGCTATTTTGTGATTAAGAAAAAACTAGATGAAGATGATTTTAAACTTGAATATAGAGATATGCTTTTCAAAACTATTGAAGATGATCAAGAAGGAACTTTTCAAACAGGAACTAAATGTAGAAATATGAAAAGATTATACAATAAATGGAAAGAGGAATAAATTCTTTTTATTGGATATTATATAATAATTTACTATGAGCTCAGCTTATTAGCAGATTTGTATTTTAACCAAACAGAAAATAATCTGAAAACATTTTGGATTTCAAACCATTATATTCTCATTTTTCACAAAAAACTTTAACCTTAAAATTGAGTTATCAGACAGACAGGCTGCTGAGATTTATGAGTTTGTGGGAATTCTGCGCTGTTTGAGAAAATATGATATACCCATCAAATGTTTTGGGATTTCAAACATTCAAAAAACACAGGAAAGCTCCCTACTATAAGTATTATCTTTGAGGAAGATGGTATTTATATTTGTCAATATAGTTCTTCTTATGCGTGGACAAATCTTGGAGATCTGAAAAACTATCTGGAGAAAGGGAAAATATAATACAAACTCATCGATTATCAGGAAGCTATGGAAAACTTTTCATAGCTTTTTTGTTGAGAAATTTTAAAGGTTTTGATGTTTAATCGTTGTCGAGATTCCTGCGGAATGACAAACTGTGTGGATAATCTAAGCGCTCATTTTGTCGTTCCGAAGGAAACTAAACTCTTATTATTAAATAAATAAAATACAATAAGGTTATCAATAGCATCGGCCTTTGTCCAATATAAAAAGAAAAATACAAAAGGCTTTAGCCAAAACTTAATTTTAAATTTCGGCTAAAGCCAATCTTATTACGCACAAAAGAAAACAGGCTTCCTTCGTCTATGCTCAGAATAATAACCTGCTCCTATTAATGTTGAGATTCTTCATTCCATTGCATTTCACTCAGAATGACAGTTTTCCTTACAAATATCAGTTAAGATTCTACCAGCATTGCTCCATCCTTCAAAACCACATGCTCCTGTCCTATTTCCTCAGAAATATTTTTCAAATCCTGCTCGTCAAAAACCTGAGGAATATAGCATTTCTCATGAGCAAACAATCCGTAATGTATAGGCACCAGCTTTTTAGCATGCAGAAGATGAGCTGCAGCAAAGGCTTCTTTCAGATTGAGGGACGCGGGAACTGGGCTGTATTCTAATCCAATGATCTCAAAGTTGACTACTACTCCGTTTACGGGTAAGAAAGCGTAATCTATATTGGGGTTTTCTTTTCCAAGCTTCCAGAACTGGTTGTGCCAGATGGTATCTCCTCCGTGAAAGATTTTAGTGTCACCATCATCTACAATCCAGGAAGACTGTATTTCTCCCACACCATCCATGGCAAATACTGGTTTGAAGGTGATGTTGTTTTCTGTGAAGGTTTCATTAAGATTCAGGACGATCATTTCAACATCAGGTACAAGTTTTCTTACAATAGGTTCCAGTCCCGCATAGATGATCAGTTTTCCGTCTTTCTTTAAGCATTTCCGGATCACTCCTTTATCAAAATGATCGAGATGTAGATGGGTAAACAGGATATAATCTGCCTGTACATGGTCTGAAAATTCTATGAGATTCTCTACAGCATCTCCCAAAACAGGTTTGTAATAAGAGAAATCTTCTACAGCATCTATTAAGATGGTTTTGTTATGTGAAGTGAGTTTTACACCTGCCCAGTTTAATTTTTGTATTTCCATATTCTTTTTTCAGCAAAGGAAGAAACTTACGGAAGGCCAGTCAATAAACAAAAGATAATTAATGAATAGGTATGTAGAAAGATAAACGCGATGTATGCAAAGAATATATTAATGATGGTTATTTTTTCGATCGCAAGGGCATTTCATTCAGCTAAAAAATTATACCATTGCTAAGCGACAGCACATTTGCGAACGTTGCGTTAAGGCTTACGAAGACAAGGCAATAAACAAAAGATAATTAATGAGGATGCATGTAGAAAGATAAAAACGCGATGTACACAAAGAATATATTGATGATGGCTATTTTTTCGATCGCAAGGGCATTTCATTCAGCTAAAAACATACTGTTGCTGAGCGACAGCACATTTGCGAACGTTGCGTTAAGGCTTACGAAGACAAGGCAATAGACAAAAGATAATTAATGAGGATGCATGTAGAAAGATAAAAACGCGAAGTACGCAAAGAATATATTAATGATGGCTATTTTTTCGATCGCAAGGGCATTTCATTCAGCTAAAAAATTATACCATTGCTGAGCGACAGCGCCTTTGCGAACGTAAAAATAAAATGAAAAATCTTTGCGAGCGTTGCGTTAAAAATAACACTAATTAATACGCTTCCTGATCCGGCTTAAAGAGATTGCCGTAATGCCAATATAAGAAGCTAGATATTTCAAAGGAATATTTTGAATGTAATGAGGCTTATTTTTCAGCAGATATTCATACAGATCCTGCGGAGTATTTTTCAGCAGAAGCATTTCCCTTTTCATTGCAGCGTTGAGCTTTCTGCTCAGATAGTAGTTCTGTACGAAACGGCAGTGCGGATTGACAGCGAACAGGTTTTTCACCTCATCCAGGGTGATTTCCCATGCCAGTCCTTTGTTGATGGACTCATAAACGGCATCAGAACTTTTTTCTTCAACAGTAAAAATATCGCCGGGAAAGTAGAATTCTGCACAGATCTCGGTGTCGATATCTGAGGTACTGTTGATGTAGTATTTACGGACAAGCCCATCTTCTACAAGATAGGCTTTGTTGTCAGTAAATATATTTTTCTTTGAAAATTCAACTTCAGCAAACTTCTCCCATACAGGATCACTATCCTCTACGTTCAGGTGTGAAAACAATTTTTTGTTGATGGTTGCCAATGTTGAATTTTTATATTACAATAAGTTTTCGTCTACAAGGTTCGGAAGGGTTACTTTCAGGTTCGGTTCTGCTTCCATCGCCCTTTTAATGGCGAAAACAGCACCTTCATTTCGTGCCCAGCTTCTCCTTGAGATTCCGTTGTTCACATCCCAGAAAAGCATGGATTTTAATCTTCTGTCGGCATCATCGCTTCCGTCAAGGAGCATTCCGAAACCTCCGTTGATTACTTCTCCCCAGCCTACTCCTCCTCCATTGTGAATGGAAACCCACGTAGCTCCACGGAAACTGTCCCCAATCACGTTGTGAATGGCCATATCTGCTGTAAATCTTGATCCGTCATAGATATTGGAAGTCTCTCTGTAAGGAGAATCTGTTCCTGAAACATCGTGATGGTCTCTGCCCAATACAACTGGTCCTATTTCCCCATTTTTAATGGCTTTGTTGAAGGCTTCAGCAATTTTTATTCTTCCTTCTGCATCTGCATAAAGGATTCTTGCCTGAGAACCTACCACCAGTTTGTTTTCCTGTGCACCCTTGATCCATTGGATATTGTCTTTCATCTGCTGCTGGATCTCTTCAGGAGAGTTTTTCACAATTTCCTCTAATACTGCACAGGCAATATCATCTGTTTTTTTCAGATCTTCAGGGTTACCGCTTGTACATACCCAACGGAATGGTCCGAAACCATAATCAAAACACATAGGCCCCATAATATCCTGTACATAGCTCGGATATTTGAATTCTCTTCCTAATGTCGGGTTTTCTGCCATTACATCGGCTCCTGCTCTGGAAGCTTCCAACAAAAAGGCATTTCCATAATCAAAGAAATAGGTTCCTTTTTCTGTATGTTTGTTGATGGCTGCAGCGTGTCTTCTCAATGTTTCCTGAACTTTTTCTTTGAACAACTCAGGGTTTTCAGCCATCATGGTATTGGATTCTTCAAAACTTTGTCCTACAGGATAATAACCACCCGCCCATGGATTGTGAAGGGAAGTCTGATCTGATCCGATATCGATTCTTAAATCTTCCTGATCAAATTTCTCCCAAACCTCTACAATATTTCCAAGATAAGCCAAAGACACTGTTTCTTTGTTAGCCTGTGCTTCTCTTACTCTTTTTACCAATGCATCAAGATCTTCATGAATTTCATTCACCCATTTCTGATCGTGGCGGATTTTCGTGATCTTAGGATTCACTTCTGCACATACGGTAACGCAGCCTGCAATATTCCCTGCTTTGGGCTGAGCTCCACTCATTCCTCCTAATCCTGACGTTACAAATAGTCCTCCTTTCGGTTCTTTTTTGATTTTTCTGAAAGCATTTAATACCGTAATCGTTGTTCCGTGAACAATCCCCTGAGGACCGATATACATATAACTTCCCGCTGTCATCTGCCCATACTGGGTAACGCCTAATGCATTGAATTTCTCCCAGTCATCCGGTTTTGAATAATTCGGGATCATCATACCATTCGTTACAACAACTCTTGGTGCATCTTTGTGAGAAGGAAATAAGCCCATCGGATGTCCTGAATACATCACCAGGGTCTGTTCATTGCTCATTTCAGACAGATATTTCATGGTCAGCAGATACTGAGCCCAGTTGGAGAACACCGCTCCGTTTCCACCATACGTAATCAGTTCATGTGGATGCTGCGCTACTGCATAATCCAGGTTATTCTGAATCATCAGCATGATCGCTTTTGCCTGTTCAGATTTTCCGGGATAGTCTGTAATAGGTCTCGCCTTCATTTCATAATCCGGACGAAAACGGTACATATAAATCCTTCCGTAATCTTCCAGTTCCTGCTTAAATTCAGGAATCAGTTCTGCGTGAAACTTAGGATCGAAATAACGTAAAGCATTCTTCAATGCCAGTTTTTTCTCTTCTTCCCCTAAAATTTCTTTACGCTTCGGAGCATGGTTGATATTGGTCTCGTATGGTTTGGGTTGTGGCAGTTGATTCGGAATCCCCTGCTGTATCTGTTCTTGAAATGTCATATTGCTATTTAAAGGTCTATGTTTTTAAACAATGTTTGAAGTTTTAAAGATATTCAAAATAGGAAATATAGGCAAGAGGCGTAGAGAAGAATGGTTTAAAGTTTAAGGTTTAAGCTTAAACCTTAAAGCAAAATTATGAAAACTGTAAATCGACTATCATTTGATATTAAATACTATATTTGAATAAATATACCTCAATTCCCCTCCCTCGGAGGGGTGGATTTCAAAGTTAATAACTTTGAAAGACGGGGTGGTTAAAAACACAATCATGAAAGAAATCCTCACCGTCATCAACGGAATTCCGATCCGCAGGAATTTCGTTGAGAACCTGCCCTACAATCCTTATTTAAAAGTATTATTAAAAGAAAAACGTAAAGCCCGGATTTTGGGTGAAGTGATATTCTGGAAGAAAGTCCGTGCAAAAAAATTCTATACCATTGATTTTGACAGACAAAGTATTATCGGAAATTATATTGTTGATTTCTATGTGAAAACTCTTGGACTTATTATAGAAATAGATGGTTCGAGCCATGACGAAAAACAGATTTATGATGGGATAAGAGAGGAATATCTTGAATCTTTGGGGTTGTTGGTTTTTAGAATCAGTGATTTTGATATGAGGAATAATTTGAGTTGGGTGATGAAGGAATTGGAGGATTTTATTGTGCTGCACTATGGAACCACCCCGTCTTCAAAAATTCTTTGATTTGTGAATCCACCCCTCCGAGGGAGGGGAATTGCCCTTCCCCATATTAGTTGGTATTTCACATAAAAAAACCTTACTGAAATTCAATAAGGCAGGTTTTTGTATCGTTAAAGTTTACGTTAAAACATCATCGTTTTCCTCTTCATGGTCATCTTCATTATCGCTGAGACTCCAGTAATTATTTTCTTCATCTTCTGCACCTATTTCTTCCATTTCATCATCATCTTCGGCTCCCGGAATATCCAGGCCTTTATCGATTTTATCTTCATCAAAATCTTCATCCAGAATGGGATTTCCGTCTCCATCAAGCGGAATGTGTTTTTCTTTCTGGAAAATATCTTCATTGGGATTATAATCCATTTGTTCCAGCTTTCTGTTCTGTTCATTAATATTGTCTTCCGGTATCATGATAGTGGTATTTAAGGGTTTACATATTTAAAACAAAAATAATTCCAAGTTATGCTGAATAATCAGAATAAACGTCAGGATTTGCACAATGCGGCATTTTCTCATTTCGTGAAAAAGCGATGATATTTCCTGCTGCCAGTCTGGCCATTCCGTTTCGGGCCTCAACAGTAGCCGAACCTATGTGCGGAAGAATACAAACACTTGAAAGCTGCAGAATAGGATCATCTGCAGACATCGGTTCCGGATTGGTTACATCCAGACCTGCTCCCCAGATTTTTTTATCTACAAGTGCCTGATACAAATCTTTTTGGTTATGAAAACCTCCTCTGGCTGTATTGATGAAAATCGAGTCCGGCTTCATTTGTTCAAATATTGAATAATTAAACAATTCTTTCTGTTCGGGGGTAAAATTAGCGTGTACACTCAATACATCCGAGCTTCTGATTAGTTCTTCGAAAGAAACATAAGCTGCCCCCAGCTCGTTTTCTGCTTCCTCATTCTGATGGCGGTTGTGGTAAATGATGTTCATACCAAAAGCCTTTTTTGATTTTTCAGCCATTTCATAACCGATTCGGCCCAATCCAAAAATTCCCAGTGTTTTTCCATATAATTCCTGGCCCAGGGCATGTAGAGGATCAAATGCTCCCCAATTATCATCTTTTACTTTCTGAAAATTATAGCTCGCTCTTCTGGCAACAGACTGCATCAGTAAAAAAGCAACATCTGAAGTAGCCCTGCTCAGAACATCGGGCGTATTTCCCACCGGAATGTGTCGTTGTGATGCTTCTTTAATGTCAACGTGATCAAATCCTACGGAATAAAGAGCAATAGCCTTCACATTCGGGCAGGCTTCAAAGAAGTTCTTATCATATTTAAAATCTGCGCCAATACTTAAAATCGTATCTGTATTTTTACAGTAATTAAGCCATTCTTCGTAAGAAAGGTTTTCTTTTTCCGGGATTATAATCTCCAGGCCTGCTTCTTCCAGCATTTTAATTCCTGTCTCGGGAATTCTTTTATTGATAAAAACTTTCATAGTACTGTGGTTTGGTTATTTTAAATAAAAAACCTCACTCGCAAAAAGTAAGGTTATTGAACTTTAATATTAAAAAATTATTTCTCTTCATCCGAATGGTCTTTGTTTTTCTCCCAGGCTTCAGAAGCAATTTCCTGAATTTCTGTCCAAACTTCTTTTGCAGATTTCTGAGCCTGCGCCATAAATCCTTGTTTGGTAGCTTCCTGATTCCTGCTTTTCATGTCATGAAGGTAATCTTTCACCTGCTGGGAATAGCTTTCTATACTGTATCCCGGGTTATTATGCAGATTTTTCTGAAGATTACTAAAATCATGTGACGCCTTGAATCTGTTCGTGTCCATAATATTAAGATTTTAGTGATTGGGTTCTCATGTGAATCCAATTTTTATTCCGAAACAGATTTAAAATGTATTAAAAAAAGATTAAATCTTATTAATTATCGAATTTCAAAAACACAAACTATGGCTAAGAACAGGTATTTGAGACCAGTAGGCTGACCAGTCCTTGTCTGTAATACATTATTGATTTGTATTTCCAAGCATCGGAACAAATTTATAAGCTCCGAATTCTTCTTTTTCAAATTCTGTAGGCCCTACTTTGGTAAATCTATATAAAACCTGTTCATCCGTTGGTCCCAATGGGATCACCATTATTCCACCGATGTTCAGTTGTTTTAAAAGCTCTGTGGGTAATGTAGAAGCACCACAGGTTACGATGATTTTGTCAAAAGGAGCAAAAGTTGGAAGCCCGGCAAAACCATCCCCAAAACTCTGAAATTTTGGAAACAGATGAAGTTCTCTGAGTTTCTTTTTGGAAAAATCAAAAAGGTCTTTCTGCCTTTCTACAGTATATACATGAGCTTTCATCGCCATTAAAACTGCGGTCTGGTATCCACATCCTGTTCCGATCTCCAAAACTTTTTCACCTGGTTTTACCTTCAACAATTCAGACTGTTCCGCTACCGTGGACGGATGGGAAATGGTCTGATGGGCGAGAATAGGAAATGCCCTGTCTTCATAGGCAAAATCTTCAAAAATACTTTCGATAAAAAGGTGTCTTGGAATTTCATTCATTGCCGAAAGTACATTTTCATCCGAAATACCAATTCTGTTTCGAAGGTAGTCTACTAAAATCTTTCTTTTTCCTTTATGTACAAACGAATCCTGCATTTGACAAAAGTAAGAAATTAGAAATTAGATTTCAAATCGGAACAAAGAATATCCCAAAAATAAAGCAGCCATTATTTTGACTGCTGTGTTTTTATTTTTAATTCCATTGTATCGGATAAGGCCCGTAAAAATCACTGAAGGTATTATCAGCACATCTTTTTCTCACAAAAAAGTTATAATTCACTGTTTTACTTAATCCTACATAAACAGCTTTTTGGCCTGCAAACACCAAATCTCCACTTGCAGGAGGAGCAAAACTTGTTGTCAGAACAGTTTCATATGCGGAAACCCCATCATTTTCCCAGGATACTGTAGCATCAAAAATAGAAGAATTCGCAGAAGAGGTTGTTTTCGAATAGGTTGCATATTCTGGTTTTGCGCAGGTGGTAGTAGTGCCAGCCAATACGGTAACAGGTCCTGCCCAGTTGCTCCGGCCGTTGTCAATTCCGCAGTTTTTTCTTACGTAAAGGTCATATTTGTTATCTTTATAGAAAGGAAGGCTATAAAAATACTTGTTAGTGACCACTGTAGTTCCCTTTCCCAAAGAGAAACCCTGTTCCCCATACTGTACCTCATAATATCCTTCTCCCTGACTGATAAAGTTCCAGGAAAGCCGATTATTTGCTTTTTCAAACATCAGATTTGTGGGAGTACCACATTTGGCCTGCGGATCATATGGACTATCTCCTATACATCCGGCAGTACATAATCCGGAAAGGATTACAATCGAAATTATTCTTTTCATAGCTATTTTTCTAACCGTGAATTTAGTATAATTTCTTTAATGAATGTAGGCGTTCATTCCTGACTATCACCAAGTGAAAAGTCATGTATTTTATAAATGTACATTCACTATCTTTACAAAAATTTAATACAGCTATGTTAAAAGCAGGTTTGGTAGGTGCCGGACACTTGGGAAAAATACATTTAAAACTTCTTAATCAGTCAGATAGATATGAATTTGTAGGTTTCCATGATAAAGATGTTGAAAACGGAAAGAAATTAGAAGCCGAATTCGGATATAAATATTTTGAAAATTTTGATGAATTGCTTGAGCAGATTGACATGCTTGACATTGTCACTCCGACTGTTTATCATTATGATTATGCTTTAAAAGCCATTGAAAAAAGCCTTCATTTCTTTATTGAAAAACCGGTAACCCAGACTCTTGAACAGGCAGAAGAAATTCTTCGTCTGTGCCAGGAAAAAGGAATCAAAGCACAGGTAGGACACGTTGAGAGATACAACCCGGCGTTTATTGCTACTAAGGAATACATCAGTACTCCAATGTTTATTGAAATCCACAGACTGGCAGAATTTAACCCACGTGGTACGGATGTTTCTGTAGTATTGGACCTTATGATTCACGATCTTGATATCTTATTAAGCATTGCAAAATCCAAAGTAAAAAACATCCATGCAAGCGGTGTTTGTGTAGTCAGCAAAACTCCGGATATTGCCAATGCAAGAATAGAGTTCGAAAACGGGTGCGTTGCCAACCTTACTACTTCGAGAATTTCTATGAAAGCTATGAGAAAAAGCAGATTCTTCCAGAAAGATGCTTACATTTCCGTTGACTTCCTTGAGAAAAAGGCTGAAGTGATCAGAATGAAAGATGCTCCCGAAAACCCTACTCCATTTGATATGATTATTGAAAATGCGGAAGGAGAAAAGAACCAGATCCTGTTTGAATATCCGAATATCCAGCCCAACAATGCTATTCTGGACGAATTAAATTCTTTCGCTGACGCTATTACTGACGACAAAAATGTAGAAGTTTCTCTTGAAGATGGTACTGAAGCGTTGAAAGTGGCTTTGGAGATTATGAAACTGATCAGTTAAAAACATACTGATTCTTAAATATATCATGCTATCTTATAATCAGAATAATGGATTATGAGATAGCATTTTTTATTATTATAAAACGCAAAGTTTCATTTTCAGCCACGGATTATGTTAAGTAAGCAAAGAATGAATCAATTAAAATTGATTTGATGAAGCTGCATATTTAATTAATTCAGAATTTGTATTTTAAGAAACTCATGTAAAAAAAAACGATTCATTAATAATTACGATTTATCAATAAAAAACCCTTTTCAAAACAAAAAAATAATATATTTGAAGAATAATTCAATAAAGCATTGAAAAATTTTGTTTTACATATATGGATATCCGGCAAACGCGAAGATGTGAACTTTGATTCATCTCGTTTGGTCACCATTCCGTATTATTTCTAATATTTTCCTATTATTTTAAACATTGCAATCACTATGAAAAGAGCCATTCTATTATCCGCACTTTTATTGTCTCAATTTGGGACATCACAATTACTGAAGACTTCAGGACAGAAAATCGTTAATGATAAAGGTGAAAATATTCAATTGAAAGGCCTTGGGCTGGGCGGTTGGATGCTACAGGAAGGATATATGCTGAAAACTGCCGATTTTGCAGGCCCTCAGTATAAGATTAAGGAGAAAATTGCAGAATTGATTGGTGAAGACGGAATGAATGAGTTCTACAAAGCGTACCTGAAAAACGGAATCACTAAACAGGATATTGATTTTCTGGCCAAAGCCGGATTCAATTCGATAAGGCTTCCGATGCACTACAATCTTTATACACTACCGATTGAAAAGGAACCTGCAAAAGGAAAAGATACGTGGCTGGAGGAAGGTTTTACAATGACTGATGATCTTCTTCAATGGTGTACCGATAACAAAATATACCTGATTCTCGATCTGCATGCAGCACCAGGAGGTCAGGGAAATGATGCGAATATCTCTGATAATGATAAATCCAAGCCTTCACTTTGGGCCAGTGAAGAAAATCAGAGAAAAAC
Source organism: Chryseobacterium sp. CS3K3.1 (assembly GCF_059515165.1). Classification (NCBI taxonomy): domain Bacteria; kingdom Pseudomonadati; phylum Bacteroidota; class Flavobacteriia; order Flavobacteriales; family Weeksellaceae; genus Chryseobacterium; species Chryseobacterium sp. CS3K3.1. The sequence goes on along the minus strand of NZ_JCAKRV010000020.1, from coordinate 27,666 downwards.
AATTGCCCTCTGGAAAAAACTGGCTGAAAGATATAAGGATCATCCATGGATCGGAGGCTATGACCTGATTAACGAACCCAACATCAACTTTACAGGTAAAAACCCGAATGGTACAGATGAAATGTCCAATGCTCCGCTCTGGAAACTTCAGAAAGATATTACAGCGGCGATCAGAGAGGTGGACAAAAAGCATATTATTTTTATTGAAGGAAACGGCTGGGGAAACAATTATAACGGACTTCCGGCGATCTGGGATAATAATATGGCCTTCAGTTTTCATAAATACTGGAATTACAATGATGATCAAACCATTAAGTTCGCCCTGGATCTCAGAGAGAAACATAATATGCCGATATGGCTTGGGGAAACTGGTGAGAATTCCAATGTATGGTTTACCGAGCTGATCCAGCTTTTGGGCAAGCATAATATCGGTTATGCCTTCTGGCCGATGAAAAAGATTGATAATATTGCAGGAATTACCAATGTAAAAATCACACCTGAATATGAAAAGCTATTGGATTACTGGAAAAACGGAGGTGAAAAGCCTTCTAAAGAATATGCCAAAAAAGCTTTATTACAGATTGCCGACAATTATAAGCTGAACAACACGGAAATTAAAAGGGATGTGATTGATGCGATGTTCAGACAGATTACAGATATTTCAACAAAACCTTTCAGAAATCATCAGGCTCCGGGAAGAATATTCGCTTCAGAATATGATTTGGGAAGAATGGGTGCTGCCTATCTGGATAAGGATTTTATTAATCTCTGGGTAAGTGATCCGGCAAAAAGATCGGAGTGGAACTCCGGACAGCAGATGAGAAATGATGGGGTGGATATTTATCAATGTAATGATAAGGTTACCAATCAGTATTATGTAGGAAAAACAGAAACAGGAGAATGGCTTCAATACACGGTTCAGTCCAAAGAAGACAAAAGATATTCGATGGATATCAGATATTCGGCGGCCAATGATGCTAAAATAAGAATTGAAACGGCTTCAGGAAAAGTTTTAGCTACAGTATCATTGTCATCTACGGGTGGAAATGAAAACTGGAAAACGGTTTCAGCAAAAAATATCAGCCTTCAGAAAGGCGAAAACAAGATCAGAATTGTCTTTGAAAATGATGGAATCAATCTGAATTATTTTGAATTAAAATAGTAATAATTGTCTTAAATTGCAGCTCTCTTCCGGTCTTCGGAAGAGGGCTTTTTTAATGATCATATTATGAAAAAAACAGCACTCTTTTTCCTTCTGATTTCAGCATTTACCTTTGCTCAGACTTCTCTATTGGAACAAAAAATAAACTCAATTCTCAAAAACAAAAAAGCGACGGTAGGCGTTTCTGTCCTAGGTTTTGAAAATGGTTTTACATACAATAAAAATGCAGATAAAAAGCTGCCAATGCAAAGTGTATTCAAGTTTCACATTGCCGCAGCGGTTCTGAATGCCGTAGACCAGGGAAAGCTTTCTCTGGATCAGAAAATTAAACTGGATCAGTCAAATTTACTCGAGAATACATGGTCGCCGCTTCGTGATCAATATGCCGGAAAGAATGCAGAAGTTCCGTTAAGTGAAGTGATTGAATATACGGTTGCCAAAAGTGATAACAACGGCTGTGATATTCTTCTCAGATTATTGGGAGGAACCCAAACTGTTCAAAAATTCATGGATTCCAAAGGGGTAAAAGGTTTTCAGATCAAATATAATGAAGAGGATATGCATAAAGACTGGAATGTTCAATATGAAAATTACAGCACGACAAAATCAGCAGTCGATGTCCTTAAAAAGTTTTATGACGGGAAATTACTTTCCAAAAAATCTACAGATTATCTGATGAAAGTACTATGGTCTACTTCCACAGGATTGAATAAAATGGTAGAACAGCTTCCGAAAAACACGCCTGTGGCAAGAAAAACGGGAGCTTCAGGGAAGAATGATGCAGGTCTAACAGGTGCAGAAAATGAAATTGGAATCGTTACTTTACCCAATGGAAAACATTATGCATTAGCTGTATTTGTCAGTAATTCAACGGAAACGGATGCTGTCAACTGCAGGATGATTTCAGATATTTCCAGGGAGGTTTGGGAATATTTTAATAAGTAAAATTTTAAGCTTATTTTTAAAGCGATTTAACATGAAAAAAATAATACTAACAACGGCTCTGTTTGCTTTCACGTTCTTTTACGCACAGAAGAATCAGAATTATTTAGAAATCAGCTACGGAAGTGTATGCTGTGGCCCTGCCTCTGATAAGCCTGTGATGAGTTTTCTGAAAGAATTTAAGAACAAAAGCCAGATAAAAAGCCTGGAAGTCCTGATGCAAAAAGGCATGGGAAGAGAAGGCGAATATACATTGTATGTGGGCACCGACTTTCTTACAAAGAATCAGAAAAAACGATTGATAAGAGGTTTAACAGCTACTGTTTCCAATCAGAATAACAGTAAAAAAAGCCAGAGTGTAGGAAATGTTACCTTTGATTCAACAGCTGTTGTCACACAATCTGACCTTACAGACGCAAAAAATTTAACTATCTATAAAAAATAAAGGAAAAATGATCAAAAACATTGTAGTTATCGGAGCGGGAACCATGGGAAATGGTATTGCACATACTTTCGCACAAAGCGGTTTTAAAGTAAATCTTGTAGATGTATCCCAGGAAGCTTTGGACAGAGGTTTAAAAACCATTACTACCAATCTTGACAGAATCATTGCAAAAGGGAACCTTACAGAGGAGCAAAAAGCTGAAACTTTAGGTAATATCACAACTTTTACAGCATTGAATGAGGCTGCAGGTTCTGCAGATCTTATTGTAGAGGCTGCTACTGAAAATCTTGATCTTAAACTGAAGATCTTCGGTCAGATGGATGAACTGGCTCCTGCCAACTGTATCCTTGCAACCAATACTTCTTCTATTTCTATCACAAAAATTGCTGCGGCTACCAAAAGAGCTGATAAAGTAATCGGAATGCACTTTATGAACCCGGTTCCTATTATGAAACTGGTAGAAATTATCAAGGGATATTCAACTTCCAAGGAGACTTTTGACGCCATTTATGAAATGAGTAAAACTTTGGGTAAAGTTCCTGTAGAAGTGAATGACTACCCTGGTTTTGTGGCGAACAGAATTCTAATGCCAATGATCAATGAGTCGATCGAAACCCTTTATAACGGAGTGGCTGGTGTAGAAGAAATTGATACGGTAATGAAACTGGGAATGGCTCATCCGATGGGTCCGCTTCAGCTGGCTGACTTTATTGGTCTTGATGTATGTCTTGCTATTCTGAACGTTATGTATGACGGTTTCAAAAATCCTAAGTACGCTCCGAACCCATTGCTTGTTAACATGGTGACAGCCGGAAAACTGGGTGTAAAATCTGGAGAAGGGTTCTACGATTATTCTGAAAGCAAAAAAGCTGAAAAAGTTTCAAAAATGTTTTTGAAGTCATCTTAAATCAATAATTTTAATTATCTTTGAGAAAGTTAAAACATTAAAAAAATGAAATTACCAAAGTTTTTATTAGCAGATAATTCGGAATTTCCAGAGGATCTATTCGTAGTTCATACAGAATATCCAAGATTTATCTTAAACGTTGAGGAAGAAGAAGTTGAGTGGTTAGATGATCTTGAAGGTGATGATGAAGAAACGATGGCAGACGAGGCTACTAAAGTAGTAGAAGCAGCATTCAAATGGTGCGATGAAGAGTTGGCTAAGTACGACGAAGAAGAGGAAGATTAATAACACTCTAAACATAAAAAAGGAACTCAATTGAGTTCCTTTTGTTTTTTTATTCTGATTTAGTGAATTTCAATAACAAAAGATTGTCTTTGTACAATTCTAAAGTATTTCCGGAAACCACATATTTGTTAGCTTTCCCCATCATATCCATAAAGTTCTGTTCTACCCCGATGTTGCTGCACATCATTTTTGTAGATCCCATCTGTCCGGCTGTAAAACTTCCTGTAGACGGATCTATGGTAGCCGTTCCGAAATAGTTGTTACATCCTGCATTTCCGGTGATCTTTTCTCCTTCAATATTCAATGTCGGAACTTTACCTTTTACCGTTTCAGCCAATGTCCATTTTGTGCTGGCAAGAGCAGGCTGAGCTTTTCCTACTTTAGATGCAGACGGGCTTGTCATAGATCCACATGAAGCCAATACTGCAGCTGTACATATACTTAAAAAAAGATTTTTCATTTTTTTCTTTTTGAATTAACCCAAATTTACGGAAATTATATTATTTAAACGGGCTGCCGTGAATTTTATTATTCTTTAACATCTTGTATTTTGAATAATTTTCAGAATTATTTTTATGCTCTTGATGATCAAAAAAGGATTGAAAGCCTTAATACATAAGAACTTTATCTGCACTAAAGTTGTAACGTTGCCTTTGTCATTCCAAAGGAATCTCTATTACAATTAGCTTATAAAGAGCCCTGAGACTTCTACGGAGTGACAAAGGCTGTGGATAGAGTGTTTTTATACAAAATTTCCATTTTAAACACGAATAACACTAATATTTTCACTAATATCACTAATGCAATTCAATAGGAACGGGCTTTAGCCCGTTTTTCTATCCACAAAAATTCATTTGGCTTTAGCCAAAACATATTAATACATTTTTATTAAACTTAAAAAACAAAAAAAAAACGGACTTAAAAAAGTCCGTTTCTATTTATTAATGAAATATATTTTCAAGTATTAAGATCTCAACTCAGCGTTGAATTCTTTCTGGAAAGCTTTGATCAGAGAATCCATTACTTCTGTAATCTCTTTTTCTTCCAGTGTTTTTTCTTCGTTTAACAACTCGAAGGTCATGGCATAAGACTTCTTACCTTCAGGAAGATTTTTACCTTCATACACATCGAACAGATTAATGTTTTTAATGAATGGAGATTTGTTCTTTTTAGCCGTCTGGTATAAATCCTGATAGTTAACTGTTTTATCAATCAATAAAGCTAAGTCTCTTCTGATTTTGTTGAACTTCGGAATGTCTTTGAATTTCAATTCATTTTTAGAACGCAATTCCTGAGCAAATTCCAGTTCAATTTCAGCGTAGAAACATTCCTGATCAATATCAAAGTCTTTCAATAAAGCAGGCGCTACCTTTCCGATTCTTACCAATGCTTTACCATCCGCTTCATATACCAATGCATCAGAGAATCTGTCATCAGTTAGAGCTAATTCTTTATAATTTACAGCTAATCTTTCCAATAAAACTTTTACATAAGCTTTAAGGTTATAGAAGCTTACTGCAGATTTTGGCTGAAGCCAGTTTTCTGCAACATCTCTTCCTGAAACCAATAATGCAAGTTGTTTTCTTTCTTCGTATTTATCTTTTTTGTGATAAATTTTTCCTAATTCGAAGAACTTGATATCCTGATTTTTTCTGTTGATGTTATATACTGTATTCTGAAGAAGTCCTTCCAATAAAGACTTTCTCATGAATGCCAGATCACCGCTTAAAGGGTTCAATAGTTTTACCGCATCTGTTTCGTCTTTCACAGAAGTTAATGAGTTGTTCATTACTTCATTGAAACCAAGACCTTGTAAAGTTCTTGCCCAGCTGCTTTCCAGTTCGTCCTGATCGTTAGCACTTAGCTTAACAGGAGTAAACGAAATCTTCTGTGGAGCATCAATTTTATTGTATCCGTAGATTCTTAAAATCTCTTCAATCACGTCAATTTCTCTTGTTACATCTGCTCTGTACGCAGGAACGGAGATTTCGAAACCATTTGGGATTTCATTTAAAACCTGAATTTCCAATGCTTTTAAGATTTCCTTTACTTTTTCTCTGTGGATTTTTGTTCCTAAAATCTGCTCAATTTTAGAGAATCTAAGAATCACATAATTGTCCTCTATTTTCTTAGGATATTCTTCCAATAAGTCACCTACCAATTTACCTTCAGCAATTTCCTGAATCATTTTAATAGCGTGAGTGATGGCTGTTCTTGTAAGATTCGGGTCTACTCCTCTCTCAAATCTGAAAGAAGCATCTGTATTCAAGCTATGCGCTTTTGCTCCTTTTCTCACTGCAATCGGGTTGAAGTAAGCACTTTCAAGGAAGATTGTTTTTGTAGTATCAGATACTCCTGAATTCTCGCCACCGAATACTCCGGCAATACACATCGGCTTATCTTTACCATCTTTGATCATGATTTCAGAACCATTTAATGTTCTTTCAACACCATCTAAAGTCGTGAATTTCGTTCCCGGTTTTACTACACCTACTTTCACTTTTTTATCTGCAATTTTATCTGCATCAAATGCGTGAAGCGGCTGTCCGTACCCGTGAAGAATATAGTTGGTAATATCTACAACGTTATTGATCGGGCTTAATCCGATCGCTTTCAGTCTGTCTTTCAACCAGGATGGTGATTCTGCTATTTTTACATCTTCAATAACGGCTCCGATATATCTTGGACACAATTCTGCATCTTCAATTTCCAGTTTGAAATCATGTGTTCCTTCATTATTCAAAACTTCAGAAGCAACTTTATTAAATTGCGACTTCAATTGGTTTGTAGAAAGGTAGGCATGTAAATCTCTGGCAACGCCATAATGAGACATGGCATCTGTTCTGTTCGGCGTTAATCCGATTTCAAATACCTCATCATTGGTCAGTTCAAAATAGTCTGCAAAGTTTTTTCCTACTTCATATTTTGTTTCATCCAGCACCATAATTCCTCCATGATCATCGCTAAGACCTAGTTCGTCTTCTGCGCAGATCATCCCCTGAGAAACCTCACCTCTGATTTTTGCTTCTTTAATTTCAAAAAAGTTTCCGGTCTTGTCATAGATTTTTGTTCCGACAACGGCTACAGGAACAGTTTGCCCCGCTTCTACGTTAGGAGCTCCGCAAACAATGTTCAGCACTTTTCCGTTTCCTACGTCTACAGTTGTCTTCTTCAGTTTGTCAGCATTAGGATGCTTTTCGCAGGTAAGTACTTTACCTACAACAATTCCTTCCAGGCTGCCTCTTACACTTTCAAATTTATCTATCCCTTCAACCTCAAGACCTATATCTGTAAGGAATTCACCGATTCTTTCAGTTTTTGATTCCGTTTTTACAAAGTCCTTCAGCCAGTTGTTTGATATTTTCATTTGTTAATCTATCTACTTATTTAATTTGTCAGATGTACCCTAAGGTTTTATCTGCTCTATTTTGAAACTTTTATTTGAAATCCCACACCCTTTCCGGTGTGATTTTTCGAGCTACAAATGTCGTGTTTTTTTGAGAAATAGAGAAATTTACAAGCGATTTTAAGATAATAAATTTTCGTTAATCTTTGTGCTGCTGATTCGGGAATCTATTGATCCGACGGACCTACCAGCTTCTTCAGACTGTCAGAAAATAACACCAGCCCTGCAGCCATCATGATAATATCCTTTAGTACAAGACGTCCTGCCCCTGACAGATATGGAAATCCATATTGAGGAGTTGCATAGTCTCCACCCAGATTGGGGACGTAAACTTCAGGAGTAGTGATCAGGAATGACAGGGTAACGAGTGACATTAAAAATGTTAAAGCGCCTCCAACAGCTCCAATTTTAGGAAACCAGATTCCCAATACTACCAAAACTCCTATCACAACAATCATTGTTCCCAAGCCATAGGAGAACGCATACGTTCTGTTTTTCTGATGCCAGTCAATATTTTTCTGAACTACCTTTCCTTCCGGATTTTTGTACAAAGTATATTCTTTAACCGATTTTTGATCTTCATTAAGCACTTTATGGTTTGCATTTTTGTAAAAAAAACTCATCAAAGGGCTGTTGGCTACGAAAGGTACAATTCCATCAGCTTCGTAATGAAAGGCTTTCAAGCCTCCAATCCAGGCCATGACGATGAAAATTGAAATTCTGAGAAAATTGAAGAAGTACGTATCCCATTGTAATAATTGGTGATAAAGTCTGCTGTTTTTCATGTGATTTATTTTTTACCAAAGGTATTCACATGCCTGCAGCACCAACATAGACATTTCAGGACATTACATGGACATTTTCGCCACCACGGAGATCCCTACTTTTTCTCTGTAATTTTTAGGTGAGCAGCCTACTGACTTTTTGAAATACCTGCTGAAATAAAATTCATCTTCAAATCCCAGTTCAGAAGCAATCTCCTTTACAGATCTGTAGGTTAAATGTAGTAGTTTTTTAGATTCCAGAATAATTCTCTCATTGATAAGCTGAGTGGGTGTTTTGGAGAATTCTTTCTTTACTGCCTTGCTTAATGTACTATTGGTAATGTTTAGCTTATCGCTGTAAAATGACAGTTCTTTTTCATTTTTAAAATATGTTTCCAGAAGTTTCTGAAATTCTGCAGCATTTTTATTGGGAAGCTTTTCGTGAGAAACCACATTGTTTTCAATACTGCTTTTCTGTTTGCTTCCAATGGCAAGAATAAGCTGGATATAGGTCTTGATAATGGATTCCGAAAACGGATGTTTTTCAGATTCTTCTTTTTTAATATGATTAAAAAGCTCAAGAATATAATTGAAGTTTTCTTCTGACAGTTCAACCCCGGGATTCAGATAAATATTATTGAAAAGAAGTCCGTTACAAGCCACTTCTTCTTTATGATATTCTATACAGTAATAATCTCCGTGAAAGAAAAGCACGTGGATATTTTCATCAGATTCCGAAACCAGCTTTACCTTTTGATAAGGAGAAAGAAAGAGAATATTGTATCCGCTGTAAGAATAATTAATACCATCTACTGAGAAAACACCGGAACCTTTCCATAGAAACACGCTGTAATTTTCGGTTGTGAACTCTGCGGAAAAATCTGAGGTGTGGTAAGACTGTATTTTTATTTCCATGATGAGTTAATTTAAACACTAATGACGCTAATGATTCACAAATAACACTATCTGTTTAATACTCTTTTGAATACGTCTTTTTCTCTGTCAAATATTCATTTTTATTTCCGTCACCAGTTCTGAAAAGAGTTTTGATTGTTTCTCTGTATTTATCATTTTCCACTCTGGGAAGATAGCATACAAAGTGCAAATGAGGCCCTTTGCTCCACCCTGTATTACCACTTAATCCAATGACATCTCCTTTTTTCACCTGATCTCCAATATGTACTTTAACACCGTTTTGCTTTAAATGATAATATTGTGCAAACGTTCCGTCTGGATGCAGAACAGTGATATAATTTGCTTTATCTACACAACTTCTTGTTGGGCAGCCTATATCACTGGTGCTTACAAGATCAGTTACCAACCCTTCTCTGGCAGCAATGACTTCAGTACCTTCCGGCATTGTAAAATCTAAAGAATTTTCATTTTGATGAGAGAAAGTTCCATTATATCCTTGATAGATGTTAAATGATTTTCCTTTTTTAAAAGGTAAATCATAATGATAATCTTTATCATAGTTCTTTAAAGTAACATCTCCGATATACATCATATAGCCCGGAATCTTTTTCACTTTCCATCCTTTCATTTTATCATCGACAATAAAGTAACCTACTTTATTTTTCACTGAATTAGCAGGAATCACCTGTGTTGTTCTAAATGGTTGTGGTATTCTCATATTTTCTACTTCCGGAGATCCTGAAAACACTAAAGACATCGGGTAAATTCCCTTATTATCTGCATAAAGGCTCAAAGTATCTCCTTTCTTCTCATGATATACTTTGATATTATTTTGTGAAAATAAAGTGATAGATGATAATAATAGAATAAGAGTTGTTATTTTTTTCATGTTTATTAAATGCTTTTTTCTTATTATACTTTTACCTTGAAGCAAAAGTATACAAAAGTTCAAGACAGGAATCATCCGCTAAAAATTTGAATGTACTCCTAAAATTTCCAAACTCGCATGGATCGTCCGGTTCTTCTTCGGTTCTAAATTTTGTCCATGCTCAAACAATGGAAATTTTTTAACGGATTACATTTAAATTTTCTTAACGCTCCTGATTCCTAAGTCGATTAGCCCCTATTTACAACTATAAGTCAGAGAGCAGACTACAAAAAAAGCCGGAGAATTCCGGCTTTCTATTATTTGTTATCTTACTATTACAATCCGATAACCGGCATTGATAACATTAAGATATTTTCGTTTTCTTCAAGACCATCAAGAGGTTCGATGATCCCCGGTCTGTTAGGCTGAGACATTTTCATGGTAATATCGTCAGATCCTAAAATCGTCAGCATTTCTGTTAAGAATTTTGAGCTGAATCCGATATTGATATCTTCTCCGTTGTAATCACAAGGAATCTGCATGTCTGCTTTGTTGGCATATTCAGTATCTTCTGCATGAAGGTGAAGAATATTTCCGGAAAGCTTGAATCTTACCTGGTTGGTAGATTTGTTAGACATAATAGATGCTCTTTTGATAGCTCCTAACAACAGATTTCTGTTGATGGTCAATACATTTGGATTTTCTTTTGGAATTACCGCAGTATAGTTCGGATATTTTCCGTCAATCAGTCTGCAGATCCAGATATGCTTACCAAAAGTAAACTTAGCCATATTCTCATTGAAGTCGATGGTAACGTCTTCATTGGAACTAGCCAGGATATTTTTGAAAATGTTAAGAGGCTTTTTAGGCATGATAAACTCCATCGGCTCAGCATTCATCAGGTCTGCTCTTTTGTATACCACCAATCTGTGGGAGTCTGTAGAAACGAAATTGGTTTCATTTTCTCCAAACTGGAAAAGCACTCCTGTCATTACCGGACGAAGAGAGTCGTTACTTGTAGCGAATAGTGTGTTTGTCAATGCTTCAGACAATACTCCTGCCGGCATTGTTACACTTTGGGAAGCGTCGAATTCCGGTAATTCAGGATAGTCATCAGCATTGTCTAATGCTACTGCGAAATTATCTTTTTCATCTAAAATCTCAAGCTGGCTTCCGGTACCTTCAGCATTGTCTTTTACAACAAATGTCAGAGGCTGTTCACCATATGTCTTGATAAAATCCTGAAAAATTTTAGCAGGAACAGCAAATTTACCTGTATCATCAGACTTTACTTCCAGGGAAGTAACAAGAGTTGTCTCACCGTCAGATGCTGTAATGGTAACATTATTTCCGTCTAATTCAAAAAGATAGTTTTCTAAAATCGGTCTCGATTGAGAGCTTGATATTACGCCACTTACAGTTTGCAAAGCCTTCTGCAGTTCACCACTTGAAATAATAAATTTCATAGATTTATAAAATAAGTTTCTACAAATATAATAAATAGATACAACAAAGAAAAGAATAATATGGAGGAGTTTTTAACAAAGATCCTTAATTTGTTTTGAGCCTTGATATTATGCTTATATTTCTTCGGGCAACTCTATTTTATCAAAATACAAAGACTATCTTTGTCTCAAAAGTTTAAAATTATGCAAAAACCTCCCATCCATAAAAGTTTTCTCAATGCTTTCCGGGGTGTTTTTATGATGATTAAAACAGAAAGAAATTTCCAGATTGAGCTTCTGGCATTTTTTGTCAATCTCTTCCTTATTTTTTATTTCAACCTGAGCAGCACAGACACCGCTTTGGTTATTATCGCTTCAGTCGCTGTTTTAAGTGCTGAAATTTTTAATACCGCTATTGAAAAGATCTGTGATATCATTCAGCCTGATTTCGACAAAAGAATTGGCTTTATTAAAGACATTGCTGCCGGAGCTGTATTGCTGACGGCCATTGCATCTGTGATTGTCGGAGTCTTGGTGTATGGGAAATATGTTTTCAGTTAAAATGGGGGAATTATTGAAAAATGCTGCTAAACCACCCCGTCAAAAATTCTTTGAATTTTTGACACCCCTCCAAAGGAGGGGAATATCACGTCTTCAGTTCAAAGGTCTGTGAAAGTATGAGATTTTTCACTTTTTTATTTTACAGCGATGAAGATATCTACTTCGGCATCTGAAGGATTTTGTGCTTTTTCTCCATACACTTCAAAATCGGCGGTAAATGTTCTGTTCAAATCCATTTCCCAGATTTTTAACCATTCGTTGATAACCAACCCTTTTGAAAGATCTCCTTTTGTGGTAAATTTCAGATATTCTCCTCCATCAAAAGTATAGCCGACCATTCCTTCCGGGATATTATCTAGGTTTTCCACTTTACATCCAAGAACTGTTGTATAAGGCTTTGTATGGTCTTTTTCGTAATCGGTGTAGATAGAATAAATGGTATTGTCTATTTTATTTGGAATTGAATTGACAATATTCTTGCTGATCATTTTTTCCCATAGTACAGGAATATCTTTTCCTGCCTGTCCATTTTCATTGGTTGTTCTTACTGCAATACCGATTACCTTAAAAGGTCCGATTTTTACTTTATTCATATCTTGATTTTTTGTTATGACAAAGATAAAAACAGGTTGTGACAAGGGTATGTCAGTAGTTTTTTTTAAATTTGGGCTAAAGCCAATGGATTTATTTTATAAGATAAGTGGACTAAAGCCCACTTCTATTGAATATTAAATTGGTCATATTAGTAGAAAAGCACATATTAAGTCTAAAAGTTACTCCATTTGCAAAAGCTGTGAGAAAACTTCATATTTAGATTCCTTGCTTTGCCCGGAATGACAATGTTTTAAAAGATGAGAAACTATTTTCCGACATAGATAAATCCTTTTTTCCTGGATTTAAAGACTGTTTCTATTCTTTTATAATCATCTACTTCATATTCGTCTGCCTGGAGGATCTCTTCATCTGTCACTTCAAAAAGTACTCCTTCTATCTCATCCTCATTGTTTCCTGAAAACTCCAGTACAGGATGGTATTTCTGGCCGCTTTTTCTCAGGACTTCAGGATCTGTGATTTCAAGCATGTTTAATTTGTAGCCTGATAAAACATCTTTTTCACCCTGCAAATGTCTTCCGAAAGTTTCAAGCTGTACCTGCTCTTTCTGCAGGGTTCCATAAGAAAATAAATTAGGCATTACAGATACTTTTCAATGATTGGTATTGCGATTTCGGCCATCATTCCATAGCCTTTTTCATTTGGATGTACACCGTCTGCAGAAAGCAGAATTTCTTTATCATCTAGGAAAGCAGAATAAAAATCTATATATCCCAATGAGTCTTCTGCCGCAATATTTTTCAAAATCTGATTATATGTGACAACATCTTCGTTGATTCTTTTCTTCCCTGAACTTACCACTACTCCATCTATTTTTTGAGAAAAAGGAAGAATACTTACGAGATAAATGGTATTGGAAAACTGCCTGGCATGGGCAACAGCTTCTTTGATATTGGTTTTAAATTTTTCAGGATCTACGATCTGTACTCCATCTTTTACCGCAAGATCATTGGCTCCATAACTTAGAAAAACGATATTTCCATCAGCAGAATTTCTTGCAGCCAATTCATGAGGAATTCTTTTGAGTAATCCTTCTGTGGTTTCTCCTCCTATTCCGAGATTGAAGAGAATCAGTTCATCTCCATTTCCTTCATGAAATTTCTGCAGGGCATATCTTTTCAGAATATCTACCCATCCGCCAAAAACTCCGTCATATTCTCCATAGGTAATGCTGTCACCGAAGAACAGCCCGTAAATAATTTTCTTCATTGAACTTTATTGTTTCCTGTTTTGTTGAAGTAAAAGTATTAAGAAAAAATTGTTTAAGGGAAATAATTCTCCTTAATTTATATGATTTTTAGCGCAAAAGGCGCTAATGGTATTAACTTTTATGTTTTCGTTCGCAAGGGCGTTTCACTTAGCTATCGACCAATTTGTACCCTGGTCGAATAAACTTATTTGAACCATTAAGATTTTTGAAGGAGTGAAGAAGTATTAAGGTAATAGCACAGCTATTAATTAGCAGCCTACTTTATTCATCATCGATGAATCTTAACTTTCCTTATAATCTTTATTATTCTTAATGGTTAATAATATATTCTGTTTTTTTGACGCAAAGATTTTTATTGTGAGTGTGTTGATTCAAGGAAGCAAAGAAGGAATCAACAAGTTGATTGGACGAAGCTAGCTGGAAAATTTCATCGTTTAAAAATTTCCACTCATTACTCAATACTCATCATTCCAGGCTCAGCGTAATATTCATATGTGATTCTATAATTTCAATCAGGATTTCAAAAAGTGTTTGTCCTTTTCCTTCGATCAATTCATTTAATTTCTGTTGAATGAGTTCTGTATTGAAGGGTTTTCCCTGTCTGATCTTGTTTTCATAGAATTCACGGGTGGCATTAAAACCAAGGTCTTCTTTTGACTTTTCTGATTCTTTCCAGATGATTTCAATTTCTTCTTTGCCTTCGATTACTCCAAACCCTCCGTAAAGGATGTCATCAAAACCATCTAATGTCCCTACTTTCCAGTCTGTATCTTTCATCAGAACACTGGAAACTTCTTCGTAGAAACCTCTTAAAGACGAAAAATGACCGCCATGGATGACGATCATTTTTCTTGTATTGTTATTTGAAGTATTCAACACCGTTTTTGAATATGTTGTGATAATTCGCGGTTGGTATATTCTTCATGAGACCTTCTGCAAAACGTTCAGGATGGCCCATTCTTCCGTAGATTTTTCCACATGGACTGGTGATTCCTTCGATTCCAAATAAAGAGTTATTAGGATTGAATGGCATTCCGTGTGCGATGTTTCCGTCAAGATCAATGTATTGGGTAGCAATCTGCCCGTTTTCATATAATTTCTTAATCTCTTCTTCTGAAGCCATGAAACGTCCTTCTCCGTGGGAAATCGGAATTGTGAAAGTTTGTCCTTTCATTCCTTTTAACCAAGGGCTTTCATCATTCACTACTTGTACAGTAACCATCTGAGAGATATGTCTTCTGATCGCATTGTGAGCTAACGTTGGAGAGTTTTCATCCAGATCTTTGATTCTTCCGTAAGGTAACAATCCTGATTTCACAAGCGCCTGGAATCCGTTACAGATCCCAATGATCATTCCGTCTCTGTCTAATAATTCATGAACTGCATTTTTCATTTTCTCGTTTTTCAGAACGTTGACAATGAATTTTGCAGAACCATCCGGCTCATCCCCTGCGGAGAAACCACCTGAGAATGCCAGAATCTGAGAAGTTCTGATCTCTTCTACCCATGCATCAATGCTTTCATCCAGTAACTGATGATTGATATTGATTAAAGGCAAGCTGCTTACTACAGCACCTTCTTTCTGGAATGCATTCAGCGTGTCATACTCACAGTTGGTTCCCGGGAATACCGGAGCAAATACTTTCGGCTGTGCGATTCCGTGTTTTTTGATGATGATATTTCTTGGATGGATTGAGTTTGATTTTTCATCAATTTCAACCGTGATCTTTTCTTTTTCTACAGTAGGGAAGAGATTCTCGAATGTACAAGTGAAACTGGATTCAAGATTTGAAATTTGAAATTTGAAATTGTTGATGCTCAAAGTTTCATCCTCAACTACTTTTCCGATCAACTGAAGAGCAGCCGAGCTTAATTCTTCTTTAGTTTCAATGATCAGGCTACCGATATTTTTAGCTAATAAAACAGCTTCGTCAGCATTGATTTCAGCTCCTAATCTGTTACCGAAACTCATTTTTGCTAAAGCTACTGCCAAACCTCCTTCTTTCACTGTTTTTACAGAAACAATTTTTCCTGCTTTGATGTTTTCGAAAATGAATTCAAAAGCTTCTTTTAAAGCATCATAGTTTGGAAGTCCGCTTTCCTGAGCAACGTGATTGAAGAAATACAGTTTGTTCCCTGCACTTTTCAATTCAGGAGAGATGATATTTTCTTTATCTCCGTTGGCACATGCAAAAGAAATCAAGGTCGGCGGAACATTCAGATCCTGGTAGGTTCCACTCATGGAATCTTTTCCTCCAATCGCTGCAAGACCTAAATTGATCTGCGCATTGTAAGCTCCTAAAAGTGAAGCTAGAGGTTTACCCCATTTTTCAGGATTTTGCCCCAATTTTTCGAAGTATTCCTGAAAGCTTAGTCTGATGTTTTTATAATCACCTCCCATCGCCACAATCTTCGCCACACTCTCTACAACAGCATAAGATGCTCCTAACAGTGAGTTTTGCTTTGAGATTTCAGCATCGAATCCCCAGCTCGCCAAAGAAACGGTTTTAATATCTTTTGCTCCTAAGATCGGTAGTGTCTGCACACTTCCTTCCATAAGGGTCTGCTGGTATTTACCACCTAAAGGCATTGCTACTGTGGTTGCCCCAATTGAAGAGTCGAACATTTCAAGCAGTCCTTTCTGGGAAGCTACATTTTTATCTTTTAAGATGTTCAGGAAGTTTTCTGCTGTGAAAGCTTTTGTTTCTTCTTTTACTTCTTCAAGGTGAGTGATTTTCACTTCCTGAGATTTTGAACATCCGTTGGTATCTAAGAAAGCTCTTGAAAGGTCTACAATTTTGTCTCCTTTCCAGAACATCTGCATTCTTCCTGAATCTGTCACTTTTGCTACTTCTACCGCAACAATGTTTTCAGCTTCACAGAATTTAATGAATTTTTCTTTATCCTGAGGATCCACAACTACCGCCATTCTTTCCTGAGATTCGGAAATAGCCAGCTCGGTTCCGTTTAATCCTTCATATTTTAATGGTAATACATCAAGGTTTACTTCTAAAGAGTCTGCAATTTCACCGATTGCTACAGAAACTCCTCCTGCTCCGAAGTCGTTTGATTTTTTGATCAGCTTTGTTACCTCAGGATTTCTGAATAATCTCTGGATTTTACGCTCTTCTACAGCGTTTCCTTTCTGAACTTCAGAACTCATCGTGTGGATAGAAGTTTCGTCCTGCTCTTTTGAACTTCCGCTTGCTCCTCCTACTCCGTCACGACCTGTTGCTCCTCCTAAGATAATGATAGAGTCACCATTTTCAGGCTTCTCACGTCTTACCCAGTCTACAGGAACAGCTCCTGTAACGAAACCTACTTCCATTCTCTTGGCTTTGTAGCCTTCGTCATAGATTTCAGAAACCATTGTAGTGGCAAGACCGATCTGGTTACCATAAGATGAATATCCGTTGGCAGCCTGTTTGGTAATGGTTTTCTGAGGGAGTTTTCCTGGTAAAGTTTTGTCAACAGATTCCAAAACATCTGCAGCTCCCGTTAATCTCATCGCCTGGAAAACGAAAGATCTTCCGGATAACGGGTCTCTGATAGCACCTCCCAAGCAAGTAGATGCTCCACCAAACGGTTCAATTTCCGTAGGGTGATTGTGCGTTTCGTTTTTGAATAATAAATACCAAGGTTCTTTTTTACCGTCATATTCTGCTTCGATCTGAATGGTACATGCATTGATCTCATCAGAAATAACAAGGTTATCAAGATTCCCTGTTTTATGGAAATATTTACCGCATACTGTTGCCAGGTCCATTAAGGAAATTGGCTTCAGCTCACGGCCTAAGAATTTTCTTTTTTCGATATAATCATTGAAAATAGTTTCCAATGTGTGTTTGAACTGACCTTCAAACTGAATGTCTGACAATTCTGTCTCGAATGTCGTGTGACGACAGTGGTCGCTCCAATAGGTGTCTAATACTTTTAATTCTGTTTCCGTAGGATTTCTTTCTTCAGTTTTGAAGTATTCCTGAATGAATTTCAGGTCATCCAATCCTAATGCAAAGCCGTGGCTGTTATAGAAGTTCTCAAGTTCTGCATCATTGAAATTGATGAAGTTTTCGTGGATAATTACTTTTGACGGGGTTTCATCTGCAGGAATATCCAGAATGGATAAGTCTTTTTCCTGAGATTCTACTTTGTTGATCAAAAGGTCTTTGATTTTAGCCAAATCCGCTTCAGAAACTCCTTCAAATTCGATTAATTTTCCACTTCTTACTTTTGATTTTTCATTTTCTGTCAGTAAAGCGATACACTGCTGTGCAGAATCTGCTCTCTGATCATACTGACCTGGCAAAAATTCCATCCCGAAATGAATAGCTTTTGCAGGGTTTTCTGTATGTAAAATATCAGTAACAGGGTCTACGAAAGTGTTGTTCACCACTTTTTCAAATTCTCCGTCATTCAGGTTGAAAATATCATACACATTGTATACTTTCACACTTTGAACTGCCGGGACAACCGCTTTTACTTCATCAAAAATTTTTGGACTTTCAACATCGAAAATTCCTCTTTTTTCTACGAAAATTCTTTTGTTATTAGACATTAGATGTCAGATTTTTAATATTAGATTTATTTTTTATTTTCAAATTTATTTCTTGCTATCTCTATTGAACGATGCAATTTTTCAAGCAAAACTTTTTCTGAAGGTAAGATAAGTAAATATTCTGCTACTTTTATATTATCCCCTTCCAGATTCATGAGTTCTATATGTTCGGAATTTTTCCCGGAACAAAGTATTAAACCAATGGGAGGGTTTTCACCTTCTACTTTTTCATATTTATTAAGGTATGAGAGATAAAGCTCCATCTGCCCTTTATGGCTGGCTTCAAATTCACCTAATTTCAGTTCGATAACGACTAAAGACTTTAATTTCCTATGATAGAAAAGTAAATCCAGATAGTAATCTCTGTTATCTATTGTGATTCTTTTCTGTCTTGAAAGAAATGCAAAATCACTTCCTAATTCAGAAATGAATTTTTGAAGTTCTACGATAATGGCTTCTTCTAAATCTTTTTCAGAAAAGGTATCTTTCAATTCTAAAAAATCTAGAAAATAGGGATCTTTAAAAACTAAGTCAGGGTTTAAAATATTATTTTCAGACCAGTTTTTCAGTTCTTTATCTATTATTTCTTCAGGCTTTTTGCTTATTGCTGTTCGTTCAAAAAGCAGAGAATTGATTTTTTCTCTCAAGACTCTGACACTCCAATTTTCAATTTTACAAACTTCAAGATAAAAGTTTCTTTTAGTATCTTGCGAAATAGGAATAAGAAGCAGAAAGTGAGTCCATGATAATTGTCGCATCGCTGATGCGACAATATTAAAATCACTAAAAACAGACGCAAACTGCATCATTTTTCGGATATTTTTCTCAGAAAATGAATTTCCAAATTCTAAGGTAAGTTGTTGAGAGATTTGTACAATAACTTCTTTACCATACTCTGCTCTCTTATTATCTAAAACATCTTCATTTATTCTTTTTCCTATCTCCCAGTACAAAACCACCATTGCCGAGTTTACCTGAGCAGCGACCTGACTTCTTGTCTTGTCTACCAGCTCCTTAAGATCGGTCATTAATTGTTGATGATTTTGATTCTGTAACATTATTAAAAATTAGATGTCAGATTTTTAATATTAGATTTATTTTTCTTTTTTACTTTTTCTGAGTTAAAGTTTTTTCTTTAAACCCATCTATATTGGAAATTTTTGAAAGAGATTTTCCCTCCAATCATTATTCTGTACAAATTTACTCTTTTACTTTCTTTTTCCTCTAACTTTTTCTTATAAAACAAATGCCAGATTATTATCTTTTGTACCATCATTATTGGATGTTTTTTTAGAGGCTCCAATCCATTCTTCTTTATTCAATACCAATCTAAAAGAATACGTTTTTCCTTTTTCAAAACGAGATACCGGAACTTCCAATTCATAGTGGTTTTTATCCTTTTGTACCATTTGATAATCTTTGTTTTCGGAATCCCAGTCATTGAAACTTCCTGCTACAGAGACGGTATGAAGAAGGCCAGCATCTAAATTTACAGGATGAGCATAAGAGAAGATCAATTTATCTCCTTTCACAGTATATCCATATACCTGTTTTTTATCTGAAGTGGAAATAAGATCTCCCACTAAACTGCTGGTACCATGATAAAGTGCAGAAAATGTTTCAGCTCCATTGACATTCACAATGATACAGACTCCGATATTCAACTCCGGAAATACTGTAAATAAGCTGTTTATTCCAAAAGACCCACCATGTTTATATCCTCTTTTACCATGTTCTGTAATCAGATATTTGTCCCAGAAATATCCAACCCACGCTTCTTTGCTATTATCAATATTTCTTTGAGATTCCTGTGCTATTTTATTGTTTGAGTTGAGCTCTTGTTTTAAAAATTTCACCATATCTACCATTGTGGATTGAGTTTTAGACCCTCCTGCTCCCCATAAAAGACTTTTTGAGACTGGCATCAAACGACCATTTTCAAAATATCCATTGGCCTGAATTTCATTTTTACCGAGTTCCAGTTTGGTATGATCCATCCCATTTTTTGAAAAGATATTTTCTTTCAAAAGGGTTTCGTAGCTTTTCCCATATATATTTTCCAGCATAAGGCCGGTTAATTCCAGGCTTGTATTGCTGTATTTATATTTTGTACCAGGTTCTGCTTCTAATTTTACAGTAGCCAATTCTCTTTTAAAATTTTCCTTTGTATATCCTTCCACCAGATTACTGTATAAAAAAGCGGTTTCATCCGTCATATTTTTTCTCAGTTCATCATCAATAGGAAGATTTCTAGGCAAAGCAGTTTCATACGAAATCAAATCTCTCACTTTTATAGGAACTCCATTGTATTCTAAGTTTGGATAAGGGTCTTTCAGAAATTTACGTACATCATCATCAAGGCTTACTTTTCCATCCAACACAGCTTGCGCCAGCAATTGGCCTGTAAAAAGTTTGGTAATGGAAGCTATCGCAAAATAAGTACTATCGTTTGCTTTATTACCTTTTCCTTTATCAATCTCCCCAAAGTGTTTGATATAAATTTTCCCATCCTTTACAACACCTACAGAAACAGAGTATGCTTTTGATTCTTTTGCCACTTCCTGAGCAGCTGCATCAATGATTGAATAAACCGCTTTATCTGTTTGTGCATAATTTCTCACAAATCCCAAAGCTAGCATCAATACTATTATACGTTTTCTCATCTTCTGAGTAAATTCTGCTACTTGTTTATAAATTTATTCGGATTATCCTTATGTTCTTTCTGAAAGTCTTCTGCATTTTTTATTTCTTCTTTCAGCCAGTTTTCAAAAGGAACTTTCTTTTCATTAAAATCCTCAATGGCATAAAATGTTTTACCATCTTCTGAAACCAGAAACTTGAAGCGGTAAAGCATATCTAAATCTTTCTTCCTATCATTATAAGTATTCACCTGATAATAGGGAAAATTTTCTTTTGGTCTTTCTACGATTTCAAAAAACAGATTCTTTTCTTTTTCAGATAATTTGTCATAAAAATTCACATAATAAAGATCTGACAGTTTTTTCTTCTGCTTTTCAAAGAACTGAAGGATATTCTTCTCCTTTTCATTGTACTGAAACGGGTTCGGGTAGTATTTCCCGTCTATTTCAACATCCTTTTCTGATGGTTTTGCCAATGGCTGAACCGTTTCTCCTTTGACATTCATCACTCCCCATTTTCCGCCTACAATGGATCTGTGCTCGTCATTTGTTTTTTCCCAATCACAGCCGTCACAAAATGCAGCATAACCGTAATTGAAGGGGAATGCAAAATTATGCTCAGCTTCAATGACAATTTTTCCGTTTCGGTCTGCAAATCCTACTTTACCATTTTTAACCAGTCTTCTTACCCCTTCAGAGAAATAATCTGCTCCATTGTCAAAAAGGAAAGGCTGATACAGGAATTTTCCATTTCTGTCATACACATAGCCCCATGCATTTTTCTCCGGTTCTTCGCCTTCTTTAGTTCCGTCAAAAAGAATGGTTTCTCCTTCTACAGGATCTTCATCTTTTAGGAATGAAAAGACTTTGAACTGTGCAGGAACAATTATTTTTCCTGCTTTATCTTTTACTCCTACTAAAGAATCTTTGGATTTGAAATAATGTAAACCTTCTTTAGCCTGAGAAAAAGAAATGATTGGTATCAGTATGATGGTTAAAAGTATTTTTTTCATTGAATTGGAGATGGTTTCAAAGCTTAATTTACTCGTCTTTAGTGAGATCTGTTTTCTTACGCGAATTTACAATAATATAATACTTATTAGCAACATCATAGTCTATAGAATTGTTTAGCTTCCACTTTTGATAACCTTCATAATCAAACTGATGATTTTCTGGCGGACTTAATAAATAGTTATACTGCTCCATTAAATATTCGTCTGTGAAACCATCATTTCTAAGTTTTGTGAAGAACGAAATCAATTTATCTACTGTGAAATTACCTTCTTTAATTGGTGTGGAATTTTTTTTCGTCTTATAATCTATAAAACCATTAATTCCCGCCATGTGAAAATCTAAAAGTATTCCAGGAATTCCTGAAGCTCTTTCATATTTATCAATATTCTCATATATCCATTTCATCTTATTTGTAGCACTACTCATGGTGATTCTTAATAATACCGTGTCACGAGCAGCAACAGGTGCATAAATAATATTCGAATATCTTGTTAAAGGATTATTTTGTACAATTTGTGCTGGTTGTAAATTCTTTAAAAATTCGTCATGCATTTTATCCAGAACTAAAGTATCATTCCCTTTTTGGCTTATTTCTGAAATAAAAACCCAAAAACCTGCATCATAAACTCTTACATTAATCAATCTGTTAAGATGGTGAAAATAGCTGCTGATTCCGTGAAGCTTGAACTTTCCATCTTTAAAGGTTACTCCTTTATTTACTTTTTCATTTTCTTTAGGAGTATATTTTCTTTCAGCTAAATCTCTATAATAATGATTTAAAAGCCTTTCTTCGTCAAGAAAAGCCGGAATAATTTTGAATTTAAATAATGCATCGTTACTCTTATTTTCATATTCTGCAGCAAAAACACTATCATTTTTGGAGTTTGTAAACAATGCCGTCCTGGAAAAGTCACCCAAACTAACAGGAGCGGTAATCCCTGAAACCATATGGCTAAAATCAGCATCGGATCTGATTTTTTTATTAGGTTTTAAATCCTGAGAAAATATCATCACAGGAAATAAAGATAAAATAAAAAACAGGTAAATCTTCATACGAATTAAATAAAATATGCAGCCCAAAAGACTGCATATTGTTTTATACTTTAAGATCAGCTTCCAATCCAATTAAGTCCTTGTTTTGGTCTATAATCGGCTGCACTTCATTTTTGATGAATTCCTCCGTCTGGATCGGCGCGAAACCAATAAAGTTTTTAGGATCTAAAACTTCTTTCAGTTTTGATTTGTCTAGTTTTAAAGAATTATCATTCAGGATTCTTTCAATAAGGTCGTTTTCTTTTCCTTCCTCTTTCACTTTCTTGGAAGCTTCCATAGAATGAACTCTGATTACCTCGTGGATTTCCTGACGGTCACCACCCGCTTTTACCTCTTCCATGATGATGTATTCTGTCGCCATGAAAGGAAGCTCTTCCATAATATGTTTGTTGATTCTGTTTGGATAAACAACAATTCCGTTCAGAATATTGTTCCAGATCAAAAGAATAGCATCCACAGCTAAAAACGCCTGAGGAATGGTTAATCTCTTGTTGGCAGAGTCGTCCAATGTTCTTTCAAACCATTGTGTAGAGGCCACCATTGCAGAACTTGTTGTCAGAGACATTACATATTTTGCCAATGCTCCGATTCTTTCACTTCTCATTGGGTTACGCTTATAAGCCATTGCCGATGAACCGATCTGGTTTTTCTCGAATGGCTCTTCAATTTCCTTAAGGTTTTGAAGCAGACGTAAATCGTTTGTGAATTTATGCGCAGATTGTGCAATATTTCCCAATAAAGCAACTACTTTTGCATCAATTTTTCTATCGTAAGTCTGTCCGGAAACTCCGAAAACTTTATCAAAGCCAAATCTTTTTGAAAGCTCTTTATCTAAGTGTTTTACTTTGGAATAATCACCGTTGAAAAGCTCAAGGAAACTTGCAGCTGTTCCTGTTGTTCCTTTTACTCCTCTGAAACGTAGGGTTTCAAGGAAGAAATCCAGTTCTTCGATGTCAAGAACCAGACTCTGTAACCAAAGCGTAGCTCTTTTCCCAACTGTTGTAAGCTGAGCCGGCTGGAAATGTGTGAATCCTAAAGTCGGAAGGTCTTTATATTGAATAGCAAAGTCTGCTAAGTTCTTCATCACGTTCACCAACTTTTTCTTTAAGATTAAAAGCCCGTCACGGATCTGAATTAAGTCTGTATTGTCTCCTACAAAAGCTGAAGTTGCTCCCAGGTGGATAATTCCTTTTGCTGAAGGCGCCACATCCCCATAAGCGTGAACGTGAGCCATTACATCATGACGGAATTTTTTTTCGTACTCTGCTGCTTTCTCATAATCGATGTTTTCAGCATTAGCTTTTAACTCAGCGATCTGCTCGTCTGTAATTTCAAGTCCAAGGTCTTTTTCGATTTCAGCAAGAGCTATCCAAAGCTTTCTCCAATTCTGGAATTTGTTATTATGTGAGAAGTTAAATAACATTTCTTCACTGGAGTAGCGCTCTTCCAATGGATTTTTGTAGGAATTCATTCGTTCTTTTACTTTTTAGATGTACAAAAATACGGTTTTTCAGTGAGAGATGAAAATCCAGATCTGATGATTTTCATTCATAATTTATACTTATACTTTTGTCTTGAAATCGAAGATTCGACGTAGTCAAACAAAAGTATACAAAGTTCAAGACGGGAATCATCCGCTAAAAATTGGAATGTACTCTTAAAATTTCTAAACTCGCATGGATCATCTGGTTCTGCTTCGGTTCTGAACAAGTCCCATGTTCAGACAGCGGATTTTTTTAACGGATTACATTCAAATTTTCTTAATGCTCCTGATTCCTAGGTCAGATATTAACGCAATAATCTACCTTTAGCATTGAATTGTTATCATCATAAAAGCTAGGAAAGTTCCTAAAATGGCTATAACTATTCCTAATATGTTCAGTGCTAATATTATAAATTCACCTCTTAAGTTTTTGAAAAATGTTGCAGCTGCAGGAAAGATAAAAACATTTGAAATCATTAACAGGGTAGAAAAATTTAAGCCTCCTTCAAAGAGACGAAAACCATTTCTTATTATATATATATTTACCAGTAATATTATAACATTCAAAAAAATGATACCAACAGCAAGAATATAATTTGTTCTGGATCGCACGAAAGTTCTGTAATTAAGATTGCAAAATAACATTTTTTTCATTTATACTTTTGCCTTGAAGCAAAAGTATGCAAAAGTTCAAGACGGGAATCATCCGCTAAAAATTTAAATGTACTCCTAAAATTTCCAAACTCGCATGAATCATTCGGTTCTGCTTCGGTACTGAGCAAGCCCCATGCTCAGACAGTGGAAATTTTTTCACGGATTACATTGAAATTTTCTTAACGCTCCTGATTCCTAAGTCGATTGGTGGTCAGCACATAAAAAAAGCTATCTCATTTCTGAGACAGCCTTTTTTACTATTTTTAATTAGTTAATCGATAATAAGCCCGCATGGTGATCCAACAGGGATACATTTTCTTTCCAGTGAGCACCAGAAGTATCCTGCAAGACACATTGGGATACCTCCCTGAACAGTTTTCAATTCTCTTTTTGAAAGTTTTCTTAAGTTTTTCATAGTAATATTTTTTGATTTTCTCCTACTCTATATGCTTTTCGGATTACGCTTTAATTTGGTAATACAATATACATATTTTTGGGATATGAAAATATAAGCTGTTCATTTCATATTGTTTACAATAATTTTTTTTTATCAACTTCGGATGATCATCCTTGTATATCTGTATAGTTTTTTAAAAAAAAGATAAAAAGAGACTGTATCAAAAGTGAGATAATCTCTTCTTTTCATCTAGCACACGATACAATCGTGTGAGAGCGGGGGCTCGCTTGTGCTCATTACCCATCATTAAGCTCATTACCCTAATTCCACTATCACATTGATATATATTAATATATAACAATATTATAAAATAAAAAAAATTTGGAATATTAAAATAAAGAAAACTTATATCATGAAGTTATAAAAGCAAAATTTATATGAATAAACCTTACGTAGCAACAAGGAAGATCATAGAATATAAACTCCTAATGAAAATTATCCCTATATAATAAGAAGTGTAACGGATAAAACCACTATTTATGCAGTAGCTTTTTCTTAATTACGGGCACGAGCGAGACGCTAGAACCAGCGGGGAGGATATTAAAGTATTCAATTAAAATTCCGGAAGTAATAATTTAAGAAGTTCATTATCTCTTAGCATAATACAAAGATACACCTACTAAACATTCCCACCAGCTTTTGAGACAGATCCAGTAATGATCTATATAACAATGATTACTTCTATGCTACTCTTGATTTACAAAAGAGCAAATAATTTGGGCTATAAAACCACAAAAAGATATATAACAATGGAACTTCAGGGTATATTACTGCAATTCTAATCGTATTTGTAGGTGGAGATCTTGGATCAAGTGCAAAGTTAAAAAAAATAAAAAAGGTCGGAATTTCTTCCGACCATCACTATCTAAAGAGTGCCTTTTTTGTATCATTTATCTCTGCATTTCTCCTGTTTCATTAGTAGCATAACCCTCCAGTATATTTATGCTTAAAAAAGAAGCATCTCTATTTATATCAGAGAATTTTTTTGCATTTTTTTTATAAATTATTGGTTTGTATTTTTCTTTATTTGATATATAGTCTGCAAACGAGTACTTTTTATTAACTGAATTAGATATTTCATAATTATCTTCTGATTCTTTGTTTATTAAAATAAGATTCGGTAATCTATTACTATAGTAAAAAGTAAAATAACCTCGATTCGATGTCTTTATATACCCATCTTTTGGCCTTGCAATCCCATAATATTTACCAGGAATTAAATAACAAGTTCCACCCCATCTCTTCCACATTGTAACATATTCTCCATTTGATGTCTTGAAAAAGGAACGACGCTGGTCTGACCAAAGAAATAAGCCTATACTAAGACAAGCCAATATAATAAGTGTCTTAAATATTTTTCTCATAATCAATATTATTTAGGACCACGTAATGGATTTGAAGATTGAGATTTATAAGCATTAACACGTCGTTCAGTATATTTTTTTATAACCAAGACTATGTCCTACTTTTTGTGCCATTTGGGTGGTTTGTCCTTCAGTAGCAAAGCTACGTTGCTGCCAACTTTGAAGAGCGTCAAATCCTAATCTTCCAGTCCCCCAAGTTAAACCATTATTTCCTGCAATATAGCCTGCTCCAAAGTTTCCAATATCTCTGGCTGAAGCAATTACGGTTACATTATCTGTTTTATCTCCTGTATTTACTGAAAATAGCAGACCTCGATATGTGTATTGTGTCACTGTCATTCCTTCAGGCCTTTGATCTGTTCCTCCTACTTCTCCATTAGGTCCATTTGTTTTAAAATCATATTTTTCATTACCTTTTCCATTCGCCATATAGTTAAAAATATTAGGTTCATTAGGTCCCATCAAATCATTAAGAAAATTATTACCACTCAAATCACCAGGACTTATTACAGCCCCTTCAACAGCTTTATTATCGTCTCCCATAAAAGAACGCGGTGTCAGAGAGTTGGCAATATGATGAGATGTATTAACATCATAATTCCCTTTGTCGTCAGCTAAATAAATTCCATTATTACCGTCATCTTTGGCATTTACTACAGTGTATGTTCCATCCTTATTATCTTTTACTCCTGTACTTGTCACACCACGGCCATCAGGGTCAATAAAACGGATTGGATTATTCATCGTGTAATTGTATGGTGACCATCTACGATATTGTTCAGCTAAAGGATCCACCACACCCCATCTTCCAATATCTGGCATATAAAATCTCGCTCCGTAGTCATACATACCACTTTCCTGCAGTTCCTTACCGTTGTACTTGTAATTATAGGGAACTCCTCCAAAAGGAGCAGGAACTATCAAC
>NZ_JCAKRV010000019.1:0-105027 GCF_059515165.1 Chryseobacterium sp. CS3K3.1 | reverse complement strand
TCAAAACTCTGTTTTGTCATTCCGAGCAAAGCAAGGAATCTCAATAGTATTCATAAAGCTACGGATCGAACCGCAATGGCACGAGTTTTTTATAAGCTAAAATTTAATTTCCAGAACAAAAAAAGAATCAGAAAGTCCTAAAGCTATTCCTGCTTTTGAGGCTGGTTATTGGACGTAAAGAACTTTTGTTTCCCGATTAATAGTTCAAAAAACAGTCTGAAATCTGAAATTAAAGACCATAAAGGATATTTAAAAGTAGCCGGCTTATTTCTCTCGATCACAGCATGACTGAACCAGGCAAATCCATAGCCTACAATCGGGATGTACCAAAGAAATCTTTCTTTTCCGGAACTGATGACGTACCATAATACGAAAAATACGAGAAACGTTCCGATAAAATGGAAAATGCGGGTTCCTGTTTTACTATGCTCAGTAAGATAAAACTGATAAAACTCTCTGTATGTTTTGATTCTTTCAGACATGGCGGGTTAGTTTATTGGTTCAATTGAGTTGAAAGCAATAATTCTGCCGATTTTTAAAAGAGTCTCAAAAAGTAAAAAGGCAAAATAACAAATCAGTCTTTCCATCAGGTCTAACCTATTTGCTATTTTGCCTTTTCGCAATTTTATTAAGTACTTACTTAGCTGTCCTTTAATTCTTTTCCAAGCTTACTGTTTTTATATCCGTAGCAGAAATAAATAACCATACCGATCAGGAACCACATTCCGAACCAGAACCAGTTCTCATGGCTCATTCCTGTAAGAAGATACAGACATGAACTTAAACCAATCAATGGGATTAATGATAAATTCTTGATAAAAGCTACGACACATAGAATCAGGTTGATGATAATAAAAAAGAAAATAGAAGCTCTGAATTCTCCTTCATTAGGGTCTGACCAGTTCATCAGGTTATCAAAAAACTCAGGCTGCCATTGGTAGAAAGCCAGTAAACCTCCAATGAAAATGACAGGGAAAATGATTTTACCGTTCACGTAAGGAAGGTGGAATCTGCCTTTAATTTTTTCTTTAGCTGGAAGCATTAGTACTCCGGCACATACCAGTACAAAAGCGAAAATGGTTCCGATACTGGTAAAATCAAGGATGAACGTTTTATCTGTAAACAGGATAGGAATACCTACCACAATTCCTGTAACGATCGTTGCGTAGGATGGCGTTTTGTACTTAGGATGTATTTTTTGAAATCTTGCAGGCATCAGTCCGTCACGGCTCATGGCATACCATATTCTCGGCTGTCCCATCTGGAAAACCAATAATACGGTAGTAATGGCAACAATTGCAACGAAGGAAACAACAAGCTCCATCCAGGCTACATTAGCATTCGTTTTTTCAAATATAAATGAAAGCGGATCTCCCACACCATCAAATTTTTTGTAATCTACCATTCCTGTTAAGACCAATGTCAAAGCAATATAGATCACGGTACACAATACAAGAGAGATAATCATTCCTTTTGGTAAGGTCTTCTGCGGGTCTTTGGTCTCTTCAGATAGAACACTTAAGGCATCAAATCCGATATAGGCGAAGAATACTCCCGATACGGCACTCATTACTCCGGCAAAACCATTCGGCATGAAGGATGGTGTTCCAGTTGTCGGGCTTACCGGGGTCCAGTTTTCAGTATTGATATAAGCAAAACCAACAAGAATAACGAGTAAAATTACTCCAAGCTTTAAGATAACCAGAGAGTTATTGAAGTTTTTACTTTCTTTTACTCCTACATAGCAAAGCCATGTAATTAAACCATTGATCACCAGCGCCGGAATATCTACAATGAATTTCAAACTTCCGATTAGCGGTGCTGTTTTCCATGCATTTAACAGTTCTTTATTTTCTGAACCATATTGAACAGCTTTCCTTGCTTCAGTATAGCTGCAGGTCAGATAATCAGGAATATGCATTCCAAGACGTCCCAGGAAACTGGTAAAATAATCCGACCAGGAAAAGGCTACATAAATGTTTCCAAAAGAATATTCCATGATCAGCGCCCAGCCGATAACCCAGGCGATAAGTTCTCCAAAACTGGCGTAAGCATAGGTATAAGCAGAACCTGCAGTAGGAATTCTGCTGGCAAATTCAGCGTAGCATAAAGCCGTAAACCCACAGGCAAAACCGCAAATCAAATATAGTAGAATAACGCCGGGACCCCCTCTGAAAACGGCTTCTCCCAAACTGCTGAAACTCCCAGCTCCTATAATAGCCGCAATACCAAAAAATACAATGTCCCATACACCCAGCACTCTTAAAAGTCCCGTTGAAGTATCTGTATCTGAATAGATTTTTCTTCTAAAAAGTTGACTCATTCAATAACTATATTTGATTTGAAAAAAAGCAAATGTAATGATTTTTTATTTTGATGTTAACAGCTGTTAAAAACATTTAGGTAAAAATGCTCAAACAATGGATTTTAATCTTTATAAAGAGGTATTTCCACATAGCTGTCATTGTACCATTTTATTTCCAGCGGTTCCCCAGAATCCTTTATCGTTTCTTCACTTACATCTTTACCAGATCCATAATTAATCTGCCAGTTAGGATTTTTATTAACGCCGACCAACAAAAGGAGTTTGCTTCCTTTCTCTATCTTTTTACTCATAACATATGAGTTGTTAATGGGAATCTGTTCTGTCTTGCCCGGGTCAAGAAGCTGTCGTTTTTGATTGTTTTTTGCATAGCTGGCTCTCACGATATGAGTTGATAGTAAATAGGATTTTCCATCAGGAGAAATCTGGTACAGATAGGTTTCCGTATCAAAATCTTTTTTATTGATCGAAACATTGAAAACTCCTGACAGGTTTCCACTCATGATCATATCCTTGTCAAGAATTTCACTTTCAAAAGCGACAGAATTAGTCATTTTAATACTGTCTTTTTTACTGACATTGTAATAAATGTCTTTCTGATCCCTGTTTTTAAAATCAATAATTTGGGTTGTGAAACTTTGAGCTTCAGGTTTATTAAAGACTGAAGGCGTATTTTTTTTGTCCTGAAGATAGAATTTCAAAGAAGAATTATGCATTTTATCGAGATCACCCACATGTTTCCAGGTATTCGTATTCATGACCTGAAAATTAATTCTGTCTTTTAAAATTTCCGGTTTTTTGCCTCCTTTAAGAATATAATCAAACCATGAAAAAGCAAGATCATCAATGCTTATTCTGGCCACCGGATCAATAGGATTGCCATTCACGTAAGTAAATCCGAAACTTTGAGCTCCACCATGATTATAGGGGCCTATGACCAGATAATGATCTGCATTTTTATTGTATAAATGATGCTGTTTAAAATAATACAGTGCACCAATCTGATCATCGTCATAATATCCGGTTGTAGTCAAAATGGGAATGTTGATTTTTGAAAAATCCTCTTTGTAAGGAACCATTTTCTGCCAGTATTCATCATATCCCGGATGATCCAGCCAACGCTGGAATATTTTGCTGGGTTTCCCGCTTATTTTATCTAACGATCTGAATGATTCCCCGCTTTTGTACCATTTTGTAAAAATAGAATCCCATTTTACAGCATTGGTAAAATCAGCTTCATCGGTAAACTTATTATTGGTAACATACTGGATCCACTGAAGCATATAGCTCATGAAGATATTATTCTGAGCCGGATAATCAATCCCGATTCCCACTGCAACCTGAGGAACAATTGTTTTCAAAGCCGGATGCACTTTTTTTACGGCTGCCCACTGGCTGAAGCCTAAATAGCTTCCTCCGATCATTCCTACTTTCCCGTTGCACCAGGGCTGTTTGCTGACCCAGTCGATTACTTCGTAGATATCTTCCGATTCATGTTCAAAGGGATTGTTCACATTATTGCTGTTTCTCTTACCTCGGGTATTAACAACAGCTCCTACGTAATTATAAGCAGCGGCTCTCTTCCCAAAGAATTCATCAAATGGACCGGCATAAATATTATTGGTAAGAATTACAGGTAGTGGGAAAGTATTATCCTTTTTCCGAACAATGGTGATCGTTAAGGTATTTCCGTTTTTTATAGTAAGGTCTCTGTTTTCAATAATGAATCTTTCTCTGTCTTTTGACGCCAGCAGCTGCATCACCCGAGGTTTAATTCCCGAATAGGTTTTATAGCTTAAATAACTTTTGCACAGAGCAAGGGCAGTCCTGTAATCAATACTGTCTTTGTCTTTTTGTTTGTCAAGTATTTTTTTCAGCTGCTTTCTGGATTCTTTTACATCCCCATCAAGAGCAGGGCCGAGTCTGGGAATTAATTTTTCCGGAAGGCTTTCATATTTTGGGTTGAATACTTTCTGAAGGGCATTGGAAAATGAGGTGCTGTTTTCTTTTTGCTCCATTTTCGCAAGAGCATACAGTTCAAATCCGATATATCTGTAGTCTCCCATATTGTTATCCGCGAAGAGCTTACGGTTTTCAGTAAGAGAAGTCAGCGAATTTTTATAATCCTGAGCCACTATCTGCAAACGGAAAAGGTTATCCATAAGATCAACAGTGTTTTCCGGTTTGTATTTTACCGACTGAAGATGAGGAATTACTTGCTGTGCAAGTCCTGGAATCTGTTTTTCCAATATAACAGAGTCATTTACAGCTGTCTTTGGAAAATAAAACTTTTGTGCCTGCAGGAGGTTTACCCAAATTAATGCTAAAAGAATCTTAAATTTCATGAGATGGTGTATTTATGGTATGTTTTTAGCTGCTGTTGAAAAAGTATCAAATTAAAATATGTATTTGATAACTGTTTATTAAAATTGTTTATATTTTATCAAACGAATGTAGTAAATTTTATCATTGTATGGTGAGAAAATTTACATTGTTATCAAATAAGAATTAACTGTCATTAACACTGTTAAAACTTGCTTAAACAATAAGTTTTTAATATTTTCGTTAACTTATTTAGACTAATTTTCTTATATCAAGAAGAATGAAATCAAAAAAAATACTTTTAGCGGCTGCGGTCATCTATTTCGGAATCTCCGATGCTCAACAGTCCCAATATTTTACCCAGAAAGAAAATTACAGGTTCAATCTAGCCGAAAATCTTTATCAGACCAAAATATACAACGCTTCCCAATACGAATATGCAAGGCAATATTTCTACAATCAGAATTTGTCCCGTTCGAAAAAAGAAGGCGCCCAGTTTTTTGATAATGTGATCGGTGTGATTCTTCAGAAAAATCATGCTGAAGAAGGGTTAACCGCTTTCATGAAAGAATACCCTAATTCTGCTTATTTTGCGCAAGCTAATCTTCCATTGGCAGATTACTATTTAGCAAAAAAAGATTTCGACAAAGCGCTGGAAACTTTGAAAAAAGTAAACCAGTATCAGCTTTCGAAGGAGGAGAATACCGAGTATATTCTGAAGCTTGGATATGCAAAATTCATGACGGGTGATTCTAAGGGAGCTACTGATGCCCTTGAAGAAGCTTATAAATCAGCAGATCAGTCCCAAAAAGGAGATATTGCTTATATGCTTGGGCATTTGTATTACAGCAACAGACAGAATGATAAAGCTTTCCAGTATTTTGATTCGATAAAAGATCAGGATAAATTCTCAAAGCTGGTACGTCCTTATTATGTACAGATGTATTACAATGATAAGAACTACGATCAGGCTATTACAGAAGGAACAGCTTTGTTGAATGAAAATATTTCAGATTCTTATAAAGCGGAAGTTCATAAGATCATTGGGGAGAGTTATTTCATGAAGAATGATTACACTTCTGCCTATCCGCATTTAAAAGATTATCTGAGTGTACAGCAGAATCCATCTGAAAACGATTTGTATGAGATGGGATTTGTGGCTGCACAGCTGAAGAAATATGATGAAGCGGTTTCTTATTACAACCAGCTTCTGAACAGTAATTCTGCTTTAGCTCAAAATGCTTATTACCAGTTAGGAAATGCTTATCTGGCCGTAGATAAAAAACAGGAGGCTCTTTCTGCATTCCGTTCTTCTTATCAGATGGATTATGATGCGAAAGTGAAAAAACTGGCTCATGAGCAGTACGCTAAATTAAGTTACGATATCGGTAACCCGTTTGAAAGTCCTTCGGCGGTAATTCAAAGTTATATCAACGAAAATCAGAACGGAGCCAATGCTGCAGAAATGAGGTCATTATTGGTGAAATCTTATCTGTATTCCGGAAACTATAAAGAAACGCTGAATGCAATTGACAGATTACAGAGTTCAACTCCTGAGATCAACAAAGTAGACCAGGAGGTTTCTTATTTGTTAGGGACTGAAGAATTCAACAAAGGAAATTATGATGAGGCCGAGAAATATTTCTTAAGAAGTCTTGGTTTCAATATCAATAAGGAATTCAACAGCAGAGCTTTATACTGGCTGGCACAGGTATATTACCAGAAAGGGAATTATCCTTCTGCCATTGCTCGTTACGAAAAGCTTCTGACTGAAAACTTCCCTGAAAAACAGCAGCTGCCTTATGATTTAGGATATGCCTATTTTAAATCCAAAAAGTTTGATCAGGCTGCTACTTACTTTAAGCAGTATCTTACCAATCCGAAACCGGAGTTTAAAAATGATGCAGAACTTCGTCTTGCAGATATCCATTATGCCAACAATGATCTGAACGAAGCCATTGCTATCTATGATAAAAACGAAGATGCTACGGATTATACTTTGTATCAAAAAGCAATGGCTTTAGGATTCAAAGGGGATACTCAGGCGAAGATTAACAACCTTAAAAACCTTTTATCAAAATATCCGGATTCTGAATATTATGATGATGCTCAGTACGAAATAGGAACAGCATATGCCGCTCAGGATGATTTTGCGAACTCCAATGACTATTTCGGAAAAGTAATTAAAGGTTCTTCTGATAAAGATCTGATTGCGAATGCTTCTATCTATAGGGCGCAGAATTACATCGACCAGAATCAGAATGATAAAGCACTTTCTGAATTAAAATCTCTGGGTGAGCAGTATAAAAATACGGCCTATGCTCAGAAAGTAGTTCAGGCTGCAAAACCTATCTTTACGAAAAACGGAGATGTTTCAGGATATGAAACTTTCGCAAGAAATATTGGAGTAAATGTAGATGCTGCTGAAATTGATGAGATCAACTTATCTACAGGTAAGCAGTTGTTTGCGAAGAAAGATTATAAGAATGCCATTTCTTATTATGAAAAGTATCTGACACAGAACCCAACAGGGGAAGGGTTGTACCAGGCGAAGTATGAATTGGGAGAGAGTTATTACCAGACCAATAATTCAACCAAAGCTTTACTTGTTCTTCAGGAAGTTGCTGGAATTCAGAATGATTACCAGGATGATGCACAAACTCGTTTAGCTCAGATCTTCCTTGCACAGGGTAATACTGCTGAAGCTAAAAAGTACCTTGAAGGCATTAAAAATTCTTCTAACATCAGCATTAAAAACTATGCAAATGTGGAATTGATGAAACTGTATGCGGAAGAAAATAATTTCTCAGAAGCTGAAAAATTAGCCAATGCAGTAATCGCCAATTCTAAAAACTCGGCAGCCGTTATTGAAACTGCGAAAGTGATCAAAGCAAGAAGCCTGATGAACTCAGGAAAAGATAAAGATGCACAGACTGCCTATTCTTCTCTTGAAAAATCATCCAATACTTCAGTAGCTGCAGAAGCTTTATATGCAAAAGCCTACTATCAGAACAAAGGAAAAGCTTTCAAGTCTTCTAATGAGACGATCTTTAAGCTTGCCAACAACTATGCATCAGAAGAATTCTGGGGAGCAAAAGCTTTGGTATTGATGGCGAAAAACTATATCGGCCTGAAAGATAACTACCAGGCAAGTTATACCTGTGATCAGATCATTGCAAACTACAAGGATTTCCCTGAAATTGTTGCAGAAGCAAAAGAAGTTAAAAAACAGATTAAGAAATAGTACATGAAAGTTTTTAAAATTTCCATATATTCTTTTTTAATTTCTGCTTCACTCTGGAGTTGCATTCCTTCGTACAGTGCCTATCCAAAAGAGTATAACCATGCAAAAGCTGACTTCCAAAAACAGAAAGCTTTTGTAGTGAATAAGGATCTTAAGAAAGAATTTGAGATTTTAAAACATTCTGATATTTATGAAATTGTAGAAGACAGTACCAATGTATCTAAGATAACATTGCATCCGATGAAAACCTATACTCCTCCTTGCGGAAACCCAATGATAGGAAGTATGATCACAGTCGGGTTACTGCCTTCAGCATTTCCTTATGATATTGTTTACAGTTACGATGTAGCTGAGAATAGTGCAACGAAAAATTATCAATACAAATTACAAGTTTATCAAAGCCTTTGGCTGTTTAATATATTCAGACTGGGGAGAACTTTTTCAAAACAGTCGGGGAAAGCTTTATTAGGCAGTTATATTGCTTCCAATAAATAAAAGCCCGTTATATATTTTTTTCAAATAAAGAAAATATGAACAAGAAAATTCAATTATTATCCATATTATTTTTAGGGGTTTCGTCGGTGGCGTTTTCCCAGATCAAGGAAGAAAAGCTGGTTCTTAACAAAAAAAGAGAACCGGAAGTGAAGAAGATCGAGAAGAAGAAAACTTCTGTGGAAACCATTAAAAATTATCCGCCGGAAGAGAAATCGCAGACACCTGTGAAGTATACCATCACAGATGTTCCTGCTGTTTCGGATTTCAAAACTTCAACCATTCAGGGAGAGGACGTAGCACCAAAATTTGACGGAACTGCTCAGAATAATTATTTCCAGTTCGGAATGGGTAACTATGGGAAAATCCTGGTAGATGGAAACGTTTCAAAAAACCTTGAAAATAAGCTTGAAGTAGGAGCTGATGTTCATGTTTTGTCTACGAATGGTCTTAAAAAAGATTATGACTGGAAATCCGGGCAGACTTCAGCCAATGTTGGTGCTTTCTTAAACTCTTACGGAGAAAAGGGGAAGTTCAACCTTAACGCTGAATATGGCTTAGACAGCTATAATTATTATGGGATCTACGCTATGCAGCCTACCGGAGAGCTTGATCTGAAACAAAAAGTAAATCAGTTTAAAGTAAACGGGTACTACGATTTTTATTCCAATGAAATCTTAAATGATATAAGAGTAAAATCATCATTCCTGAAGGATCATTTTGATGCTCAGGAAAATCAGGTGTCTATTCTTGCCAATTTCTCCAAACATGCTGTTGAATTAGGAAAATCAGGAATCAACCTGAATGCTGACCTTGGAGTAGGATTGGATGCGGTAAAGACAGATTTTGCCATCAGGGATAAAAACTCTGCTAACTTCTTCAATACCAGCCTGACTCCGAAAGTAACTTTCAGAAAAGGAGACTCTTATTTGACGTTAGGATCTTCATTCTCTTTCCTGAATGCTAAAAACTCCAACGATCAGTTAGAACAGCAAAAAAATAATAAAACCTATTGGTTCCCGCAGGCGGAGTTTCAGTTTGCCGCTGCTAATGAATTTAAATTCTACGGAGGGGTAGACGGTGGTTTGAAACTGAATACATACGGAGATATGTTACAGACGAATCCATTTATCCTTTCTGATCAGTTTTTAAAGCCCACAGAGACAAAATATCATTTTTATGTAGGATTAAGAGGAGATATTGATGAAACGCTGAAATACGACTTCTCTGCAGGTTATGGAAAAATGAGAGATATTATGTTCTTTAAGGCCAATGATCTTTTCGATAACAACTCTGTTAATCGTTCTGCCTACAATTTTGCCAATACATTCTCTGCAGTGTATGATGACGGAAATGTAAGCGATATTAAGGGTAGTGTGCAGTATTTCCCATTGGCTAACCTTATTTTAGACGGAGAGTTGAGGTTCACCAAGTACGATCTTAAGACTTACGACAACATTTATAACGTTCCTTTGTTCAATGCGAGCATCGGGGCAAAATATACGATGCTTGACAAGAAGTTATTACTTGGATTCAAAGGAATCTTTGCAAGTGACAGAACTACAAACTCTTATGCGATAGAAGGGATAGGTGATCCTAACATCATTTACCAGTCTACAGAGAATACAAATGATAAAGTTGGAGGGTATGCTGATTTAAATCTTTCCGCAGAGTATAAAATTCACAAAAATTTCAGTATTTTCGCACTCGGAAATAATCTTCTGAGCTCAAAATACCAGACGTACAAAGGATATAAAGTCCTGGGTGCACAGATTCTGGGAGGGGTGAAAATTACTTTCTAAAACATAAAAGGCAATGATGATAAATAATCAGGTATTACTCATTATTTATCATTCATTATTTATGAATACGGCTGCATAGTTTAATGGATAGAACTTCGGATTTCGGCTCCGACAGTGAGGGTTCGAATCCTTCTGCGGTCACTCGGACGGACGAGACATTTTTTTTAATGTTTTGTCCGTCTTTTTTTGTTTGTAAACTATTGTTAATGTGTAAGATATAAGATAACGCAGAATTTAATTTTGGTGTTCGAAACGCATTTTCTTCAAACTCAAGTTTTTCTGATAAAATCGAACACAATATGTCACGTTTAGTTTCTGTATCTCCTTGTGAGTAGAGCTTTGACAGATTAGGTATGATCTTTAGAACCGTTTCAACTTTTTTCGTGATATCAAGATTTTTTCTTGTCAATTTCTGATTTTGTAATTCCATTTCTAAATTGTCTAACTTAGCTTTGGTACCAGATTTTATGAGACGGTAATCATCATAATCTAGCAGATCGTTCAAGTATTTGTCTCTGGCATTGTCTAATTTATTATTTAAATCTTGTAATTGCGAGATAAGATCTTTTTTTCTGTCATCAACATTTTGTTGGATATGTTTAAAATTAAACAGTATTATTTCCTTTAATAATTGTTTTGCGCTTTCGTTAAAACTCAATGTTTTTAATTGCTCTTCAAAAATTGTATTGACCACAGTGGAATTGTATCTGTAGCCACACTTTGAATTACAATGGTAATAGTAATATATTTTAAGTTTGCCCTTGGAGCCGCTTCCTGAGATATGTTCCCCACATCTGGGACATTTCAGAAAACCTCTGAGTGGTAAATTCTCCGAAACAAGAATTTTGCCCCTTGGCCTTTCATCCTTCGCTTTTCCAGTGAGTACCTGCTGAACTTGGATAAATAATGAATCAGAAATCAGGGGTTTATGCTTTCCTTCAACAATACATTCCTCCTCATCTTTATAAGCCTTTATAAAAATTTTGCCACAATAAATAGGGTTACGGATAGACTTATAAAATGAACTTCTACTGATAGGACTTCCTCCCATCGAATTCATTTTTTTGCGTATTTGGTCTATGGCATATTTTCCTTTAGAAAGTTCGTTAAAAGCCCAGCGCATGTTTGATGCTTCGGGTTCTTTTATAGCCACATATTTTCGGCCATCTTCAGTACATTTATTGATGTACCCGTAAGAAGCGGTTCCCATAACTCGTCCTTCTTTCTGCGCTCTTCTCATTCCGTATAATGTATTTAACGCTCTGCGATCATTTTCTACTTCTGGAGCAGCAAGGTAGATAGCAAGCATCATTTTATTTTCAGGGATACTTGTGTCCAGTGGCTGTTCAATAGCTTGTGGAGAAATATTGTGATTTTGTAGCAGCTTAATCATTTGATAGGCGTCGCCAGCATTTCGACTAAAGCGATCCCATTTGGTAAAAAGCAAATAATTGGATTTTGTACTCCTTTTTTTTATATGATTGACATATTTAATCCATTCTGGCCTTACAAAGTTTTTTGCCGAATGATCTTCAAATATCGTCTGACCAATAATTAAATTGTTTTGTTTGCAGTAACGCTCAAGCCGTTCAAACTGATCCCTCTGAGAATAACCTTTATCCGCCTGTTCGTCGGTAGAAACCCGAATGTATAAATCTGCTATCTTCATGATCTTTCTATTGTTATTCAAAAAAAAATAATTTATGCAATATAAGAATTATTTGGTAATAAACTCTTTTATAATGAGTTCTGCAATTTTGTGCAAAATTTCAGAGATTACTTTTACTTCTTGGTCAGTTAATTTTAGCCCCGAATTTAAAAGTATTTTTTTTGTTTTTTCAAAAGGAAGTTGCTGAATAGTATGATAACTATATAATGATCTTGGTAATGTCTTTATAGCATTACTTTTTCTTATTTTATGATTACGATTTCTCTTCATAAACCATCTCTATTTAGTCAGTTCCGGTACTATGTGTTTAACTATGAGTTAAATTACTATTAACTGCTTTATCATGTTGAATAGCTGCTCATTTGGAACATAATGTCTTTTGCTGGCTTATTTAATTGAATATTGTTTACAGATATTTCAAAAATAACCGGTAAAAAGGCAGCCAAGTTGTAACGGTCAGCCTTTCTATCTATATCCCTGTCAAAAGACTACGGCATAAACGGTTTCCTCCCTAAAGGTACCCTCCAGTTATTCCGTTTCCTTTTGCCTTTCACTTTGCCCGTAACAATAATCTGCTTTCTTTTTTCCAGTTTTTCTTTTGAGAAATATCAATAGAGTCTTGAGCTCAATAGGAAGAGGAATTGATTTAATAATTAAGCAGGTACGGGAAAAGAAAGGCTCCGCCGTATCCGGAGCAAAACAAATGAAGTTTAATATTGTCAATGAAATTAAATTAACTTATTCAAGAGAAGGGAATGCCGAAAAACTGATAACAAATTCAGATGATGCGGTTGAAGTATTCAGAGCACATTTTGATAGTAGCCAAATTGACTATAGAGAATCATTTTATGCACTCTATTTGAATCATGCACATAACGTTTTAGGAATAAAGAAAATTTCGGAATCTGGAATTTCTGCAACACTGGTGGATATTAGAATTATTATGCAGGCCGCCTTATTGTGTAATGCGTCATCTATTATTGTAGCACATAACCATCCATCGGGAAGTTTAAAACCGTCATCTGAGGATCTGAAAATGACCGGTAAAATCAGGAATGCCTCTGAATTTTTAAATATTCAACTGCTGGATCATTGTATTTTAACATCTACAGAATACTTATCATTTGCTGATGAAGGTTTACTGTGAGAGATTTTGTAAATTATAAATCATAAAAACGGCGATTAAAGATTGCCGTTTTTTTAATTTTCGGCGAAAAGACAGATCTTCCTTTGGTCGAAGGTGTTTTTTCGCGGTAAATTTATATTGTACGATTGGGAGCATATTTGATAATTTTTGCCCTGACCAGATCTCTGTTTTTTACCTTTAACCGCTGATGGCAGCCATCGTTTTTTTCAAATTTTTCAATACGGGATACGAACTGTATTCTTTAACCAGTGTATTATCCATATTTCCATCTTTTAAAGTAACAAGTGCCATGCTTCCGCCACAGTTTATTGTTAACTTATTAAGGAAATAATACTTGATTCTTGTAATTCAATTCTTTTTAAAGATGAAAAAATCTCATAATATTTCAAAATCCAAACAAACTATCACATGGGTACAAACTCAGATTCGTTTCATTTAAAGCGTAAGGTATATAGTAGTAGACATAAAGGATTATTATAGTATTACCTAATCTTAAGCTGCCATGTCTGCTGAACATTTCCTTTACTTCTCAAGGCCTCCAGCTGTTGGGGAGATGCAGAATTCAATAAACTGGGAAGGCTGCTGAATTTTTCAAATTCAGGTTCATATTTATTTATAATAATAAATCCATTGTCATAAAAAAATTGTTCTGCCTGGTCAAAAGAAACAAAATAATTTTCCATGACATTATTTGATTTAAAGAAGCGTGCCCATTTTTTATCCTTATCGCTACCTACGGAACCTGTTTCGTGTTTGAGATAAATATCAGCTGTTACCCAGGTTCCTCCGTTTTCCTGCAAGACCGAATGTATATTTTTAAGGATTTGAGACTGCTTTTCTCTATCAAAATACATGAGCAGGCCTTCATTAATAATAAGAAGATCCTCATCTTTAGTCAGAATACTGCCGGGGTTCAAAACGTCAAATTCCTGAAACTTAAGGTTGCCGGGAACAGGAATATTCAGACGTTTTAACATTTCCATTTTTTCATTCATTACCGTCCTGAGATCAGTATCAAAATAGATCCTGTCAGGATTTTTACTGGTGTATTCCAACCCACGCAATGAATATCCGGCTGACAATTCAAGTACTGCCGAGGAAACACTCTTTTCAAGGAAAAAGTCAAGGGAAAGGTAGCGCATTTCAAAATGGAGCACACTTGCCCTGA
This sequence comes from Chryseobacterium sp. CS3K3.1, assembly GCF_059515165.1. Taxonomy (NCBI): domain Bacteria; kingdom Pseudomonadati; phylum Bacteroidota; class Flavobacteriia; order Flavobacteriales; family Weeksellaceae; genus Chryseobacterium; species Chryseobacterium sp. CS3K3.1. Next base: position 90,860 of record NZ_JCAKRV010000019.1, on the reverse strand, counting down.
ACCCAAAATCTGAATTCAGTGGATTGTCAATACTGAAATACTTTGCAATTTCTTTTGCATACGGTATAGTCGTAGTTGCAGCTTTAAAGGTAATAAGCTCTTTTGCTGTGTCAGTTACTTTGTTTAGCATATTGTTCTGTTTTTTTTCTGCAAAGTAACAGTACAGATGTAGTTGGTGATAGGAAAAAACAGACCTGTTTATTTTTTAATAAACTCGTTTCCCAGTTTATTGTTTTTTTTCAGAAATACATTCGGTTGTAATGTTAAGACTTTACGGAAGCTTTGCAAAAAATGGGATTCATCATAAAAAAGATCGTACAGTTCATTTTTATTCTCTGGTTTTTTATTTCTTATGTAACGGTTAAATATCTCCTGAAAACGTACTATTGAGGCATATTCCTTGGGAGTAATTCCAGTCTGCAACTTAAAGAGTTTGTTAAGGTGGCGTTGCGAAGTATTAATTCCTGCAAAAAGATCTTTAATTAAAATATTGCCCTTGTGAGCGTTTATTTGTTCCGCAATATGGACAACACGGCTATCTGGTTCAAACCTTATCCTTTCTGTAAGCAGTTCGGTAAGCTGAGTTACTGATTCCTGAAGGTTTCCTGAAAAATCTGTCAAAACTTCAGAGCCGTCAAGCTTTCTTTTTGAGATGGAAACCACTTTGCTGAGATAATTGGAAAGATCGCTACCTGCTATTGAGTAATAACCGTATGGCTTGAAACTGATACCGATGGAATGTACGGGAACATTGCCTTTGAGCACAATTTTAGTATGGTGCTGTCCTACCAAATGAAGATCAAATGTCGAATGATGATAAGATTGATTTTGAATAATATGTTCATATTTCCCACTATAATTCCATATGACGATCCAACGACCTGATGGAATTATAGCTGCTTGTTCATCAGCTTCCATCTGCTCCGGGCTTTCAAATGACCAGATAGATTCAACATAATTCATTAAAGCTTCTGGTATTGGATAATATTTCATTTTAATTGGCTTAAATTAATTATTGAAGATATTTCTCATAAATGCAATATCAGCTAAACACATGCAATTTTACAACTTCAAAAAAGAATAAATAATATTATAAATTGATTTAAAATACAAATATGCTACTGGAAAATATCTTTATATTTTAAATTTATTAATATAGATTATGTTTGGTTTATATTTTTAACTTTTAACCAGTATTTGCTAGGGATATGGCTTGAATTTTGATATTTGTTTTTACCAATTTACTAAGATTTTTTGTTGAATCACTTTAAATGAAAAGAATATGATCATCGATGAAAATCTTTTGCTCGAAAATGGAGCTGTTTACAAAGACTATGCTGACAAAGAAATAATCTTTCATTTTGGTAGCATTCCTCAGTATTATTTCCAGATTGTTACAGGAACAGTATAGGTAAATACTTACCATGAGGATGGTAAGGAATTTACTTTTAACATTTTATCAGCCGGACAGAGTGTTGGCACATCGCTTTTACTATTTATTTTTTGAGTAGTTGTATGAATCGGAATTTCCATTCTAGAACACCACTTTACGTGGTAGATTCCTGATATGCATTTTCGATGTCTATCGGTAGTTTATTTTACCTGATACGATATCGGTCTTGTAACCGTATATTGTTCTGTCTCCAATATCTGAAACCATTACAGTAAGGATTTCTTTTCCTGAAGCATTATATCTAAGTTCTGAGAATTGGCTGCGTGGATCAGGTTGGAGCTTAATTTTATTTTGCTCAGTTGTTTATTACAAAGCTGGAAAGCTTACCGAATGTTTATTTTAATAATAGATGAATTGAATCTGAGTGTCAATTACCTAAATTATATGTTCAAGGATTAAAGTAGGAAGACGACCCAACGGCATCTTCATAGCCGGTCGATAGAGATAGCCTAAGAATTACTTTGTAATTCATTCTTCTCCTATTTATCGTTGTTGGTACAGTAAATCCTGTGATGATAAAATATATTTTCGCAAAACGGCTTGGTTTTTGTAATTTTTTTAACCTACAAAATATTTATTCTCAAAACATCAGATCATGGCAGACAATAAATCCAAAAGAGGTTCATCTGACCGAAATAAAGTCAGCGGATCGGAAAATTACGAAATCCAATATTTTAAGGAAAAAATGGGAGTGACATCTCAGGCTGTAACAGGAGCGATAAGGGCAACCGGATCGAATGACCGTAAAATACTTGAAAAATATCTCAAGGAAAAACATAGAAAGTAAAGATTCTTTACTCACTGCAATAAATCTTAAAACTATTTTTATGGGCTTATCTGAATACCGCAAAAAGCGTTCTGAAGAAAAGACCCCAGAGCCTTTTGGAGGAAAACCAAATGGAAAAGAGCTGCATTTTGTGATTCAGAAACATGATGCCTCACATCTTCATTATGATTTTCGTCTTGAAATGGATGGGATATTAAAAAGCTGGGCAGTGCCAAAAGGGCCTTCAATGGATCCTGACATAAAAAGACCGGCTATGATGGTTGAAGATCATCCTTATGACTACCGGAATTTTGAAGGTATTATTCCCAAGGGGCAATATGGTGGTGGAACTGTGATCGTGTGGGACCAGGGGACTTATATGCCGGCAGATTTGCAAGATGAAGATCATACAAAACAAGAGAAGAATCTTCTTCATCAACTATATTCCGGGAAACTTAAGTTTATACTCAATGGTGAAAAGCTTAAAGGAGAGTTTGCTCTCGTAAAAGCGCATGGAAGGGGGGATAACGGCTGGCTGCTGATGAAGCTTGAAGATCAATATGCCAGTGAAAAAGATATTACAGAGAAAGGTAAGTCAGTGATTTCCGGTAAGACAATTGAACAGATGGAAAAAGCAACGGCTAATATCTATGGAAAAACAGATATTAATGAAGATGAGGCTGTAAAGAATAGGAAAAATACGAAAAGGAAAGCTGGAACCGATAAAGAACCTGAAAGTAAGAGTAACATCAAATCTCTTCTTAATAAATCGCCTGAACAAAAATTTTATACCCGAATTGAGCCGATGCTGGCAACATTGGTTGATAAGCCGTTTGATAATGATGAATGGATCTATGAAGTGAAATGGGATGGGTACAGAGCGGTAGCATTTATGAATGATGGTGAGGTTGAATTAAAGTCCCGTAACGATAAAAGTTTTGGCGAAAAATTTTATCCTATATATGATGAACTTAAAAAATTGAATCTGAATGCAGTGATAGACGGTGAAATTGTTGTCCTGACCCAAAAGGGTACCGCTGATTTTGGACGGCTTCAGAATTGGCGGAGCGAAGCAGATGGCGATCTGGTTTATTATGTGTTTGATATTCTATGGTATGAAGGCAAAGACTTAAAGGATCTTTCCCTTTTGGAAAGGAAAGCGGTCTTAAGGAAAGTGCTTCCTGAAAGTAACAGTATTATTGTCAGTGAACATTTTGAAACGTCAGGTACTGATTTTTTAGAAGAAGCGAAAAGGCTTGGCCTTGAAGGTATAATGGCAAAACGTAAGGACAGTGTTTATCATGTACATAACCGATCCCGGGATTGGCTCAAAATTAAAGCTAATAAAAGGCAGGAAGTTGTGATTGGCGGATATACCCTGAACGATGATTCCAATAAGCTCTTCAGCAGTATTCTTGTTGGAGTATATGAAGGCAGTAAATTCATATATACAGGAAAAGTAGGAACAGGATTCAATAGAAAGCTGCAGACGGAAATGATGGAACTTTTTAAACCGCTGATTATCAAAAAAGCACCTTTTGCAGAAGAGCCTGATGTGAATAAACCCTCACGGTTCAGACCCAACCCTCCACATGCAACGGTAACATGGCTTCGTCCTGAATTAGTGTGTGAAGTAAGCTTTGCAGAGATGACGAGTGATGGTGTTATGAGGCATCCTTCTTTTGAGGGAATGAGAGAGGATAAAAATGCGAAAAAAGTTGTTCTGGAAACAGAAGCACCTATAGAAAAGCTAGTAGAAGATCACCCTGGTAAAATGATAAAAGCAAGAACCGGGACCAGCCGTAAAACTCTTCTTAATCCGAAAGATAAAAGCCAGGTGCGGAAAATAAACAGACATGAACTCAAATTTACCAATCTTGATAAATTATTCTGGCCTAAAGAAGGGATCACAAAAAGAGATCTTATTAATTACTATTACCAGGCAGCCCCTTTTATTCTGCCTTATCTTAAAGACCGTCCGCAAAGCATGAACCGTTTTCCCAACGGTATCGAGGATGAAGGATTTTATTTCAAGGATGTTACGAAAACAGCTCCCGATTGGGCAGAAACTTATTTATATCATAGCGATACCGATAATAAAGACCGGCATTATCTTGTAGGAAAAGATGAGGCTACATTGCTGTATATGGCTAATCTGGGATGTATTGAAATGAATCCATGGAACAGTACCATTAAAAAACCTGAGCATCCTACTTTTTGTATTATTGATCTTGATCCGGATAAAAATTCATTTGAGCAGGTGATCGAAGCAGCGCAGGTAACAAAAGGTATTCTGGATGATATGGGGGTTCCAAGCTATTGTAAAACAAGCGGATCTACCGGGCTGCATATTTATATTCCTCTCGGAAATAAATACACCTACGAACAGTCAAAAGAATTTGCAAGAGTAATTGTTACTCTTGTACATAAGGAATTGCCTGAATTTACAAGTATCGAACGGACCATAAAGGATAGAAAAGGGAAGATGTATCTGGATTTTTTACAGAACAGACCTCATGCTACCATCGCAGCAGCTTATTCTGTCCGTCCGAAACCCGGTGCTACAGTTTCCATGCCGCTTTACTGGGACGAAGTTAAAAAGGGCTTGAAGATTGCTGATTTTCATATTTTCAATGCTATAGAAAGAATGCAGAGCGAAGGAGATATTTTTAAACCGGTATTAGGCAAAGGAATTAATCTGAAAAAGATCGTAGATCAGTTTTCGGATGAAATTAGGTAAAGAAGCATATCGGGATCAAGCATTTTTAAATATTAATATTTGCATCAAGACTACAGACCAATTCCTGATTTTATCAGTTTAAGTTTTCAAATTATTAAATTTGGAAGTCAAATTTGAAATGCAGTAAAAGTGGAATCAACAGACAATTTCGAATCTCATCTCTATTTCAGCTATACAAAGCACTGAACTTTCCTGTAGACCTGTTTGATCTTATGGAGGGATTCACTATTTTCAATTTAAGAGATATCCCGTTCAAACTTCCTTATCAATCTGCGTCTTACCGACCCAATTTTTCTCTTTTTTTGTTCTTCAAGAATGGCAGTGGAAGATATACAATCGATGAGCAAAGCTTTGAAGCTGAACCACATTCAATCTATTTTACCAATCCAAGTAATTATCGGACATTCAGCTGGAAGGAAATCGAGGACATTTTGTTAATTACTTTTGACGAAACCTTTCTTAAAAGTACGTTGGTGAAGATGTTTACGTAGATTTTCCATTTCTTCTTATTTAAACTGTAGACCAAGAGTGGTGACAGATGATTTTTTCCAAGAAGTTAAAGAGGTTAATGTCATTGTAGCACCAACCATCCTTCGGGAAGTTTAAAGCCGTCATCTGAGGATCGGAAAATGACCGGTACAATCAAGAATGCCTCTGAATTTTTAAATATTCAACTGCAGGATCATTGTATTTTAACGTCAGCAGAATACTTGTCATTTGCTGATGAAGGTTTACTGTAAGTGATTTGTAAATATAATCATAAAAAAACAGCAATTAAAGATTGCCGTTTTTTAAATTTTTTGGCGAAAAGACAGATTTTCCTTTGGTCGAAGATGTCTTTTCGCTGTAAATTTATATTGTACGATTGGGAGCATATTTGATAATTTTTGCCCTGACCAGATCTCTGTTTTTTACCTTTAACTGCTGATGACGGCCACCGTTTTTTTCAAATATTTCAATGCTGAGTGCCTGATCTTTCAGCAATGTAAATTGGTCGAAAAGATAAACACTTATAGCAGTGGAGTGGCTTTCTACATTTGTTACTGGAGAATATATCCGTACAGGACACATCACTTTTTCCTGAACAGCAGTCCGTTTGAGGTTTTTTTTATCCGTTATTTTAAAATGGATAAAATCGATATCATAATTGATATTTCGGCTGTTCTTGATCTGAAGAACAAAATAGAACTTGCCCCTGAATGTATTCAACGATTTCAATGAGAAATACACACCATCATTCTTTGCATGAATATGTCTGGTGCCGCGTTTCGTACTTTTTTGCAGTGTTTTCATTATATGATCTGTAAGAGCGGATGAATCCCCTTGGAGTTCCTCAAACAGAACCTCAGGATCGCTCTCTTTTTCAGTCTCCATAAGTAATTTAGAAAGATCATAGCTGAGTATATCAGGATAAGGATCATATACAACATCAAAACTGTAAAACCTGCCATCTTTTGTGACCACTGAAAAATTGGTTTCTGTCTCGAAATCTTTTATTGCTGCTTTAATCCTTAAAATATTTCCTAGATCTTCTGTTTTGCCTGCTGTAAGATAATCACTACCCAAATCAACATATCGTATTGGCGAAGGAAATATGAGATGGGTTGTTTTATCATAAGTGACCTGCATTTTGTATGGATTCAGCCGTGCCTTATGGAGCGGGCTATCTCCTGCACGGCTCTGCGCCTTAACAGTATTTATCAGAATAAACGAAAAAATTATTAAGAGCTTTATATGATGTATTATTCTCATGATGGTATAATTATATGTTATTTACTTTTTGGAACTAAGAAAACATGATGTCCTGTCTTTACAGTTACTTTTTGATTCCTGACCTTTTTCTGAAAATATCCCGCTATTCCCTGAATAACCCCTTTGGACATATCGGCAACAACCTGTTGTCCTGCAGACTGCGTCATCATAATGCTTGTTCCTGAATTCTGGCCCATGTTGGCGGCCATTTCACTGAGGGCACTTTGTTCGGAAGAGTAGGGAATATGTAGTCCTGGCAGTCCGTCATTATCGTGGATATCAATGTCAACAGGCTCAATCATGCCTCCATACTCTATGGCAGAGATATGAAGCTGCAATCTTTCGCCCTGAAATCTGCACTTGGCTTTCAGAAAAGTTCCAGAAGGGATTTTTATGTGTCCAAGCAAAATAGACTCCAGGATCCTTACTGAAATAACACTTTCAGAGGTGACTGTTTTTGTTTCTGGAATGACAGCGCGGATACTGTTTCTGGGTTGTGATTCCTGGAACTGTTGATCCTGAATTCCTGTAAATCTTTGAGCATAAATACTGCTAAGGGTGATGCTGTCTGATGTACTGCGGTATAAACTTGAAACAATAGGATGAATGACAGGCTTTGCAATGGTGATCATGGTTTTAGCAGAAGCTGATCCTTCTTTTATTTCGCCTTTATTTTCTGAAACCTCCTGTTTAGAAGTTGGAAAATATTTGGCCGCCATCTGGTAAGATTTTTCCATGAGCTCCAGCTGGTTATTGATACTTGTGCTGGCCGGTATTGATTCCCGCTCTGTAACCTCTGTTCGTAACCGATGGATTTCTTTTTTAAGGTGCTCCACTTCCTGATCATCCCTGCTGTAAAATGAGCCTAAGACTTGCCGGGTATTCTGATAACTGCCCATCGAATTCCGGGCGGATAAGACAGATTCAGATTTATCTTGTAAAGACATCGGATCCGAGGGTAATGTTTCTGAAGAAGAATCCGTCCAATAGTCTGATAAGGTTGTGAGGGCATTTTTTTTCTCTTCATTTTGCTGTTCAAGCAACTGCTGTTCATACGCTTTTTGCTTATCAGACTGCAACTGGCCGTCAGATGCCTGCGGAATAACTGAATTGAAACCTGCCTTTTCTGCGTTATCATTCTCTTTTTCCGGTTTAAAGACTAAGAACAGGAAACTCGCACATGCAATAACCATTAGTAGATAAATGAATGGTTTTTTCAACTGCTCAATCATGAGCTTTCGGTTTTCAAATCCGTATTCGGAACTATTGCTTTGGTTGCCTTCCCTGACTCTGATACTGCTGTTATTTTGGGCTTTCATCATGATTGTTTTGTGGGGAATTATAGATTGAATTGCCTGCCTGCTGTTTGATTTTGAGATCTGCTGGTGCAGTAGTGATATGCCTGATGAGCGGTATATCAGTACTGCCAGTTCCTTTTGCCCATATCCGAATGATAACAAGTATGGTCAAAAGTGTATATCCTGTAAAAAATAGTTTTGTCAGTACGCGCTGCTTTTTTATAGGAATTGCTTTCCACTGGCTTTCCGTTTTTTCTATCCACCGGTCAATTCGTAGGGTTAATTTCTTCATGTTTGTTCATTTATCGGTTAACGGTTTCGAGATCTTTATTTTCAAGTACATTGAATTTTTCAATTGTAAATCCCTGTGGATTACTGTCAGATCGTACTGAATTAACAAGGAAGCAGTTGGTGATCAGGTTTCGGATCGTAAGGTTACTGGATCGGATGATAAACTGCCTGCCATAAGTTTTTACTGAATATGGATAGCTGCTGAAATTCGCAGCGATACTGTCAATTTCAATTCTCTGCTGTATATTTCCACTGATTATCCGGTTATAATATCCTTTTTCAGAAAGATCTTTGTAGTAGTTGAATGCGGACTGATCAGCCAGATTAAATGCCCTTTTCACATTGCTTTCAATCGCATTTTTATCGGGGGCAATCGTAAAAAACAGTTCATGAAACCGCCTTACGTGCTCCCTTGCTTCTACGGGTCTGTTAATGGACATATCCTGGGACAGTGCAACCATAAGTGATTTGCCATTATCCAGGACATATATTTTTTGCCTCTGTTCTTCGGCAAAGCTATATGACTGATAGACAACAATACCAACCACCCCAAAGCATAGCAGAGCGAAAATGAAGGTGAATAACCTGATCTGCTTAAAGCTGTTTTCTATATTTCTTAAGGTTTTAAATTCCATGATTTGATGATTTTGTTATTTAAGAAGCCTTCCTGATATATTACCAGCTGCAGAACCCGCCGCCGCACCGGCAATATTTCCTGACTTTTGTGCCATCTGGGTAACATTCCGCATAAAGTTTCCCGCTCCGCCCGCTTGAATGATCCAGCCTGTAACGGTAGGTACAGTGAAATAGCCAATGATTCCAATGATCATATAGATAATGTACACCGTATTGGAAGTATCTGGAATAAAGTTGGGATCTGCCAGCATTTCAATATCCCTTTCTATAATAAGGGATTGAATCTTTGCCAGGATAGCACTGAACATATCAGCCACCGGTAACCATAGGTATACACTGATGTATCTGGTCAGCCATTGGGTAAGCGTAGATTGAAAACCATCCCAAACCGATATGGCAAATGCAATAGGACCAAGAATCGAAAGTACTATGAGAAAGAAAGTTCTGATTGTATCAATCACCAAGGCCGCTGCCTGAAAGAGTATTTCCAGAAATTCTCTGAAACCGTCTCTGATATCTTTTTTAATGGCAAACATTTCTCTTTCAATATACATTCCCGACATTGTCACCAAATCAGAAGGTGACCATCCCAGTTCTTCCAATTTTTTGTCAAATTCTTCATCAGAAATGAGATAAGCCATTTCAGGATTTCGAAGCATAGCCTCCCTTTCCAGCAGATCTTTTTTCTGCTGGAGTTCATTAAGATCTAATACCTGACCCTCCAGCATGGAGTGGCTGCCCTGAACGACCGGACTTAATACTCCGTTGATGCTGCCTAAGACAATTGTTGAAAAGAACATAATGCAGATTCCGATGGCAAATGGTCTGAGCATAGGAAACAGATCAATCGGTTCGGCACGACTTAATGCCTGCCAAACCTTTACGGCCACATAGAATAATGCTCCCAGCCCTGCAACTCCTTTTGCAACTGCTGCCATGTCAGCACACATCGGCATCATCTCTTCATACACGGAACGAAGCACCTCATGTAAATTAGTAGGTTCCATCTTACCAGTATTTTTGATTAACGGTACCATACAGGTTTAGAACTCTCTGCGTATTGTTCTGCTTTTTAGCTCTCAGATAACTGACAGAGATATTCTTATTGGTGTAATATCTTACCAGATTGTGATAATCTTTCACCTCTTTATATACTCTGTCAATAATTTCCATTCTTTCCTTATCATTCAATGATAGATTGGTAGAGGTGACAATCTGTTTTAGTTCTTTAAGCAGTTCAGTGCTTTCGTTCAATAGTGTTGAGTAACCGTTAGCGATAGCGGTTAACTCCTGAGCATTGAAATTGGGATCATTCAGCATCTTTCCGAAATTATTGACATACATTTCGGAAACATCACCCACCAATAAAACAGTCTGCTGAACTTTACGGGCATCTTTTACTAAATTGTTTACTGCTTTCAGTTTGTCATAATATTCCTTACCCTGCTCATAAACCTTTTTAACTTCATTGAAGTTCTTAACTACATTCGAAACAGTCGATGAGGTCTGTACAATTTCATTGGCGGAGTTGAGTATTCCTGAAGCCAGATTAGCCGGATCCGTAACCACAAATTGTGCTTTTGCAAATGATGTTATAGCTAATACAATAACCATAACTGTTGTAATGATTGAATTTTTCATTGTTGTAAAATTTTAAATGATTTAAGTTTCTTTTGTATTCGATTTGATTCTCTTAAGAGAAATCCTCTTGATGGCATGCTCTAAATTGCCATCAAGTTCAGAAGCCAATTGCATGACTTCCATTTTCTCCGTTTCTTCTGTGGTATAGGCCAGATATTCTTCTGTGGAAACTTCCGTGGCATATACAGCAGAGTGCGTTCCTCCTAATCCGATCCAGACTTCTTTATACAGTCTTTTCGGATCATTATTCATATTGATGGAAAGAACCTGTGCTTTTTCTTTGTCTGTCAGACCCAGCATAGACTGAATATCATCAAACTTGTTCATGTATTTCCGCTGATCCAAAAGGATCTTACAGTCTGAATTGTTGATGATGCTTTCCTTAACAATGGGAGAATGAATGATGTCATCCACCTCTTGTGTAACGACAATGGCTTCTCCAAAGAATTTTCTTACAGTTTTGAAGAGGTATTTGATGTACTCAGCCATTCCTTCTTTAGCAATTGCCTTCCAGGCTTCTTCAATCAGGATCAGTTTTCTGATTCCTTTCAGTCTTCGCATTTTGTTAATGAAAACTTCCATGATGATAATGGTTACAATGGGAAAAAGGATTTTATGATCCTTGATCGCATCAATTTCAAAAACGATAAATCGCTTAGAAAGAAGATCTAATTGCTTTTCTGAATTCAATAAGTAATCATATTCTCCGCCTTTATAATAAGGCTCTAAAACATTCAGAAAGTTGGCAATATCAAAGTCTTTTTCCCTGACTTTTTTTTGCTCTAATACTTTTTGATAATCATTTTTTACATACTCGTAAAAGCCATTAAATGAAGGGAACTGCTCATTATTTTTGATTCGATCAATATAGCCGCTGAATGCATTGGATAAAGCAACTTCTTCGGAGCGGGTTGGCGGTTCATCATCTCTTTTCCATAGTGTGAGAATAAGTGTTTTGATGCTTTCCCGTTTTTCTATATCAAAAACTCCATCATCAGTATAGAATGGATTGAAAGCAATCGGATTGTCTTCTGTATAAGTAAAGTAAACTCCATCTTCACCCTTTGTTTTACCTTTGATCAGTTCGCATAACCCCTGATAGGAATTTCCGGTGTCGACCAACAGAACATGGGCTCCCTGCTCATAATACTGCCTCACCATATGGTTGGTAAAAAAAGACTTCCCACTCCCCGAAGGTCCCAAAATGAACTTGTTTCGATTGGTAATGATTCCCTGTTTCATCGGAAGATCTGAAATATCCAGATGGATAGGTTTTCCCGTCAATCGGTCTGCCATCTTTATCCCAAAAGGTGAAGGGGAATCCTGATAATTGGTTTCTTCAGTGAAAAAACATAAGGCAGGTTCTATAAACGTGTAGAAACTTTCTTCACTCGGAAAATCTCCTGCATTCCCGGGAATTCCTGCCCAGTACAATGTTGCAGTATCTGTTGTGTTATGACGGGGTTTACATTCCATCAGTGCCAAGGCACTTCCGGTATCATTTTTTAGCTGTTTAAGCTCAGCAGGATTATCAGACCAACACATAATATTGAAATGGGCACGTATAGACTGTAGTCCGAAAGAATGCGCTTCATTGAGATACTTTTCAATCCATTCCTTGTTAATCTGATTGGCTCTGCTGTATCTTGCCAACGAATGCATATTTCTCGCAGACTTTTCAAATTTGTTTAGGTTTTCATCACTGTTATCAATAAACAGATATTGATTGTAGATGTGATTACAGCTGAGTAGCAGTCCAACCGGAGATGCAAATGAGAGCAAGCAGTCACTTCTGTCGGTGCTTAACTTTTCGTATCTGCTGTGCGAAGAAACTGTACCCGGAAGATCATCCGTATCCGAAAGAGTGTGCATGCTGATGCGGTTGTTACCGATACGCAATTCTTCTGCTCCTAAGTTGAGGTCTTGGAGAGATGGATTAATTTCTCTGGACAGAGTCAGATACTGTTCTAACAATCCCGATTGTTTTGCTGTTCCCGTAATTTCATCAGCGGTCATTTTTTCAAGGAAAACATATCCACTGTCATTCATAATCCTTTCAAACTGATCAACCGCTTCCATGAATCTGCTGATCACTTCTTTATCCCTGATCTCTTTTGGAATCAAAACTCCTTTACAAAGTGACGAGAAATTACTCTGTGTTCTCATCCTTTCCTTTGTAGTTTTGTTAAGAAACAGATAGCAATAATGATTCAGGAAAGGTCTTTCGTTAAAGTGCCTTTCAAAAGACTTGGACAGAAAATTTTGATCGTCATTAGATAAATCAGGACGGTAATTTTCCTTGATAAACCAATCCTGTTTGTGAACGATGCTGTAATCAGGTAATGTCTTTATGGCTTTAAACCAAGCCGAATGGATAGCTTCATACTCAGCTGACGCTACCGTAAACAGTTCCGGAAGACTTACCTTGAAACAAACCGTAACATCAGCATCTTTTGAAATAATGCAGTTCTCTTCTACACCTAGCAGTGGAAATCTGCTTTCCAGCGTTGTCGCTTTGGATTGATTTCTCATGCTACAGCTTTTTTAGAGTGTATCTTGATATACCTGAAAATGGATTTTCGGCTGATGATGTACCTTGGATGCTTCTTTTTTGCTCCCAATTTCATTAATCCATGTTCTCCATACTTTCTGTTGAGAGAAAAGGTCTTCCAAATGAGAAGACCAGAAATAGTTCCTCCAAGAAGTAAGCAGATATAGGTATTGACACCAGCCATATACATGATCATGATAAATACAAGTATTCCCAATAATCCTCCTGCAAAAATGAACAGGTACTGTGCTTTCAATCCTTTGAACTCTACCGTTCTTCCGATTCCTTTGTTGATATGATAGGTATTCATCATCAATGATTTTAAAGGAAGAATGAACGTAGGATGGTAGCTGCAACAATTAAGAAGATACACGCTCCAAACCAGCTGGCAGCAGTTTTACTGGTATCAGGGTCACCACTGCTGAATTTGTTGTAAACCTTGACCCCTCCAATTAAGCCTACTACCGCACCAATGGCATAAATCAGTTTCGTTGCAGGGTCAAAATAGGAAGTAACCATTTGAGTTGCTTCAGTGATTCCTGCAGAACCATTTCCCTGGGCATTCATACTCAATCCGATTAACAGAAGCAATGCTGTTAAGACGATTTTTTTTCTTTGTCTTTTCATAATGAATAGATTTTATGATGATGAAAACCCGTGCTTTACGGGTTCTGAGACAAAGGTGTTTGGTATGGGGTTGCCACCTGGGAATTTGGTGTTTTCAGGAATTGTTTGGCTCTATAATGCTTTATAAAGAATATTTTGATTACTTTCAAAAAATAGTACTTAACCATGAAAGAACAATCAAAGAGACATCACTACATACCCAAATTCCTGAATAAGAATTTTAGTGATGAAAACAATATGTTGTGGGTATATAACAAAGAATCCAAAAGAATTATCAGTAAGATGCAAAGTCCTAAAGCTATTTTCTTTGAAGATGGCAGGAATCTTTTTGATATAAATGGGAATATGGGGATAATATCGAAAGGATGTATGAAGAAGTAGATACTTTACTGTCTAAAACTTTAACAAAAATTTTAAAAAGTCAGCAGATGAGCGGTAGAGAACTTACATGGATGATTTATTTGGCTAATTTAACAAAGTGGAGAGTTCCAAAAGTTGATGATATTGCTAAAAATCTTGTTAAAGATATTCCTATAGAACAATTGGGTTAGCGATACGTCCAACTGACCCAGATCAGAAAATAATGGCAGAAAAAGGTGATCTTCATTTTTTACAAAAAGCTGTTTTTGATCAAATAGTTTAGTGCTTTATAAAGAAAATAGGGAACTTCAAATGAATTTCCCTATTTCAAAATCATTGAGATCGCTTTTCCGCATATCGGAAGAACCGGATATTCCTTCATTGTTAAAAGAATTATCTAATAGTAATGCTATTTTATGGGAATCATTTTCCATAGAATTCTCAAGTAAGGTATATAATTCGGTTCCATAAGTTTTTTGAACGATCGCTGCTGCTGTTTCCTTTTGAGATAAGGTAAAACTATTTTGTTTCACAAACATCTCCACAGAGCTCAGTTCTTCAAAGGTAATCCCTTGGGCTAAACTGTTATCCTCACCGATTATTCTATACTTTTTCCATTCTTCTTCCTCTTCAATAAAATCAGGTTCATTATTAAAACCATATTCCGGCTCTTCCTGCGGATTTAATAGACTGATATTTTCGCTGATATCATATTCTATGTCTAAATTAGAGGGATCAAAACCAAGTTCATTTTCTTGTCTTTCAGAGGAAGTCATTGTCATAGAATGGAGTGAAGTTTTTGCTTCACCCATAATATTGAGTTGCTTTTTATTATTTGCTTGGTCTTCAGTTTTGTGACAATGGGATTGTTTTCGGATAATTTTGTCATGGAGTAATAGCAGAATTATGATCAGAAGACAAATAATGATGAGAGTCTCCATAGTTATAAAATGGGTTTAAAGTGATTGTTAAAATACTCCGTAATCTCGTTTCCATATTCCAGAAAATGCTGTTCAAGAATATTGTCAATATAGGAATAGAGAGTTGTCCTTTCTTCTCTGGAAAGCTGTACAATCCGCAATAATATTTCATGATACTCGGGGCGTATGTAGACCACTTTACCATTCCTTCCTGAAGGAAAGCGATTGGTTAAAAAGGTCTTTTCATAGTTCAGTTTTTTAAAAGAATTGGTTTTTGCTTTTTCTTTGGACTTTTGAACAGCTGGTTTGGTTGTATGATTTTGTTCGTCAAGAGCCGTTTGTTCACCACTGATGACCTGCATTAAATACTCTTCATCAACAGTAGCCTTTTCTAAATCGTTGTTCTCATTGTTTGTAGCCATCTTTTGGGTTTTATAGATTTGTGATTCTTAGAAACTCTTCAATAAACAGATCCATTCTTGTCACTTTTAAAAGCGGATAGTCTGCTGGTAACAGTGTTGATCTGAAAATACTGTTTCCGATATGGTCGGATTCCTTACGAAATCGTTTACTGTCCATGATTCGCGTATCCATTATATTCATCTGAAGAGTCGCAATCGCTTTTTCGTAGATTTCGTATAACCCGGTCTTTTCCCGACCATCAATCTGATTCCAGAATAGCCATAACGCTTGTTGCGAAAAATCATGCTCACCGGAAGGAAGCGCCATAAAAGCTTTGGTAAATCCTAACGTACTTTCTACAACCAAACGGTCAGCAGTCATGGGAGCAAAAATAAAATCCATTGATTTCAAGGTCGTCAGCACCCCTTTGGTATTGGCGGTACCAGGCAGATCATAAAAGATAATATCCGGAACTATGGTAGTTTGTTTAATATATCGGGTAGCTTCTTCTATTGCATTTTCTGCCTTACAGCGTGTAATCGGATATGCTTTCTTATTGATCAGTTGGAATTGTTTCATAACAGCTTTCTTATGGTACTCGTTCACCATAATTGCTTTTTTATCACGTTCCCTCATATTGCTTAGGCTGTATTGTGGAAAATCACAATCCATGACTAAAACATTGTATCCCAATCGGTAATGTAATACGCCGGCAAGTAATATGGTAATCGTCGATTTTCCAACACCTCCTTTTTGAGTGGAGAAACTTACTTTTAAAGTTTTTTTTGTTGCTTTCATGATGCATGTATTTAATGTTGTTTTATAATGTTGAATGGTAAGAATCTGTATAAGTTGATTTATATGTAGGGGTACTCCTGTATTATCTTAAAAATCTAAAGATGTATACATTTACATCTTTTTTACAGGGCATATCTGCAACTGCTTTGTTGAGAGAATACCTTTTTTTGAATATCTGTAACTGCTTTTTTGCTTTTGCGCTTTTATAGTTTTAAAACTTTACATTTTTATGATTTGCCCGTTTCATCATCAACTTTATGTGTTGCTGTAAAGGAAAGAGTTTTCAAAACCAGTGCTGATCTTCAGGTGATACCTGGTGTTATTTGGCAGTTATTGGAAGGGGGGATTATTGTAGATATCCGGTTGTTTCTGTTTACCTTATTGTATACAATTTTAAGAAGAGTTGGTGTTTATTACAACATCTGAAAGATGTTGATCGCTTGTTACAATATTTTTTGTGATATGGTAAATAGGGTGTTCGCCTGAACACGGCAAGTTGTGTTTTGAGTGCCTCATAACTGTTTTTTGTGCCTCAAAACAACTTGCCCTGCCGGGAGCTTTGAAACACTCTCCGAAGTCGAGGTTTATAAACTTTAAATGGATATCTATGAATGATCAGAAAAATAATAAGAGAAGTAAAGGTGGGCGAAAACCAAAGATAAACCCTTGTAATCACCGTTATGTTTTTCGGCTGGATGATGAAGATAATAGCAAATTTCTGTCTTTATTTGAAGCCTCTGGAATAGATAATAAAGCTAAATTTATAACTTCTGTATTGTTTTCAAAAGAAATAAAAACAGTAAAAATTGATAAAGGTACTGTTGATTTTTACATGAGGCTGACTTCCTTTTATTCCCAGTTCAGAGCAGTGGGCGTGAATTACAATCAGGTAGTTAAGTTATTATATACTCATTTTACCGAAAAAAAAGCTGCGGCATTTCTATATCAATTGGAGAGACACACTGCTGAACTTTCAGCTTTGTGCCGGAAAATTATCGAATTGGCTAATGAATTTACTAACCGGAATATAGAAAAATGATGGTTCAATGATTGCAAAAATTGGCAGAAGCAGTAATTTATATGGTGCCTTAGCCTATAATCATCATAAGGTGGAAAAGGGACATGGACAAATTTTGTTGATGAATAAAATGGTGGAATCCACAGATGGGAAATATACTATACCCCAACTCATGAGATCTTTCGATCCTTATCTGGCTGCCAATCAAAAGACGGAAAAACATACTTTACATATATCGCTCAATCCCGATCCGAATGATAAGGTCAGCGATAAGAATTTTGTGAAGATGGCAGAAGAGTATATGAATGGAATGGGGTACGGTGAACAGCCTTACATGGTTTTTAAACACACTGATATCGACCGTACCCATATTCATATTGTGTCTGTATGTGTTGATGAAAATGGCAGGAAAATATCAGATCGATTTGAGAAAAGACGGTCGATGAATATGTGCAGACAACTCGAAAATACCTATAATTTATGGCCAGCTGCAGAAGGGCAGAAGGTGAAAAATAACATGGTTTTCAAACCGGTTGATTATCAGACTGGAAATATTAAACATCAGATCGCCTCCGTGATCAGGAATATAGCTGATGTGTATTCCTTTAAAACACTTGGAGAGTACAATGCGCTGCTTTCACTTTTCAATATAGCAGTTGAAAAAATTGATGGCGAATTGCATGGAAAACCACAGCGGGGGTTGGTGTATTTTGCATTGGATACAAACAAACATAAAATTGGAAACCCATTGAAAGCTTCAAGCATTGGAAAAGCTGCACTCTTACCTGCACTGGAATCTCATTTTTTAAAAAGTAAAGAATCTATTCTTCAATCGAATAAAACTGAAATAAAGGGCTGGATTGATAATGCCCTCAAAGTGAGTCATCATGAAAAAGATTTTGTGGAGAAATTAAAGTCTGTGGGTGTTAATACGGTAATCCGCAGAAATGAAGCCGGACGTATGTATGGAATCACGTTTATCGATCATAACACCCAAACAGTATGGAATGGTTCAAATTTGGGAAAAGGATACTCCGCTGCTGTTTTTAATGATTTATGGAAGAATCAGGAGCATTTAAATAAATCCTCTGATGCAAAGCAGACAGAAGCTGAATCACTCCCAACAAATCAATTTTTACCCCTTCAACTTCATCCCCTATTTGGATTCTTAAATGATGACAATCACGATTTACATGACTTTGAATCAATGGACTCATTTCCCGGATTGTTGCCAACAGTGCAGGGAGAAGACGATGAAGAACAGTTTTTTTCACAGCAAATGCGAAAGTGGAAAAAGAAAAGAAAAAGATAGTCTAATGATTTCTTACCCTTAGCCTTCTTTTTGCATAATTGCCTGTACTTTTTGCTGTAATTCCTTTTTATCAGGTAAATACAACTGGTATTTGGAAACAAATATTTTATTAGAAATACCACCTGTTGCATATTCCACCAATACTTCATCTTTTTCCGCAGAAAGGATAATGCCTATAGGCTCATTATCATCCACAACATTTTCTTCAGATTTAAAGTAGTTCAGATATAAATTCATTTGTCCTATATCATTGTGCTCAACCTGTTTTATTTTTAAATCAATCAGCACAAAACATTTTAAGATACGGTGGTAGAATACAAGATCAATATAAAAATGCCTGTTACGAAGTGATATCTTATACTGTCTTCCGACAAATGTAAAACCCTTTCCCAGTTCTAAAAGAAACATCTGCAGATTGTCAATAATCTTCTGTTCCAATGCTTTTTCGGTAACACGATGACTTTGAGGTAATTTGAGAAAGTCCAAGACATACGGATCTTTTATAGCCTCTGTGGAATCGGTTACGATATGACCTTTTTCCGCCAGTTGCAGTACGCCCTTTTTATCTTTGCTCAATGCCAGTCTTTCAAAAAGGGAAGAGTTGATCTGCCTTTCCAGTTCACGGTAGCCCCAATTTTCCAGTACTGCCTGTTTTTCATAGAACTTCCTTGCCGTATCATCAGAGATGCCCAGCAAAGTAACCAGATGAGTCCAGCTTAATTTGGCAGGCACTGCCTGCCATTTTTGATAGGTCAGATAAAATCTGCGCATATCTAAAATATTACGCCTGCCAAATCCTTTGCCGTAACGCTGCCTCAGATCTTTGGAAAGTGTTGCCAGTAAGTTACTTCCGTATTCTGCACGTTCCTCACCATGCTGCTCGTATTCCACGATATGCCTGCCAATTTCCCAGTTGGCTTTCACCAGTTCAGTATTAACTGCCTTGACCGCATTTTGTCTTGCAACCTCAATAGCGGATCCGATACTGTCCAGTAATTCAGTGTATTTTGATTGTACAGGTTTCATTGATATTTTGTTATAAGACAAATGTAAAAAATTCCCTGGTCAACAACTGCTATGATTCATGAGAAAATAAATTTCGGTACTGTGCCAAATGCTTCCTTATAATGCCTGACACTGCCAGTGTAGAAAGCAGACTTCTGTTACCCGATAAATTCATCATCCTAACTCTAAAAATAAATGATATGCAGGGTGAAGATGATCTACGGGGCTTAGCTAAAATTATGGCTTTTATGCGTACCGTCAGTATTTTAATGGTACTGATGCATTATTACTGGTATTGTTATCCATTTTTTCATGAAAAAGGATGGACATTGGAAGTTATCAACAGAATACTGCTGAATTTCCAAAGAACGGCAGGGTTGTTCTCTCACTGTCTCTATACAAAAGTTTTTAGCATTGTATTACTCTCTCTAAGCTGCCTGGGAACAAAAGGAGTAAAAGACGAGAAGATAACCTGGCCTCGGATTATCGGCTTCATGGCAGTAGGAACGGTGTTGTTTTTCTTGAATACTATTTTGCTGAGATGGGGCGGGGCAGGCATTCTTTTATATATGCTTTCAATGTCAGTAGGATATATCCTCCTAATGGTATCAGGGGTATGGATGAGCCGTTTGTTAAAACATAACCTGATGGATGATGTATTCAATAATGAGAATGAAAGTTTTATGCAGGAAACCCAACTGATGGAAAATGAATATTCTGTTAACCTTCCCACTAAATTCTATTATAAAGGAAAATGGAATCAAGGCTGGATTAATATTGTTAACCCATTCAGGGCAACCATTGTCCTGGGGACACCAGGTTCAGGGAAATCATACGCCATTGTTAATAATTATATCAAACAGCAGATTGAGAAGGGGTTCTCCATGTACATCTATGATTTTAAGTTTGATGATCTTTCAACAATTGCTTATAATCATGTATTGAAACATCAGGATAAATACAAAGTAAAACCGAAATTTTATGTCATTAATTTTGATGATCCCCGAAGAAGCCATCGGTGCAATCCTTTAAATCCTGACTTTATGACGGATATTTCAGATGCCTATGAAGCAGCTTACACCATCATGCTCAATTTAAACAGAACCTGGATTCAAAAGCAAGGAGACTTCTTCGTGGAATCTCCCATTATTCTTTTAGCTGCTATTATCTGGTTCCTGAAAATATATGAAAATGGTAAATACTGCACTTTTCCGCATGCCATTGAACTACTCAATAAAAAATACTCTGATGTTTTCACAATATTAACTTCTTATACTGATCTTGAGAATTATCTTTCCCCTTTCATGGACGCGTGGCAAGGTGGCGCACAGGACCAGCTTCAGGGGCAGATTGCCTCTGCTAAGATTCCTTTATCACGAATGATATCTCCTCAGTTATATTGGGTCATGACCGGAGATGATTTTTCATTAGATATCAACAATCCGAAAGAACCGAAAATATTATGTGTAGGGAATAACCCGGATCGGCAGAATATCTATTCAGCAGCACTGGGTTTGTACAATTCCAGAATCGTAAAACTCATCAATAAAAAAGGACAACTAAAGAGTTCAGTGATTATTGATGAATTGCCTACGATTTATTTCCGGGGATTGGATAATCTGATTGCAACCGCAAGAAGTAATAAAGTAGCTGTCTGCTTAGGATTTCAGGATTTTTCTCAGCTGACCAGAGATTACGGAGACAAAGAAAGTAAAGTGATTCAGAATACAGTAGGCAATATATTCAGCGGACAGGTAGTCGGAGATACCGCAAAAAATCTTTCAGAGCGTTTTGGAAAGATTTTGCAGAAAAGGCAAAGCATAACCATCAACAGAAATGATAAATCTACTTCCATATCTACCCAGCTAGACAGCTTGATACCGGCTTCCAAAATCTCAACATTAAGCCAGGGAATGTTTGTAGGAGCTGTATCTGATAATTTTGATGAAAGAATTGAACAGAAAATGTTTCATGCAGAAATCGTAGTGGATAATGAGAAAGTAGCTGAAGAAACTAAATTTTATCAGCGGATACCAGAGATTTTATCATTTGTAAATGATAGTGGAGAAGACCGGTTCACATCAATTATTGAAGAGAACTATAAAAAAGTGAAGCTTGATATGGTAGAGATCATTGAAAATGAAATGAAGCGTATTAAAGCCGATCCTGAGTTACAGCATTTAATACCCAAAAAATAAAGTAAAAATCCCCGGAGACCGGGGATAAAAAACTAATAACCATGAAAACTCAAATTAAACATGAGAATCGGGTGCAAATTTAAAACAAATGATTCTCTTTTCCGATTTACTGTGTCTATGCGTTATATTGTTAATTAAGTTTGCTTTTATAAGAGTCGTTGTGAGATTAGGAAATCAATAGTATTGAGCTGCTTTATCGTCTTTTTTGTTCAAATTCAAATGAACTTTCAGCTTTTTCGTTAAGGATGATATGGGCATTAAAAGTTTTACCTGATCTGCTTTTCATACCCTTGATTAATGCGGTTCTCCCGTTTTTGACAAGTCTTTCAATGTCGGCTGTTTCGATCCGGGTTCCGCAGATATTTCGGAATTGATACCAGTTACAATACGTATCAGGACATTTTATAACACGATCATCAATCATCAATGACTGGGTTTTACATTTGGGACATACAATACCGGGAAGATGAGTTCTTTCAATTTTTATCTGCAGTAATTCTTCCGTAATCGTCATCGTGTAGTTTTCAATGTTCTTTTGAAATTCAGCAGCACCCAATTCATTATTCTCAATATCCTCCATGGACTGTTCCCATTCTGCAGTCATAGAAACGTCCGCAATTTTTTTATCCTTAACTAAATCATATACCTGTAAGCCTTTATCAGTAGGAATAAGCAGTTTCTTTTGCCTTCTGATATACCCCCTGTCAAGCAGTGTCTCAATAGTAGAGGCACGCGTGGCAGGAGTGCCGATTCCGATATTCTTTACATATTTTCGCTGCCATGTTTCTTCAATATTTCTGCCTGCATTTTCCATTGCAGAAAGCAGGGTTTCTTCGGTATAAAGGCTGGGAGGCTGCGTTTTCTTTTCCAGAACAGCAAACATTTTAATCTTTAGATCCATTCCTTCTTTTAACTCAGGAAATTGCCGGATTTCATCGATACCTTCAGAAAAATTGCCGTTGATATGGTGCCAGCCTGTTTGTAATATCTTTTGTCCCTTAGCTGTAAAATCATAGTGAAGTACCTGTAAACTGATTTCTGTGATTTCTTTGACACATGGCGGTGAGACGGCCTCAAATAGTCGAAAAGCAATCAGATCATATATCACCTTTTCTTCTGAAGTAAGTGCTGAAGGTATTTTTTCTGTAGTAAGCAGCCCGTGATGATCGGTAACTTTAGCATTCTTGACAATGCTTTTATTGAAGTTTCCCCATGGGATTATGCTTGCTGCGGTTTTATAAGGCTCCCATTCCTGCAGTACTCTTATGAGATCTGGAATGTCCGGCCATAGATCTTCTGAAATATATTGGCTGCCCGTACGTGGATAGGTAATGAACCTTTTTTCGTAAAGGCTTTGGGCAATATCGAGTGTTCGCTCAGCACTGAAGCTGAATCTTTTATTAGCTTCCTTCTGAAGGCCGGTTAAGTCAAACAGAAGAGGAGCATGTTCTGTTATGGGGTGTGAAGTAATCGCAGTGACTGTTGCTGTAGTCCTGTTTCTTTCCAGTGATTTTACAAAGTCCTCAGCTTGTTTTTTATCGCTGAATTTGAGTACTCCAAGACTTTTGAACTCCACAAAATCTTTTTGATGCATAAGCTCAATCTGCCAGTATTGCTGGCTTGTGAACTCTTTATATTCTCTATAACGTTTGCAGAGTAAAGCTAAAGTGGGAGTCTGGACCCTTCCAAGTGAATATAACCCGTCATCTGCTGCTATAGTTAGTGCCTGGGTCGTGTTAATATCTAATAACCAGTCGGCTCTGTTTCTGCACTGAGCAGCATGGAATAATCCATCATATAGGTGACCCGGCTTCAGATTTTGAAAACCGTGCCTAATGGCTTTTTCAGTGAGTGAACTGATCCATAATCTTTCAAATGGCAGGGTACAGTTCAAATACTCATAGATGTACCGGAAGATCAGTTCCCCTTCTCTTCCTGAGTCTGTAGCAACAATAATACTGCTGCATGATGTAAACAATTTTTCTATGATTTTTAGCTGTTTGGATACGCCAGGATCAGTTATCAGTTGTTTATCTTTTCTTACTTTTCTGATGGTTAATTTAAAAGGGTCAGGTAAAATAGGTAAAGTCTGCTTTTTACAAGCTGAAATGCCATAATCTTCTGGCATCCCGAGTGTAATCAAATGGCCAAAAGCCCAGGTAACGGCATAGCCATTACCGGTCAGATATCCATCTTTCTTTTCTGTTGCTCCCAAAACCATTGCTATTTCTCTGGCAACACTTGGCTTTTCTGCTAATACTGCTTTCATAATGATTATTAATTGAAGTGGGTATTATAGGCGTTTTCTAGCGCGGAACTGGGCTTTGTCCTGTTTTAACTGCTGGCTTTTGTCTTTAGGTGCCTGCTGACCCTTTTGTAGAGGCTCCTTTAAATGCTTGGTGGCTTCGTTGGTCTTGCCTTCTGAATTCACTGCTGTCTGGGTTGTATGCTCCTCAGTAGGCTTTGTCTTATGTTGGATTTTATCAGGATTCTGAAATGAGAAATCGATTTTTCCGTTCTCCTTATTAAGAGTGATATATCCCTGATAGGGCTGATTCTTTTTATCCAGCAATCCGTCGAGATAAATCGTTTGGCCTGCTTTAAACTGACTATACTGCTCGTCACTTAATTCTTTGCCTCTGAATGATCTTGGTATCTCTGTCTGTGTATGGGTTTGAGATTGTTGCTGAATCTGCTTTTGATCAAAAAGAAATTCAACATACTTTTTATCAGCATTAAACTGGACATGGGCATTGAAAGGTTCCCCTTTAGTAGAGATCATCCCTTCCAGATATAATGCTTTGCCCTCTATAAGCGTCTGCTTTTGGGCTTCATCTAATCTAACACCCTTGATTTCATCAGGAATTCTGATGTTTTCTACTTTGTAGGCAACAAGTTCATTAGTCAGCCGGTCTCTGCTGATAAGGGAAGGAATGATTTCATCAGTCTTTGGATTGACAAGATCTACAACACGTCCCATATTTCCGGTTTCCATTAGATTTTTACGGTCTTCAGCAGTAAATTCATGACCTAGAAACTTAAAATTGAAATTAGGTTCTTTTCTGATGCCGTGGAGATTGATCATGACATTGCCGGCATCATTAGTGCTGAGTGAAAGACGGGCGTCTATCCGGATAAGCGCTGTTCCGAGATTAAGACTGATGGGAACGAGACCATTGGTTTTGAATCCTCTTAGCATGGGTTCCAGGGCATTGGCTTTTTCTAATTTTTCCTGCGTCAGCCCAAATTTTGACATCATATCCCAGTCGATCTGATCCTGGGAGTACTGATATTCTTTTTCTGATGATGGATTTGTACTCATTGTAATGGTGTTTGGGGTTACTATTTTATAGGTCTTCAGAAATTCTTCACCTTTACTGCTTGAATGCTTGAGGTAATGCTCAATCTGTTTTCCAATTTTTTCAGATTCTTTGAGAGGAGAGGTAAAAAAATTAAATGAAGTAGGGTTTTTGAGCTGGCTGAGGAAATTGGAAAAAAAGTTGGAAAATAAATCGCCCTGCTTATCAATTTTTAAAAACTGATTCTGGTTTTTCCGGGTATTGGATACTGTTTTCAGATCACCTTTTTCATCAACAGTTTTTACCACTTCTATTTTGTTGGTCTTAGGGTTTAAAACCAGCAGAGTATTAATTAATGCAGGATCAGGATTTTGGGTATTTGCTATATCTTCCATGATGTTAAGTATTGATTTAACATCGAAGTTAGACCTATTGGATAGGAAAAGTTAAAAGTGGAAGTAGATGGGGATATTTGGCTGGGATTGTCTGGAAAATACCAATAAGACATTAATTTTTTAACAGCTTTTTGTTGCTACTATGGTAAAAATAATTAATTTTACGCCGTCTCGATCGAGACGTTTTTTTTTCATCATTTGTGTTTTTTGTCCTGTTTTATTATTGATAAAACAGGATTTTTATCTATAACTGGAGTGCTTTTCAAAAAGATTCATACCAATAATTTTATTATGCATGTTGTCATAGATCAGTTCTACCGAAAAATTTGAAATTTCATACAAAACATATCTTGATTGGGAAACCATTCTTTCACTGATGATGCGTCCATGAGTTAGTACAAGTTCATATTGTGTCTGGCGATCGGTTAAATTCTGAAAATCGTAATAGGAGATATTCATAGTTATAATAATGGGATAGTGTAAATTATTTTAATCTAATTTTTTTGAAAACTTTTCATCAAGTATCCGGATATCTTTTTGAATCCCAAGCAGTATTTCCTTCACATTATAGTTTTCAAAAAGCTCAGGTTCAAAATCTTCAGGAAATATTCCAGAAGCATACTGCCATACTTCAACGATTTCTCCGAAAGGAATATCATAAGGTGTATAAAATGAATTGTCAGCTGCTACGGTTATTGATTTTTCATTCAAAGAGATAAGTCTTTTATAAGAGATACCATCATTCAGGGTGACGAAAACATAACTTTTGCCGGACTTTAAATCCTTGATATTTTCTATATATTTCCCGACAATGTAAGAACCGTCTTTAAAGGGCGGCATGGAATCGCCTTTTGCCGGAAACGCTCTGTATTTTCCGTTGGTCAGAAAGGGTAGTGAAATTCTCTGTAAGCTTTCAATATATTCAGGATCACTGTATCCTGATAAATATCCCATGGAGGCTTTTTGGGGAACAATTTCAATACTGTTGTTACCTAATTGATCAACGATAACTGGTAGAACAATTCTATTATCCGGAAGTCTCAATACATCTTCTAAAGGATATTTCCTGATATCCACTGTCAAAAGAAGATCAATACTTAAATTGAAATACTTTGAAATTCTGATCAGTATTTCGTAGGGGGCTTCCGAACGCCCGTCCTCATATTTTGAATACCGGACCCTGCTCAGCAAAATTTTATCCGCCAGTTCCTGCTGGGATAATTTTTTCTGAGTTCTTAAAAACCTGATGTTATCTGAAAAAATTGACATTGATACAAATTGTATCTGCAAATATATGAAAAATGATACATATAGTATCTAATTTTGTGACGTGAACCGGGCGATTGTACATATGGATCTGGATACATTCTTTGTATCCTGCGAGAGACGTAATAATTCTCAGCTTGACGGAATTCCCCTGATTATTGGCGGAGGTGACCGTGGAGTGGTAGCATCATGCTCCTATGAAGCAAGGAAATTTGGAGTCCGTTCTGCCATGCCGATCCGAATGGCAGTCCGGTTGTGCCCTGATGCGAAAGTCATCCGGGGAGACCATGAGCTGTATTCCAATTTATCTCATACCGTGACTGAAATTATCCAGGAAAGAGTTCCGGTAATGGAAAAGGCGAGTATTGATGAGTTTTATCTTGATCTTTCAGGTATGGATAAATTTTTCGGTTGCTATCAGTGGACCCAGGAAATTGCGGCAGCTGTTACCAAAGAAACAGGACTTCCTATAAGCTTTGCTTTATCTGCTAATAAAA
The DNA here is from genome assembly GCF_059515165.1 of Chryseobacterium sp. CS3K3.1. NCBI lineage: Bacteria > Pseudomonadati > Bacteroidota > Flavobacteriia > Flavobacteriales > Weeksellaceae > Chryseobacterium > Chryseobacterium sp. CS3K3.1. Next base: position 63,635 of record NZ_JCAKRV010000019.1, on the reverse strand, counting down.
CTGTTTCAAAGATAGGAACGGGAGAAGCGAAACCGGTGGGCCGACTGGAAATTAAAGATTTAGAGATCAGATCTTTTTTAAACCCTCTATCTATTAAAAAGATTCCGATGATGGGAGACAAGACTTTTCAGTTATTATCAAGAATTGGAATCCGTACCATTCATACGCTGTCTGAAATGCCCGTTCTGGTTTTACAGCAGATGATCGGCGTGAACGGAAAAGAGCTTTGGAAAAAAGCTAATGGAATTGATGAAAATCCTGTAGTTCCTTATTCTGAAAGAAAATCCATTTCTACGGAAAGAACCTTTACCAATGATACTATGGATGTTTCAGAATTGAAAAGGCTGATATCGGGAATGGCGGAACAGTTAGCGTATCAGCTCAGAAAGGAAAAATGGCTGACATCCACAGTGGTTGTAAAAATACGGTATGCCAATTTTGATACCGAAACCAAACAATGCAGAGTTTCTTATACTTCTGCAGATCACACCCTTTCAAGAGTGGCTCTGGAATTATTCAATAAAGTATATACCAGAAGAATGAGACTTCGTCTGGTAGGGCTGCGCTTTACCGGCCTCGTGCATGGGAATCACCAGATGAATCTGTTTGAAGATACTGAGGAGCAGATGAATTTATATCAGACCATGGATTATCTGAAAAACCGCTACGGTATGGGAGCAGTTGGGAGAGCTTCAGGTTTTGATTTTGAAAAATAATTTTAAATTTTTAATAATGTTTTTGAATTGTCATTCTTTTCACAGCCTCCGATATGGGACCCTATCCATAGAGGAATTGGTGAAGCAGGCTTATGCATCAGGGAGTACAGAGCTAGTACTGACGGATATAAATACCGTTACCGCTATTTATGATTTTAAGAAAGAATGTGAACGGGTTGGTATTAAACCTATCGCAGGCGTTGAGGTACGCAAGGAAGGCAAACTGTTGTATATTGCTGTTGCAAAAGAGTTTTCAGGAATAAGAGAAGTCAATACCATTATTACTCAGCATAACTGTGACGATAAGGAACTTTCAGAGACAGCGCCGGAATTTGAAAATATCTTTGTGGTTTATCCTATGAGTAATATCCCGGAAGTCTTAAAGGAAAATGAACGGGTTGGGGTGAGAATAGAGGAACTGAATTTTTTGATAAGACCTGAGTACCAGAAACTGATTTCCAGAATGGTAGTTCTGCATCCTGTTACATTCAGAACCGGTGAGGAGTATAAACTGCATAAAATTCTCAGGGCCATTGATCATAATACCTTATTGTCAAAGCTCACTAAACGGGATATATGCAGGGAATCAGAATATTTTATGACTGAAAAGGAGATTGCAAAGGCATTTGAAAGATATCCGGAGATTGTTACAAGAACAAAAGCAATGCTGGCACAATGCAGCTTTGAATTTGATTTTAAAAAGGTAAAGAATAAACAATTTTATACAAAATCAAAAGCAGATGATGTAAAATTACTTCGCAGGCTGGCATATTCAGGACTGGAAAAAAGATACGGAACTCATCATGAAATGGCCAGATTAAGAGTGGAAAAAGAACTGAAAGTGATCGATGAACTTAATTTCTGTTCTTATTTTTTAATAACCTGGGATATTATCCGTTACAGCAACAGCTTGGGGCTTATGCATGTGGGAAGGGGAAGTGGTGCTAATTCTATTGTAAGCTATTGTCTGGGAATAACCGACATCTGTCCTTTGGAATTGGACCTGTATTTTGAACGTTTCTTAAATCTTAACCGGAAGTCTCCGCCTGATTTTGATATCGACTGGAGCTGGCAGAACAGGGATACGATATTGGAGTATGTTTTTGACCGGTATGGAAAGGATCATGTAGCCTTTTGCGGAACCAATGTGGAGTTTAAATACCGGTCTATTTTCAGAGAAGTGGGAAAAGTGTTTGGACTTCCTAAAGAAGAATTGGATGATCTGGCGACAAAGCCTATGGAAGACCATGACCATAACACAGTGGTTCAGATGGTACAAAAGTATGGTAAGCTGCTGGAGAAATTTCCCAATCAGAGAAGCATGCATTCCTGTGGAATTCTGATTTCTGAAGAACCTATTACAAGTTATACGGCACTTGAAATGCCTCCCAAAGGTTTTCCGATTGTTCAGTTTGATATGAATGTGGCAGAAGATATCGGGCTGGAAAAATTTGATATTCTTTCCCAGAGAGGATTGGGTACCATCAATGATACGGTAGCTCTTATTAAGAAAACAAAAGGAATCGCTGTGGATATCCGCGATACATCACTGTCAAAAGATGAAGAAAAAACCAATGAATATCTGGCGATAGGAAGAACCATCGGCTGTTTTTATATAGAATCTCCCGCCATGCGCGGTCTTTTAAGAAGACTTAAGTGTGATAATTACAGAACACTGGTCGCCGCTTCCTCCATTATCCGGCCGGGAGTGGCTCAGAGCGGAATGATGCGGGAATATATTTTCAGGCATAACCATCCGGATCAGTTTGAATATTTTCATCCGGTATTTGAAGAGCATCTGAAAGAAACCTATGGCATTATGGTATATCAGGAAGATGTGATTAAGATTGCCCAGTACTTTGGAGGATTATCATTAGCGGACGGGGATATCTTACGAAGAGCCATGAGCGGAAAAGGAAGATCGATTAAAAAGCTTCAGCAGATAAAGGATAATTTCTTTGCATCCTGTAAGGAGAAGGGCCATTCGGAACTGTTGACAGCTGAGGCATACAGACAGATTGAATCTTTTGCCGGGTATTCTTTCTGTAAAGCACACTCGGCATCCTACGCGGTGGAGAGTTATCAGAGTTTGTATTTAAAGGTATATTACCCATTGGAATTTATGGTGTCAGTGATTAATAACCAGGGAGGATTTTACAGAACTGAAGTCTATATTCATGAAGCAAAAATGTCGGGCGGAAATATCCAGGTTCCCTGTATTAATAACAGTGAGTATCAGACAACACTGAAAGGGACGGATATCTATCTGGGATTAATGCTTTTGGAAGGGCTGGAAACAAGAATTGCCCACGGTATTGTCGAGGAAAGAAAAACCAACGGAGTATATACCTCATTGGAGAATTTTATAAGACGTATTCCCATTGGTATTGAAACCATACAGATCCTGATTTTTATCGGCGCCTTCCGGTTTACTGGAAAACCTAAAAATGAACTGCTTGTTGAGGCGAGAGTTCTGCTTGTTAACTTTAAGCCTGAAAACAGAGGGCTTATGCTGATTGAAGAACCGGTTCAGGAATTTAAGCTTCCTGAATTAAAGCGGGAACATTTTGAGGATGCCTTTGATGAAATTGAACTCATTGGGTTTCCTGTTTCATGCAGCCCTTTTGATCTGTTACAGACCCGGTACCGGGGTTCTGTTTTGGTGAAGGATTTATTGAAGTTTCATAAGCAGCAGGTTAAAATGCTGGCGTATCTGATTTCAAGAAAACATGTACCCACGAAGAAAGGCACCATGTATTTTGGTACGTGGATCGATGTGAACGGAGATTATTTTGATACCGCTCATTTTCCTGACAGTCTAAAGCAGTATGATTTTCAGGGCGGCGGATGTTATCTGCTCCTTGGAACCGTGGAAGTCGATTTTCATTTTCCTACCGTTACCATTCATAAAATGGCAAAGATGCCCATGATTCCTGATCCAAGGTATGCTTATGATAAAGAAAAACAATATGATATCCACAGGCAGATCAGGGAAGATGTAAGCATGACCTATAGAGAACCTTATCCGCAGGCCCATGAGATTGGATTGCCAAGACATAAGATACAGTAGTAATAGTAAAATTTTTGATAAGAAGAATTATGAATCAGTTAAGTTTATTCGATACAGAAGCGTTCTATGAATTTCCAAAGGATCTTTTGGAATACAGGGAACATTTTCTAAGTAAAGAGCAAGCTGATCAGTTAAAAGATAAGCTGCTCAATACCGCGTCATGGGAACAGCGTACACAGAAAATGTATGATAAAATGATATTGACTCCACGGCTGACAGCATGGTATGGGGATTCAAAAGATTATGGTGCTCAAGAAAAAGAAAGGGCAAGAAATCCATGGACTCCTGAACTGTTCTTGCTCAAGGAAAGGATAGAAAAAGAGTTTAACTGTAAGTTTAATGGAGTTTTATTAAATCTCTACAGAGACCATAATGATTCTGTGGCCTGGCATAGAGATAAAGAAAGCCGGTATGGTAAACGGCCTGTGATTGCCTCTATCAGCCTTGGGCAAACCAGGAACTTTGATTTCAGGAAAAAAGACCACCATGCCAGTAAGTACAGTTTACCGCTTCCGCATGGTTCTCTGCTTATCATGAAAGGCGATTTGCAGGAAAACTGGGAGCATCGGATAGCTAAATCTATAATACCCATGAAAGAGCGGATTAATCTGACGTTCAGGTTAGTTCTTGATTCTTAGGTGTGTATAGATGTTTTTAAGGTAATAACCTGTTTTTCATGGTTTACTGTTATTGAAAGTATTTTGAAAATACGTATCTGAAAAACAGGTTATTCTTTTTTTATGGCTCAAGCCCAGGGCCGCCACATGAATTATACGGAACGCATGTTAATTTATCATTTATAAAACATAGTCTGGTACAATCTGCTCCGCCAACAATTGTTTTTAATTCTGCTTTGTTAAGCTTTTTTAAATTTTTCATATTAATATATTTTATGTTCACAACAAATCTCAAGAATAATTATTATATAATAGTTTAAATTAACGAATTTTAACGTTCAAACCTTGTTTGTTACTTTGCATTCCAAAATTGATGTTCTAAGAAATGATCGTTTTTTAACAATAATACTATATTCGTTGACCCCATGCTTTTTCTCTGTTCTATCAGATCTGGTAGTACAATAGTTGTTATAATTTATCAAAAAACTTCAACCGGCAGGGTTCCATTTTTCTAGGGATAAAATACGACATGTTTTGTCGTTTACGGAGTGTATTTTTGTAAAATAAAATGGTTGATAATGTGGATGCATATTATTGGGAATTCTAGCAATTCTAGGTTTGAAAAGTTAAATTAATAAAATAACAATACCTTTGAAGTCATTTAATTTTGAGTTTGAAAAACATGCAGGGAAATGAGTTGGCATATCAGGTTTATTCTCCGGGATCGGTACTTGGCCTTTTTAGTAATGCATTAAAACTTAATGCAACGGTTAATCTTATTTATCTTAAGGGAAGATACTCTTTTGGTGGTGGGAAAGCCTATGGAAATTATTACTATGATAATTTATTTTCAGAATCTGATACAATTTCTATTGGGGTACGGGTTTCTGCGTTACTGAGAAGTAAGATTGAAAATAATGAGATTTATACCCTCAGAGGATATATTGAGAAAAGTATTAAGAACTCTTCTGTGGAACTTCGCTTTGTAGTCGATGAGATTATTCAGCAGGAAGAACGCGCAATTTCGGAGGAAGAATTACAGAGATATGAGCTTATCCAGAAGAAGCTTGGGAAGGGCTCCAAGGACCTGGAAACTGTGATCAGAGAGAAGATTCTGAAAGATGAGCCGATCAGAATTGCTAACATTTATGGAAATAATGCGATTGTACAAAGAGACTTCGCAGAAGGATTGGATGTTTCCAGAAGTATTTCCAGGTCTCGGAATATACCTGCAGTATTACTTCATCGACCTCTATTGTTTCCAAACTTGAAGAAGTTTCAGCATTAGGCTACGATATCATAGCATTGGTAAGAGGTGGGGGAGACAAACAAAGTATGGAAACTTTTAATGATTTACAGCTTTCAGAATTGTTTATTACAATAGAAGCAGTGACTGTCACAGCAATAGGGCATACGGTAGATGAAACTTTGCTCGATAAGCTGGCAGATAAAAGATTTCATCTTCCTCATGATTATGGAGCAGGGCTTCACTCCATCGTTGAAAAGTTGTCTCATGAGAAATCAAATTCCCGGGCATTACTGATTGATGAAGTTAAAAAGGATGTAGGCAAACAGTTTGCAGAGCAAGTGTTAACACTGGAAAAGCAGCTTAAAACGAAAAATGACGAATTTACCGAAGCACAGAAAAACTTTAAGGAGCAGGCTGAAAACCAGATAAAGATTTTTACGGAGCAGCTTAAGGTTCGTAATGAAGAGGTAGAGAAGTTAAAGAAGGATCTTACTGAAAAACATGGTCAGCAGGTAAAAACTTTAACAGATCAGCTTTCAAAAAGAAATGAAGAGTTCCAGAAATTTCAGGAGTCTTCGGCTAAACAGCTTCAGGAAACACAAAAGAGTTTTTCAGAACAGCAGAAACAAAGACAGCAGGAAATGGAAAGCTATAAAAAGGAACTCAATGTTTTACATGAGAAAAACTTACAGTCAGTTATTAATGAGAAGACAGCTTCTCTAAAGGCTGCAGTAGAATCTTTACAGCAGGAAAATGTAAGACTGAATACGGAGGTTAAAAATAGTAAAACAGATTATCTAAAGATTGTCATCGCAGCTGTTATAGCTTTAGTAACAGGGTTTTTATTGGCAAAGTTATTTTAAAGCTGCATAACATTATGGAAACTACTAAAATAACAGAAATTAATAATATTATAGATACTTATTTGAATTTTGAATCTCTTTCAACTATTGATGATGAGCAATATAAAAAGATTGTAATTGAATTTTTTAAAAAGCTGGATCAATTAAAGAAGAAAGGAATACTCATAGATAATGAGCTTATACGTTTTATAAGTGAGAAGTATTCAGAGATTTCAGAAAAATTTGAAGAAAATCCTATCTATGAAGAAAGGATTCAGAGGATACTTCCGGAAATAAGTGAGTATTGCCCACCTCCTTACTTCTGGGATAGCCCATTACATAATTATATGAAAAATAAATGGGGATTAACTATTAATGCTTCTGGTCTACAACTATAATTCCAAGCGGAACTTTAACTCGATTTTTACATATATAAAAAACAAAATAGAATTCAATAGGATTGTTACTATGGCATTTACCACTTGTTAAAGAATATTTTTATCCAAACGGCTTAATTTTTGCAATTTTTTTAACTGCCGGATATTAATCATATGATGGTAGTTAACAAACAAAAAAGAGAGGGAAAAGTAATCAGCCTTCCTTAAAGTTCGGAGCATAGTTTTTAACCTCGCATCTCAGTTAACTGAATAGGGGAAAACTGTTTTTAAGGCTGTGCTGATAATCTCAAAAATATCAGCGCAAGTAACTGGAAAAAAATTGTAGAGTACTATTATTTTAAAAAAATACTGTTATGAACGTTAAACGCACATTTGGAACAATACTGACTGTTTTAGGAATCGCAGGTTTGATTTATACAGGTTATGAATTGATTAATAAAAGCTCAGCCTATACGACTTTAGGAGTGATCGGAGTTCTTGGACTGATATTCTTTTTTTCGGGGATTGGTCTTGTCAAAAATACTAAAGACGAGGCATAAATACGTTATTTTTAAAGAAGATTGAGAAGCAGTCTGAAAAATTAAAAAGCTACAGGTGCGGATATTGGAGCGTCTTTAGTAATTATTTGGGCAGCCAATAGATCGATATCTGATTTTTAGGAGTTGGGCAGATGGTCATTGAGACATTTATTGAAGGGCTTTTTTGCATATGAATGGCCCAAAATTTGTATGTAAAGTTACTGCCAATTTTTGCTAAGATATTCATTTGGAACCATAACAAAATATAGATAATATGATCATCGATGAAAATCTTTTGCTCGAAAATGGAGCCGTTTACGAGGATTATCCCGCAAAGGAAATTATTTATGAAATGGGAAGTGTTCCCCACTATTATTTCCAGATTGTTAAGGGTACAGTAGAACTGAATAATTATCACGAGGATGGAAAAGAATTTACCCTGAATATCCTCAGAAGGTCAGAGTTTTGGAGAATCTTTACTTTTTGCCAATAAGAATTATCCGATGAATGCCATCGCTAAAACTGACTGCATAATTCTGAAATTACCAAAATCCAACTTTCTGAATATGTTGAGTACCAATAGAGAATTGATGTTTACAATTTTCCGTCATCTGTCAGACCGTCTTTTCGATAAGTATGTGATGCTGTTCAACAATTCATCCACTGACCCGATGTCGAAAATAAAATCATTAATGGATTATTATAAGGATAGTTCCTTAAAACAAAATCCTTACTCTTATCCTGTTCCACTTACCAGGCAGCAAATTGCCAATTTGACAGGTTTGCGGGTCGAAACAGTAATACGGACGATTAAAAAGATGGCACAAGAAAAGATCCTGAAGCTTGATGGACGAACAATTTTCTATTAATGTATTTTTATAGTAACCCAGGTTAGGTAAATCCAAAGTATCTACCAGATCTTCAACGATCTATGATCATAATCATCATAATCCTGTGCATAGGTTTTTAAATGATGACAATCATTCGTTCCACCATATAATAAAAAGAATCAGAAAATAGTGTTAAATTTGATTTGAACAGATCTTTACTATTTGAAAAACTATAATTATGAATGAAGAACTAAAATTTAATCCAGTGGATCAATTTCCTACCCAGGTAGAAGGAGAGCAATTTTCGAGAACTGTTTTATTGTACGATAAAGATTTAGATAATTTTGATCTGGGCTATTATGACTTTGAGCTTCAGAAATGGCAGGGCATGGAAGGTTTTCAAATGGATGTAATTTGCTGGTCCTACATTCCTGTACCTAATGAATTACAAGTTTCGGGATTTGATTCTGTTACTATTGATTAATCAAGGAACCAGATTACTTTAGATACATGAAAGTAATTGGAACTAAAGTATAATGAACTCTTGGATAATAAAGAAATACTGTTGACATTACTGTTATATTATTCCTTATTTTTACAGTAGACTTCTAATTAAGTTGATGTACATAGCAATTTTTAAATCATTATAATGATAAAGGAATTTTCATTTAAAAAATTTGGGAATTTAGAATTTAGCAAATCCTCCGTTCAAAATGATACCCTCAACAAAATAAACGAACATATCAAAGTCCTGTTCATTCCACAGAAAGCTATTATACAAGTGGATTTTCAGGAGATTGAAATGAAAACAGATACCTTATTATTTATTAATCCCCATGTCATCGTAAAGCCCTGTGAAACTATCGGCGGGCAACTGATGCATTTTAACAAGGATTTTTACTGTGTGGAAATTCATGATCATGAAGTTGCCTGTGATGGTATTCTGTATAACAATGTGTTTGAAATTCCATTCATCAATTTAAATGAAGAACAGTCTGCTGATATACAAAAGATCATCAGTGATATTCAGTCCGAATTGAAAAATGAAGATTCCGGTACAGAAGAAATGCTGAGGACATTGTTAAAACTGATCATTCTTAAATCTACACGCATCTGGAAGCAGCAACATCAGCTGGCAGACAATATACAGCAGGCCGATGTCCAATTTCTGCGGAAATTCAGCAAATTGGTAGAACAGCATTTCAAGACTCTCCATACTGTAGCTGATTATGCTGATTTGCTTTGTATTACGCCAAAAAATCTAAGTAAAAAAGTAAGCCTGGTTAGTAAAGACACACCAAATGAAATTATAAAAAACCGTATTATACTTGAAAGTAAGCGTCTTTTAGTACATACTACAATGAGTGTCAAAGAGATTGCCTACACATTGAATTACGAAGACGACGCCTATTTTGTCCGCTTTTTCACCAAACACACGGGAATATCCCCAACCAGTTTTAGAAAGCAGTTTTAACCAGATATTTCTCCAATATCCAGTACAAGCACAGCCCTGATCGGTTGTGCTTTTTCATATTTACACCTTTCTAATCCTAAAAACAGATTGTTCATAATACTACTGGTTCCTGTTGGGGCAAAAAGTACAATTCAAAGCGAAAACCATCCATTGATACGCCTTCGGAATTACCCCAACTTTGCAATAACAAAAAGGAACAATAACAACAATTAAATAGTAAAGACATGAACAAGTTTACAGTAAAAGACGGAACAGAAATTTATTTCAAAGATTTAGGTGAAGGGCAACCGATATTTTTTCACCATGGATGGCCATTGTCATCCGACGACTGGGATGCACAGATGATGTTCTTTCTGGAAAAAGGATATAGAGTTGTTTCCCATGACAGAAGAGGGCACGGAAGATCGACTCAAACCTATAAGGGTAATGACATGGACACGTATGCAGCGGATGTTGCAGAATTGGTAGAGTACCTGAATTTAAAAGATGTGATCCACGTAGGTCATTCAACAGGTGGTGGCGAAGCAATAAGATATGCTGCCCAATATGGAAAAAACCGCGTATCTAAAGTGGTTTTAATAAGTGCAATTACACCTTATATGATTGCTGATGTCAATAATCCTGAAGGGGTGCCACTTGCTGTATTTGACGATATCCGCCATAATACACTTCATAACAGACAGCAATTCTATCAGGATCTTACAGTGCCTTTCTACGGTTACAACAGAGAAGATGCGGTTATTAAAAAAGGTATACAGGACAACTGGTGGAGACAGGGAATGATGGGTGGTATCAAGGCACAATATGACTGTATCAAAGTCTTTTCTGAGACCGATTTTACAAAGGACCTAAAAAGTCTGGAAATACCTGTTTTAGTACTCCATGGTGATGATGATCAGATTGTGCCTTATCAGACTACGGCAGTAAAGGCTGCAGAACTTCTTAAAAATAGCCAACTGATCATTTATCCGGGCTATTCTCACGGCATGCCTACCATCAATGCTGATGTAATCAACAAGGATATCCTATCATTTATAAAAGAATATAAATCAAGAGAGACAAAAAGTACAATTCAAAGCGAAAGCCGTCCATTGGAAGGCCTGAGGAATAAGAGCAACTTTGTAGTGTCAAAATAACAACAATAATAAATATTTAAAGAAACATGAAAAATTTAATTTTAGCAGTCGTATTATTTACAACATTAATTTCAAACACAGTTTTATCACAAACAAAAAGAACACCAGCAGCCTTTGGAAGAGAAGAATATATTGAAGTAGAGAAAAATGTGAAACTTCATGTAACGGACCTTGGTGAGGGAGAGCCTATTGTTTTAATTCACGGATGGCCATTGAGTGATGCCATGTATGAATACCAGTATGCCGATTTTATCCAAAAAGGATATCGTGTGATTGGTATCACTTTAAGAGGATTCGGACTGTCTGACAAACCGGGAGGCAAATATAATTATGATGTATTTGCAGATGATATCAAGGTTGTTTTGGACAAATTGGATGTTAAAAATGCTACAATCGGCGGATTTTCAATGGGTGGTGCTACAGTGATTCACTATGTAGCCAAATACAATGCGGCCCACGTTTCAAAAATGGCTTTATTTGGGGCAGCAGCACCGATCTGGACAAAAAGGGCAGACTTTAATTATGGCCTGTGGACTAAAGAAGATGTCAATGGTTTGATACACCTAAACAACACTAACCGTCCGGAATTATTCGCCACATTCGGTAAGATATTTCCAGCTAATGAGACCAGCGTTTCCCAAGGTCATGGTGCTTGGTTGGGAGGCATTCAGGCTCAGGCATCACCTTATGCAATGGCTGAGGGATTAAAAACTCTGAGGGATAGCGATTTGCGTAATGATTTGAAGAAAATAACAATTCCTACTTTGATCTTACACGGTAAGCTGGATAAAATCTGTTCTTATGATCTTGCGGAACAAATGAATATTTTGCTTAAAAACTCAACGTTAGTTCCTTTTGAAAAAAGCGGTCATGCCTTGTTCATCGAAGAGTTGGATAAATTTAATACCGAATTATTGAACTTCATCAAAAAATAGGATAAGTACAGTATGAGGTTAGTCTAAAAAGCTAACCTCTTTTTTTAATATCAAATGAACCAAAATGCACAGATTTATATTGCTTTTCTTAGCCCTGACATTGTTGTCATGCAGTACAAAAAAACAGATTGTAGCAGTAAAACATACGGATTTACCAAAAGCCATAGGTCCCTACAGCCATTCAACCGGCTATGAAGATTTAGTGTTTGTATCGGGCCAGATAGGAATAGATCCAAAAACAAACCGCTTAAAAGAAGGTTTTGAAGAACAAATAGTACAGATTTTTGAAAACTTAAAAACTATTCTCAGGGACAATCATTCCGATTTTGATCATATCACAAAGACAACCGTTTTTATTACAGATATGAAACAGTTTGATGTTTTTAATAAAATATATGGTACTTATTTTCGTGATCGTTTTCCTGCAAGAAGTACAATCGAAGTTTCCTCTTTGCCCCGAAATGCGAGTATTGAGATTGAATGTATAGCCGTTAAGAAAGGTTATTAGCACAAATTTCCATTACATAAAATAGTTTAGAGGAACACTGAATACAAAACATTACCCTCTTAATGCTGTTGTCTGAAAGGATTAAGAGGTAGTTTAGATTTAAATTTTAGGGTATACTTTGGTGAATTTCCGGGAGTATTTTTATTGTATCTGTTAATTACATTTTAGATTTTGCTTGCTCCAATAAACTTAATAAGTTCTGGAGTCAGTCTCACTCAAAGTTCCCATGCTTTTACTGCTATCTTTTTCAATTTTCAAGAAGCTTGTCCATCTTGATTTTTTAACTTCGAAGTAACTTCCCAGGCTGAATCCGCCTCTCAATGAATAGGTAACTTCCGTATACGTTGTTGGTGTTGTTTTTAATACATTGTCAAGTAAGTTTTTAATGGAAATAATAAGCCCATCAACTTCGTCTTTATCAATTGAATTGATATAAGTGTCTGAATAGGATCCGTAACCTTGCTTTTCAAATCGAACGGAGCGTGGGTATGTTTATACTAGAAATAACAGCAATTTATTTACGCCCTCAGTACTGTGAAAGTACTGAGGGCTTTGCTATTTATGTCAAAATGATAAACCGTGTAGTGATTTTACTACATGAACTTCCTTTTTCCACTACAAGGAAACTTTTAGCACCACTATAAATTTGCAGTATACAAAAGATAATAATTGAGTAAAAAATAACAATAAAATATACCCATCATGAAAAAACTAATCGTAATCTCAGCCTTAACTTTTGGAGCAATCCTATTGGGAACAAACAATGTTCAAGCTCAAAATACAACCGCAACTACAACGGTAAACATTACCCTGAACGATGTGATCTCTATCGATGCAGGAAGTACAGCCATTGGTAATACGGTAGATTTTAACTATGCTACTGCAGCAGATTACAACTCTGATCAGACGATTACTAAAGCCAACTCTTTAAAAGTTACTTCTACAAAGAACTTTAATGTTAAAGTAAAGGCAGGGGGTGCTAATTTTATGAATGGAACCAACCTGATTCCTGTGAATGTTTTAACAATCAAACCTTCTACCGCTGCCGGAAGTATGGGAGGAACAAAGACCGCTGTAGTATTATCTGCAACAGATCAAACTTTAGTATCCAATGCTCCACTTGGAAGTGCATTAACATTGAATTTAGACTATACTATTCCAGCTGCAAAATCTTCATCTTCTGATATTTTAGGTAAGCCAGCCGGAACTTATACGCAGACAGTAACATATACTGCAACAGCTTTATAAATAAAATTTTCATATTAATATTTTGTGATTTGGTGTTTCGAAGGCTTCCTCAGGGGGCCTTTGATTTTGTATGTATTGTAACGATATAGACAAAATTCAAAATCCGGGAATAGGTATCTGTCAGCTGTGAGGTAGAATCTATGTTTTTGGGCTGGTGGATAGGAACAGGAAGAAGTATCAGGGATATTTGAGGTTTGATAAGGGAATTGGGAAGTTTGAGTTTTCGTTTAAGAATGTGTGGAAGGAGGAGAAGAAAGAAGAGGAGGGGAAGAATAGGAAAAGAAGGAGGGGGATTTGAAAGCCTTCTGTGGGAAGGCTTTTGCTTTTGGGGAGAAAACAAGTGTGTAGGGGATTACAGTTTCAACCTTTATATTTCACTGCCTTTTCGGAAGCTGTTAATTTTAAATAAGGGTACTTTTTTCTGATCTTTTTCCTACTCTTAAGTTAAAGAGTATAAGAATTATGTCCTAACAAAGTTAGCAGCTCCAATATTACTTCTTTATCAATTTCTGAACATAAATTTTATTTCCTGAATTGATTTGTGACCAATATACTCCTTGCTTTGAGATCGGCAGTTGCAGCTGTTCCGGAGTCTGAGAGCATCTGAAATTTTCTTTTCTATAAATAAGTCTACCCGAATAATCAAAAATACGAACGCTTACTTTGCTCTCTTTTTCACATTTTATATTAATATTGTCTGAAAAAACTGTCGGGAAAATCTTGAAGCTATCTGCTTTTTTAGACTCAACAATTCCTAAGTTACTGTATGTGTATTGTGCAAGTGCAAATTTGCTGTTGCTGGGAAAATCTGAAGAAGAAGCAAATCCTGCAAGAATTATTTTTGATTCAAAAACCAAAGATGAATACGGAATATCCTGAAATCCTGAAAAATCTGTAATTACAACACCGGAATTTCCGAATTGTGTATCTAAAATCCCAGATAGATTAAATTTCATCATCGCAAAATTTTCATTACCGTTGGTCGCCGAGTACGTAGAACCAACTGCGATAATATTATTTGAAGAATCTAATTTCATATTTCTCAGCTGACCTCCGATACTTGGTAGAAGTGTCTGTACAACACCGTTCGTTCCGAAAGAATTTTCAAAAGAACCATCCACATTAAATTTTATTATCGTAAAGTTAGATGAAACATTGTTATTGCTTGATGAGAATGATTCTCCGCCTAGTAAAATACTTCCGTCACTTAAAACAATATTGGTATTTGACAGTGAGCTGCCTATATTCGTAACATTAAAATATCTGTATCCTACGGTGGCAAATGAAGTATCCAAAGTTCCATTTGGTAACAATCTTAATATAAACATTCTACCTTGGTTGGAGCCTGTCGTCAGCAAAAGATAGCCTGAACAAACGATTGTTCCATTTGGAGCAATATTTACGGCATTCAAATAATGGCGGTGATTAACAGGTGCAATAGTGAATAGTCCGGTATTATTAAATGTAGTATCAAATTGACCGTTCTGTAATAAACGCAAAACGTAACCTTCTGTCAATGCATTCGTGCCTCTTTTGTTACCGACCACAATTATTTTTCCGTCAGATTGCAGTTGACCGTTAAAGACATTGTCATCTGACTGAACGCCAAAATTGATTTCCAGAATACCGTTTGTACCGAAATTTGTAACATAATTTCCATTTTCATCAACTTTACAGACGATGATGTTAAAATAGCCGTCGGTGGCAAGCTTAGTTCCGAGAATGATCATCTCGTTGTTGCTTGTCTTTAATATTTTTTCAATTGATTTAAACGGAAGCTGTTTGATTCCGTTGCTCTGAAAAGAAGTGTCAAAAGAACCGTCAGAATTGTGTCTCACAAGATAAGCGCTGGTATTGTCAGTACCTCCAACCAATATTTTACTGTTGCTCACAGCAATCATCGACCCAATTTTCTCAATATTTGCGTTTGCATTGATGTCATAAACCATTTTTCCATTGGTTCCAAAATTATTATCAAGTACCTGAGCAAAAAACAGGTGTACAGATGATAACAAAAGAATAAAGATCGCTTGATATTTCATGATTATTTATTTAGCTAATTTCTGATATTTGACGATGGAGTCAGCGGTTTTATCCTGAAATTCAGCAGAATTTAACCACGCAAATATAGGCAAAAACTTCAATGAAAGAACATGAATCCCACTTTTGAGAATGCTGCAACTTTCATAAAGAAGGTTCGATAAAATATCTGAATAAATTGATTCGTATATATTTCGTGCATATTCTAAAATACTTTGAGTATTTTTAATAATTTTGAAGTTGTTAAATAAAAAACATTAAAAATCAACGCTTTTGTAAGCCAAGATGAACAATTATCGAATTAATAAGTTGATGATTTGGAAATATTGGTAAAGCTAAATTCTTAATACTATTAATTCTTACCACAATTATTAATCTTATATTTTAGACCATTTGTCCTGCATGGATTATTCGGTGGTTTTGTGAGATTTTGGTAAATGATAACATTTTACCTTTTTCACTTTAAATTTATTTTCTCAAAAACCTGTATCATTAAACAAAGTTTCATAAATTTATAGAGTATGAGTTTAATGTAACAAAATATGAAAATTGGGTATGCATGGGTTTCAACCAAAGACCAAAATTTGGATTTACAAATTGAAGCCTTAGAAAAAGTTGGTTGTGAGAAATTTATCAAGAGAAAATTTCGGGTGCAACAAAGAATCGTCCGGAACTAGATAAGATGATCGAACAGTTTAGAAAAGGTGATGAGCTTTATGTTTGGAGACTGGACAGATTGGGTAGAAGCTTAAAAAATATTATTGATCTTGTCTTAAGTTTAAGTGAAAAAGGAATTATAATAAAAGGGCTTGCAGATGGTGTAGATACCTCTACAATTAACGGACGACTATTTTTGAATCTCATGGCTTCATTAGCTGAATATGAAAGGATTACAGTCTGCAAGAGCAAGGGGTAGAACTGGCGGAAGACCAAAGGGGTATTCAAAAGAAACAATTTCTAAGTTAATAATTATGCGGTCTGTGTATAAAGATCCAACTAAGACTCCGGAGGAGATTTACAAGCCACTTGGTTTGACTAGAGCAATGTTTTATCGTTATGCTAAAATTCTTGATAATCATACAAATGAGGAAATAAAGAAAATGGCAATAAAAAACTAATTCCAAAATGGCAATAACTTCTATTATTAAAATCAGGCAGCTTCGTGATGAAATCAGAGAAGAAATAAAAAATATAGACTTAAAATCATTTAAAGACCAAACTTTTGGGTCAGAAAGTGAATATACTTACAAAGGATTAATTGCTGGGATTGAAGCATTATTAATTGACTTGTCCGTACTAACTAAAAGCGAAAATCGATTTATAAAGTTTTCTACCTACGGGGAGCGTAGCTCCTTGTTAGGTACACTACAAAATATCAAAACATATATTCACACACCTGGAAATCTTTATGCTCAAGTAGATCAACTAAAACTAAACTTACGCCCTTTTAATATCAGATATTTTGAAGATAGATTCGTTGAATTTGATAAAGGAATCGAAGAAATAAGTAGAATTAAGATAAATATTCAAGAGGATAAATTTGAGATACAGAAAGAAATAGAAGAAATAAAAACAAAATCAGAAGAAATTGCAAAGAGACAGGAGGAAAGTAAGGAGAAGTTAACAATTCTAGATGGAGAAATTGAAAAACTACAAGAGAAAAAAGAAGAATTAGAGGAGGAAATTAACTTATTAGAAGCTAAAAATGAAAAAATAGAAAAATTAAAAAACTCTTCTATTGATTTTCATGAAACAATAAAAACCTCTCTAAATGAAGTGACTTCGAACGAAAAAATTATTAAAAATTTTGCTACAAACGTTCAAAGATCAGAGGACAAATTAACTAATCTTCATGTAAAAATGGATGATAATGAAGAACATATAAGAAAATATACTCAAGAAAGGGAAAACTTACTTATTGATGCTGAAAAGATGTTAGACTCCGCACGTCAAGCTCTTAATTATTCTACAGCACGAGGAATAAGTGCAGCTTTTGAAACTCAACATGAAAATTCTAAGGGATTTTATAAGGTTGGAATATGGCTTGTTACAGCGCTTATTTTTATGCTTCTTATAATTTGGATTAGTTATTGGATTCTATCTGGCCAAAGTATTGAAACTAATGTATTGATTGGAAGAATTTTAATGATACCTATTCTATCAATTGGATTATATTTTTGTATTAGTCAATACAACAAACAAAAAACGATTATAGAAGATTATGCTTATAAAACTGTAATTGCTAAGGCAATTGTCGGGTTTTCTGAACAAATAAAGAAAAATGAGAATGAAAATACTGATGAATATGTCACTTACATGAAAACCGCGCTAGCAGAAATTCACCAAGATCCGTTAAGGAAAAGATCGAAAATTGATTCGATAAACTCCTCAAATGATGAAGTAGATCCTAACAAAATGCTTGAATTGTTTCAGAAATTTGCAGATATTTTTAAGGCAAAATCATAATAATCTCAAAAAACGATACTTCTTATACTTAAATAAATATATTTATGCAATTTAATTTGAATAAGATGATTAAAATAAAACTACTTTCCATCATAACATTACTTTTTTACCACACCTTTCAAGCGCAAAGCGTGATTAAAAGTGATTCTGAAAAAAAACTATATTCAATAGACTCTGTTTTTTCTAATGATATTGGAGGAATTAAACAAGTGATAAGGATTACAACTTCTGATGTTAAGAGACCGATACTCTTTTTTCTATCAGGCGGTCCCGGAAGTTCCATGATGAATAATTCGGATAAGTTCACAAATGTATTAAAAGATCATTTCACTCTTATTCAGTGGGATCAAAGAGACGCTGGTAAAACCCTTGCATTAAATCCCTCACAGATCCAAGTTTCATTGGACCTAATGACAAAAGATACTTATGAGGTTATAAGATTTGTTTTAAAAGAGTTAAAGCAAGAAAAATTATATTTATTAGGCAGTTCATGGGGCAATGTTTTAGGCTTTGATATCGTCCAAAAACATCCTGAATTACTTTACTCATATTTTGCAGTCAATCCTGTTGTAAATCAATTATCCAGCGAAAAAGAATTACTCAAAACTTTGAAAATATACTTCAAAGACAATCCGGATGCAAGAACGGAGTTGGAGAAGGTCAATATTCCTTTTCTGAAAGAAGAAGATTTATTTTATTTAAGAAAATGGCTTTTTTTTAAAGAAGGTAAAACATTTGTAACTGAAAATAATTTCAAAAATGGATTTTTACAATGGTCAAAGCGATGGTCTCCTGTCTGGAATGAAGTCATGACTATTAATTTATCAAAAACATTAAAAGAAATCAATTGCCCTATATATTTTTTTGTAGGTAAAAATGATATTCAGACATTAACAAAAATAACTACAGAATATTACAAAAGTCTAAAAGCACCTCATAAAAATATTTTTTTGTTTGAAGATTCTGGTCATCAAATTCATCAGGATGAGCCAGAAAAATTCCAAAATACAATCATTCAGTCATTAAATCTAGATATTTCAAAACCCTGATCAATTACATATTCGCTATACTATAAATTTTTTTAGTGGCTGTAAAGATTTAGATGAAGAAGACAATGATCACATTATTGTCAATTATAAAATAAATTTTGAATCTTGTGAAATCGAAATAACCGGAGAGCCAGTTGCTGAAGATCGTAGTACTTTAGATGAATTTTAAATTATTATAAAATTTCAAAAAACGATTTAATGAGAGAAGCGTTAATAATGTGCAAACTTTTTCTTCATATTCTGAATTGGGAACTCGCTGCGTGCTGAATTAAGCTGAATTCATTAAAGAATTAGTAACAGGATCAAGAAACCGGTATATATCCACAAAGAAACATAGACAGTTGTTATTTGGGCCGATTTACTAATATTTCCGAAAACTGAATCAATTGAACTTTAATAATAAGATAGGCTTTTTGCTTCGATTTCTTCCCTAACGCAAAGCCCAAAACGTAAACAGAAATATTAAACGCAAACTCTTCATGAAATCAAAATTAGAAAAAGTTAAAGAAAATCTTAAAAAATTAATTGAAATAAACCCTAAGGGTAATTTCAAAATTGGAAGATGTTTAACTTTAAAAGAAATAGAACTTTTCGAATTCAACCATAAAATTAAGTTACCAGAAGAATATATTGATTTTGTAACAAATGTAGGTTGTTTTGGTTTTGGGCCTAATGAAGGACTTCTTCCTTTAAATCAATATAATGATTTACGTCACCGTATTTTAGAAAATGATTTACAAAAAGAATTTCCATTTACAGAAAAAAAAGAAGATGATGAACTCTACCATTTTGAATATGATTCTTTGTTAAATGGAGTTATATTGATTTCTGATTGCGGATGCGGAGATTTTGAAATATTGATTGTTAATGGAGAAGAATATGGGAATGTTTGGGGTGATTATCGAGTATCATGTAATGGAATGATGCCGCTAACAAATATAAAAAATGAAAAATTATCTTTTTTAGATTGGTATAACCAATTTTTAGAGAAACAAATAGATTATTATAAAAAATATGACCCAAAAAAAATTGAAAATATACTTACTGAAATAGAGACAAATAGAAGATTAATTAAACCAAAGCACTCTTTCAGTGTAATGAATTTCTTTTCTAAAATACTCAAATAACACTTCTGCTATCATTGTAATGGCAAAATACAGAATTGAAGTTTTAAATCATTGGTTTTATTTCTTGATGTATATAACCAAAAAAATAAAAAATAGAAATTCCTTATTTGGAAATTAAGAATTTATTTATAAGTGACCCGAATATTAAAAATGAAAATCTCAAAAAACGATTGATTTCTTGCATATGGACAGAATAAAAGTATGAGGAATTAAAAATCTTCCAAAATAGATTTATCATAAACTTAATAAATGAATTCTATAAGTCTCAAAAAACGATGAAAAAACAATCTTTACTAAATAATAAAATTTCAATTATACTATCTTTAAATATGAATTATGCGCAAGATTTGTAGGTAATTACAATTACTTATCATCGAATATAAATTTAAAAATCAATCCTTTGAAAAAAAATAAATTTTGATTGTATTTTGATAACTAAGTATATTTGAGAGTTATCTCCAATTCTAACATCTCACTATATGAAAAAACTAATTTTTTTTTACTTTTTATTTATTTCCAATCTTTATTTTTCTCAGAATTATATGACTCTGACAACTAAAGATATTCAAGAAAAATTTGAATATAAATACAAAAAAGATATTCTTTCGAAATTTATTGCTTCTATGAAAGATATTGATCATAACCCTTTAGTATCTGAAAGCATTCCAGGAAAAGTTATTCGTTGGGACAGTAATATTGGACAATATTCAATTATTAAAAATTTTTTAGTTAGCAAAAATGATTTAGAGGAAATTAAAACAAATCCAAATGATAAAGAATTTTTAACTAACCTAAATAATTATTTTCCAAAAGAATCTCAATTTACATACAGTGATTGGGGAAATGGTACTATTATAAAAATTTTATCTGATGGAAATTTTTTAATAGCTAATAAAGCTCGTTCCTATCATAGACAATCAATGATACCAAATAATGATATTATAACTATAGAACTTGAATACAAAACAAAAAATTTTAAAGAATTTAAACTTGTAAGATTCAAAAAAATCAATGATAAAATTTGGACTGTAGTAAAATAAGTAAGGACTACAGATAACAAGGTATTGCCAAAACGTTAATAATTACTTTTAAAATCTTAAAAAACGATCTTTCGTTCATCTAATTGCAGCAGCCCTTGTTCTGCCATTTTCTTGATTGATCTGATTACCGTTTCAACTCTTAATCCGGTTAAATTAGCAATTTGTTGTCTTGTGTATGGTATAATGCACTTGCTACCTTTTAAGTTAGATTGTGTTGACTTTAAGTAGTCCAAAATAATTTTAATTTTATTCTGAGGATCAGAACCAGACATTGTTGGCAGCATCATATACTTGTAAAATAATCTGCTTGAAAGTAAATGAAAAATTTCCAACATTACATCATTATTTTCATTTAACAGTTTTTTAAAATCCTGTTTTGATAGTTTTATTATTTCGCAAGAATCCCTGGCAATTGCGTTCATAGGGTAGGGCTGATCGATGAAAAGAAGAGATTCACCAAAACTTTGACCATCAGTAACAATATTGTGCGTAAACTCTTTACCATCATCGAGGTAATTATTTAGTTCAACCGCTCCGTGCACTATTTGATAATAGAATAAAGGCACGGCGCCCTCTGAGAAAATTACCTCTTTAGAATTGTAATTTTGACATGCCGCACCATAAGAGAATAAGAGATCTTTACTAATTATCATATTACAAATTTTAAATTTTATAATTCTTCTTTTAGTAAAAATTGGTATTAATTCCCATATCAAAAAGAAGGCCAATTTGTTGGTAAATACCTATCAATACATTGGTCGGTAAAAAAAAATGGTTTTATTCATTGGTTAGTGAATAAAAATTGTATATTTGTACTTCTTAGTGAAAATATTGCAACGATATTTTAGCCTCCTTTAGCCCTGGGAGGCTTTTTTTATGATGATGTTCATAACAGATAACTTTAATTACTCTTGAATCATCATTATAGATAGTTTTAAAGCTAGGAATATTTTGAAAGTAAATCTAATGACAGAATAATCATTAATTTCACTTTGTAATGTCACCGAGTGCCAAATATAGATAATCAGCCGCCATTGATGTAAAAAACTTTTTTCTCTTTGTATCTTAAATCCTTACTCAATATTTAAGTCATGGATAACAATATAAACAAAGAACTGAAAACCGTTGAAAAAACAGGCGATACCTTACTGGTACTCCATCATGAAACAGGTACTGTTGGAATTGTTAAGGGATTGGGTGATAATGGGGAAGTAAATAGAGCAGGTCCTCAGGATCTGAACGGTGATGAAATGCTGAGTATTGAGCGCAATGAGAACTCTTTTACTGAGTTTTATTCGGCGTTTTATCACCAGCTGAAGGAACTTTCGGAGTTTTCTTTCTTTAAAGTGACAGAATATGAAGCGAAGCAGACAGCTGTAAACCTTCAGAAGTATATGGATAAGGCTACGGATGAAGAGAAAAAAGAGCTGAAGAAGTATGAGATATCTATTGATGTGGTGGAGGCATATAGAAAGGCAGAAGCGAGAAAAGTTCTCAAAGGAGAAGATGTTGGGAATAGTTATTTATTTAAAGCTGAACAGGTGGATTGGAAGGTGGTAGAGAAGATCGGTTTAAGCAGAGAGAAGCTGGAAGAATTGGAGGTATTGGAACCGATGCTGAAAGGATATAAAACCCCGATGCTGGTTCCGGTACATATTGAACTGGGAACAGTATCGGGTACGATTGAAGCGAGGCTTTCCCTTCAGGCTAATGATTTTGGAGAAGTGGAACTCAGGTTTCATCCGGTAAGAAGAATGCCTGATTTTTCCCAGCCTTTCTTTGGGCATGTATTTTCAGAAGAGGATAAAAGGAATCTGATAGTAAGCGGGAATATGGGAAGGGTAGTGGATCTGGTGCATGGGATTACAGGAGAGATCGTGCCTTCTCTTATCAGCAGGGACAGGCTGACCAATGAGCTGGTGCAGGTAAGGGCAGACAGGGTGAGAGTTCCACTCGTGATCAAAGGTGTGACCTTGGATGAAGGGCAGAGAAAAATATTAAGGGAAGGAAAAGCGCTGTTTATTGAAAATATGCTTTCAGCTCGGGGGACCCTGTTCAATGCAGCAGTTCAGTATAATGCGGATAAAAGATATGTGGAGTTTTTGCTGGATAAGAATGTTAGGAGGATGGGAGTTACGGATTTAAGGGAAGTTCCCAGAGTGTTTAGGGGAAAAGAATTAAAGAAATGGCAGGTAGAGAAATTAATGGCTGGGGAGGTAGCGTATATGGATGGGCTGGTGGATAGGAATGGGAAGGGATATCAGGGATATTTGAGGTTCGACAGAAGGATAGGGAAGTTTGAGTTTTCGTTTAGGAATGTGTGGAAGAAAGACAAGAAACAAGAGGACGGGAAGAATAGGAAGAGAGGGAGGGGGATTTGAAAGCCTTCTGTGGGAAGGCTTTTGCTTTTGGGGTGAAAGCAAGTGTTTGGGGGATTACAGTTTCATCCTTTATATTTCACTGTCTTTTAGGGAGCTGTTAATTTTAAATAAGGGTACTTTTTTCTGATCTTTTTCCTACTCTTAAAGTTAAAGAGTATAAGAATTATGTCCTGACAAAGTTAGCAACTCCAATATTACTTCTTTATCAATTTCTGAACAGAAATTTTATTTCCTGAATTGATTTGTGACCAATATACTCCTTGCTTTGATATCGGCAGTTGCAGCTGTTCCGGAGCCTGAGAGCATCTGAAATTTTCTTTTCCATAAATAAGTCTACCCGAATAATCAAAAATACGAACGCTTACTTTGGTCTCTTTTTCACATTTTATATTAATATGGTCTGAAAAAACTGTCGGGAAGATTTTGAAGTTATCTGCTTTTTTAGACTCAACAATTCCTAAGTTATTGTATGTATATTGTGCAAGTGCAAATTTGCTTTTGCTTGGAAAATCTGAAGAAGAAGCAAATCCTGCAAGAATTATTTTTGAATCAAAAACCAATGATGAATACGGAATATCCTGAAATCCTGAAAAATCTGTAATTACAACACCGGAATTTCCGAATTGTGTATCTAAAATCCCAGATAGATTAAATTTCATCATCGCAAAATTTTCATTACCGTTGGTCGCCGAGTACGTAGATCCAACTGCGATAATATTATTTGAAGAATCTAATTTCATATTTCTCAGCTGACCTCCGATACTTGGAAGAAGTGTCTGTACAACACCGTTCGTTCCGAAAGCATTTTCAAAAGAACCATCCACATTGAATTTTATTATCGTAAAGTTAGATGAAACATTGTTATTGCTTGATGAGAATGATTCTCCGCCCAATAAAATACTTCCGTCGCTTAAAACAATATTGGTATTTGACAGTGAGCTACCTATATTCGTAACATTAAAATATCTGTATCCTACGGTGGCAAATGAAGTATCCAAAGTTCCGTTTGGTAACAATCTTAATATAAACATTCTACCTTGGTTGGAGCCTGTCGTCAGCAAAAGATAGCCTGAGCAAACGATTGTTCCATTGGGAGCAATATTTACGGCATTCAAATAATGGCGGTGATTAACAGGTGCAATAGTGAATAGTCCGGTATTATTAAACGTAGTATCAAATTGGCCGTTCTGTAATAAACGCAAAACGTAACCTTCTGTCAATGCATTCGTGCCTCTTTTGTTACCGACCACAATTATTTTTCCGTCAGATTGCAGTTCACCGTTAAAGACATTGTCATCTGACTGAACACCAAAATTGATTTCCAGAATACCGTTTGTACCGAAATTTGTAACATAATTTCCATTTTCATCAACTTTACAGACGATGATGTTAAAATATCCGTCGGCGGCAAGCTTAGTTCCGAGAATGATCACCTCGTTGTTGCTTGTCTTTAATATTTTTTCAATTGATTTAAACGGAAGCTGTTTGATTCCGTTGCTCTGAAAAGAAGTGTCAAAAGAACCGTCAGAATTGTGTCTCACAAGATAAGCGCTGGTATTGTCAGTACCTCCAACCAGTATTTTACTGTTGCTCACAGCAATCATCGACCCTATTTTCTCAATATTTGAGTTTGCATTGATGTCATAAACCATTTTTCCATTGGTTCCAAAATTATTATCAAGTACCTGAGCAAAAAAGAGGCGTACAGATGATAACAAAACAATAAAGATCGCTTGATATTTCATGATTATTTATTTAGCTAATTTCTGATATTTGACGATGGAGTCAACGGTTTTATCCTGAAATTCAGCAGAATTAAACCACGCAAATATAGGCAAAAACTTCAATGAAAGAACATGAATCCCACTTTTGAGAATGCTGCCTCTTTCATCATAAAGAAGGTTCGATAAAAATGTCTGAAAAATATCTTAATAAATTGATTCGCACATATTTCGCGCATATTTTAGAATACTTTGAGTAGAAATAAAAATTGTTGATGAAGCTTTAACACTAAAATAAAATTGAGATGAGTAAAAGGTTTTTAAAAGGTTTTTAAAAGGTTTTTAAGAGGTTTTTAAGAGGTTTAATATTTAGTATAGAATATTTAGCTTTAATAATCATAAAAATTAAGTCATCATAAATTCATGTAAATATAGATAATCGGTATATTTGTAGATTGTCGGAATTTCTTCAAACAAAGAAATTTTGAAATTTTAACTTGATTTTATGCTACAAAATAATCCAATATTAAAAGCTTTAATTGACCGTCTTTGGAATAACTTCTGGAGTGGCGGTATCAGTAACCCCCTTACCGCCATTGAACAAATTACATATTTGATTTTTATGAAACAAATGGATGATTTGGAAGAGAAACGTGAACGGAATGCAAGGTCTAAAGGAGAGGCTTATACCTCAAAATTTGATGGTACTTATAAAGTACCAGGAAGTGACGAAGAAATTAACAAACAAGACTTGCGTTGGTCTACGTTTTCAAGCAGTATGTCAGGCGAAGCACTTTTATACCATGTACAAACTAAAGTATTTCCTTTTCTTAAAGAATTTGAAGGAGGGTCTAAGTTTACCAAAGCTATGGCAACTGCTGTTTTTATTATGCCGAAGCCATCTTTATTAGAAGAAGCCATCAAAATAATTGAAAAGATCTTTGTTGAAATTGAAAAAGATGCTATTGAAGGTGGTCACGCCTTTCAAGATATACAAGGTGATGTGTATGAGATGTTATTGGGTGAAATTGCCAGTGCAGGTAAAAATGGACAATTTAGGACTCCACGTCATATTATTAAATTGATGATCGACTTAGTGCAGCCACAATTGGAGCAGCGAATTGTTGACCCTGCTTGTGGAACTGCTGGTTTCTTATTGGGAGCATATCAGTATATCTTGACTGATTTAGTTAAAAAAGATAATCCAGAAGCCTTGCAACCAGATGAAGATGGTTTTATGCGTGCCACGGTTTCAGCTACTTTAAATGAAAATTTAAAGCATATTGTTGAAGAATCCTTATATGGCTATGATATTGATACTACTATGGTGCGATTAGGATTGATGAACCTTATGATGCACGGTATTAACCAACCTAATATTGATTACAAAGATACATTAAGTAAATCCTATAATGAGGATTCGCTATACGATTTAGTACTTGCTAATCCACCTTTTACAGGTAATATTGACAAAGGTGATATCAATGAAAGTTTAAAACTTGGAACTACCAAAACCGAATTACTTTTTATCGAACGTATCTATACCATGCTAAAAATGGGAGGTAGTGCAGCAATTGTCATTCCTCAAGGTGTATTATTTGGTAGCGGAAAAGCTTTTGTGGAATGTCGAAAAATAATGGTGGAAAAAAGCGAATTGAAAGCTGTAATAAGTATGCCAAGTGGGGTGTTTAAACCTTATGCAGGAGTAAGTACTGCTATTTTAATTTTTACCAAGGGAGGCGAAACTAGTAATGTGTGGTTTTACAACATGAAAAATGATGGGTATACTCTTGATGATAAACGTAATAAAATTGAAAAGAGTGATTTACTTGACATTGTTCAGAAATATCATAAACGTAATTCTTTACCAAGCACAGATAATCAAAGAACGGTAAATTGTTTCAACATTTCAAAACAAGAACTTATTGATAATAACTATGATCTAAGTTTTAATAAATATCAAGTACAAGTTTATGAAGATGTTGAATTTGAAGAACCAAAATTAATATTTAAAAAATTAGAAACTATTGAAGAAGATATTATTAAAGGAATTAATGAATTAAAAGAGCTATTTTAATGGAATTTGTAAAATTAGGTTCTGTTTGTAAATTGAGAAATGGTTATGCTTTTAAAAGTAAAAATTTTACTGAAAGCGGTGTCCCGATTATTCGTATTTCAAATATTAGTGATAATGTAGTGACACCGCAAAATTCAGTGAGAACCATTTATGAAAAACAATTTGATAATTTTAAAATCAATAATGGGGATATTCTGATTGCAATGTCAGGAGCAACAACTGGTAAATATGGAATATATAAATCTGAAGAAATTGCATATCAAAATCAGCGAGTAGGATGTTTTAAGATATTGGATAGAAATAGGTTAGATCAAGATTATCTATTTCATGTTTTAAATACCATTAAGCCAATTATTAAAACAATAGCAAATGGTGGTGCACAAACCAATATTTCTTCTACTTCAATTGAAGGAATAGAGATTTTTTTACCTTCGTTGAGTGACCAAACCCAAATTGCGAAAATTTTAACACAGGCAGACAAGCTAATCCAAATGCGGAAAGAAAGTATAAAGCTTTTAGA
The DNA here is from genome assembly GCF_059515165.1 of Chryseobacterium sp. CS3K3.1. Taxonomy (NCBI): domain Bacteria; kingdom Pseudomonadati; phylum Bacteroidota; class Flavobacteriia; order Flavobacteriales; family Weeksellaceae; genus Chryseobacterium; species Chryseobacterium sp. CS3K3.1. The sequence goes on along the minus strand of NZ_JCAKRV010000019.1, from coordinate 35,673 downwards.
TGAGTTTTTGAAGAGTACTTTTTTGGAGATGTTTGGAGATCCCCTAAAGAATGAAAAGAAGTGGAAATATTTAACTGGAGAAAAATATTTAAGTAAACTTACTGTTGGGGTGGTTACAAAACCTGCATCTCATTATGTAGAGGAAGGAGTGATAGCATTGCGATCATTAAATGTTAAACCAAATAGAATTGATTTATCTAACCTTGTTTATTTTTCTAAAATAGCAAATGAAACTTTATTATCAAAATCAATTTTAAATGAAGGTGATGTAGTTTTTGTGAGAACTGGTATGACAGGAACAGCAGCGATTATTCCTAAAGAATTAGATGGTTGCAATTGCATTGATTTAATTATAGCAAGACCAAAAGAAGATTTAATTAATTCTAAATATTTAGTTTTCTTTTTCAATTCTGATATTGGTAAACGAATAGTTTTATCCAATGAAGTGGGGGGAATTCAAAAACACTTTAATGTTAATGCATTAAAAAAAATAAACATACCTATTCCTCCTATTCAACTCCAAAATCTATTTGCTACAATAGTTGAAAAAGTTGAGAGTTTAAAAAATAGTTATGAGTCTAGTTTACTAGAATTAGAAAATATGTATGGAGCTTTGAGTCAAAAAGCCTTTAAAGGTGAAATTAATTTAAATAAAATAAATTTAGAATTATCTAAGACCGAATTAAAAACACCTGTCGGAGGTTCTTTAGAACCACATATTGAAACTGAAAACATTCCGGTTTTTCCAGAAAAAGTGAAACATATAAAGGATATGTCACTTGATGAGTATTATGGAATTCCTAAAGAAATCATAGCAAAATATGGAAGCATAGACGACCACAATCAAGACCAGGAACTTTTACTTAAAAAGATTTTTTATAACAGACCAGTAGACTTATCGAGACTTGAAGAAATTTATAATAAAATCTATTCTCATCATGGTAAATATTTTGAATTTGAAGATTGGAAAAAATTTATTTTCGAAGAGATTTCAAAACCTAAACCATTTTTAAAACAAAAATATAATTCAGAAACAAATCAACTAGAAATAGTAATTAATGAAATTAAAAAGGCTTAAATTAAATTCCCAATTTAGAAGCCTACAGGCAGGCTTTGAAATAGACTTTCTAAATGATTATAATTTAGATAAGTTATGGGATTTTTTACCCTACTGTTTGGTAGGTAGAAATGGTTCCGGAAAATCAAATATACTTGAAGTCTTAGCAGAAATTTTTTATCACATTGAATGTATCTATTTGGATTTTAAACCCGAGGGTTTTAGTGGAGAAGGAAAATTTAAAAATATACATACTGAAGGTTTTTTTGCTGAAAGTTGTAATCCAGACGCTTTTGAGTTGGAATATTATTATTACATCAAAGGAGATTTTTCTAGAAAGCATTTTAGCTCTTCTTTTAATATTGGCTATGATGCACATATAAAAATTGACAAGAAAAGAAATGAATCTCCAAAAGTATATTGGTTAAATAGAGCAGAATGTGTTAAAAGCGGAAATACATTATTGGAAAGAAAAGAAGTCAAAGATTTTTTACCAGACTTTATTGTTGCTTATTCATCAGGTGAAAATCAATTAATAAATCTTCCTTTTTTTAAAATGCGATTTGTACAATATGATGAATATTTGTACAGGCTAATCAAAGATTTAGACTATATTAAACCTGAGAGTAGATTTGTATATTTGGATGACTACTACAATCAAGCTGTCCTATTATCTATTTATTTATTACGTGAAAAAGAATCACTGCTTCCCTTTAAGAATGAATTAGGGCTTGATGATATTAAATCTTTTAGATTGATAATAAAAAATGATGAATTTGAAAAAGTTCATAAAGATGTTTTCCAAACAATTCCGCTAGAAGAAAGGAAAAATAAAAACAAAATTACCCGTGAACTGACATCTTTGATAAGTAAATCGATCGAACGATTAAAAGCTTGCAGTACAACCTCGTATTACAACCATGATACAAAAGAGTTGATTTTGGATTATTTTGTGGATAAAGAATGTAGACAAGCATTCAAATTTCACTTTGCAGATGATGCTTTCGAGTTGTTTAGAACTTTCCAAGTTTTACTTAACTTGAATAACTATAAAACTACAAAAAAAATAAAACAAAAAGTTTATCATTCTAAAAATATTTATATCAATCAAGATGTAATTCCTTTGCCGTATGATGAGGAAAGAATCTTTAGATTTAAGGATGTTGTTCTAAAGAAAGATAATGTTGATGAAGTAATTTACACAAAATCTTTATCAGATGGTGAATATCAATTTATCCATTGCATAGGTTTATGTTTGTTGTTTAGGGATACTAACTCTTTGTTTTTATTAGATGAACCAGAAACCCATTTTAATCCTGATTGGCGCTCCAATTTTGTTTCAACGTTAAGAGATTGTCTCAAACAAGATCAAACAAGCTCATTAGATAATAGGAGAGATCTACTTATAACATCTCACTCACCGTTTATCATATCAGATTGCCAACCAGAAAATGTTATTATTTTTAGAAAAAAAAATAGTAAAGTAGAACATCAAACTGCTAAAGACAAAGGGATAAGAACTTTTGGAACTTCAGCTAATATTTTAACGGAAGAGATTTTTGGTAAAAAAGAGTCTATATCTAAACTTTCATTAGAAATTATTGAAAAGATTAAAAACATGCCTTTAAATAGTCCTGAAGATATATTAGCTGCTAAAGAAGAAGCAAGAATATTGGGTGAATCTGTAGAAAAAGTATTGTTATTTAGAGAGCTGATTATCAGAGAAAATGAACTTAATAAGCAAGATGATAAATAGCTATAAATACTTAATTAGTTGTCATATTATGTTACATGACTTTGTTATTCAGTTTTTTGAAAGAATTGAACATGAAACAGGTCCATTTGATAATGTTTTTTTTGATCCTGACTTTTATGATATTGTAAGAAGACACCCAAAAATAGTGAAGCAACCACTAATTGATATTTATAATATTTTAAGAAGACTCAATCAAGTTACAAGAACTACTATTTGTAATCAAATAAAAAACAGTAATAACATAGAGTTAATATGCTCTGGTGGCTATTCACCAGTTTTATTAGACAGCAATGTTAAAGGTTTAAAGAAATTATTAAGAGATTTTTTCTTGAATTTATATGATCAAGTGTTAGATGGAAATGCTTTTCGTGAAAAATTTAATACAACACTTTTAGAACATTTCAATAAATTTAGAAGGATTAATAAAAATACAACTCTTTGCCCAACCTGTGGAATTGGAGAATTAAAAATGGAAGAAAGCAAAACGCGTGACCAATATGACCATTTTTTACCAAAATCGTTATATCCATTTTCCTCAGTAAATTTTGAAAATTTAATTCTCTGTTGTAAAGAATGTAACTCATTTGATGTTAAGGGTGATAAAGATACTATAGCAATATCAACGGGCCATTTATTTTATCCTTTTGATTTAAAGCATCAAAAAATATCTGTATCATTTGACATAATTACTGATAACGCAAAACCTGAACAGATAGTTTGGGACATAAATTATTTCAGTCCTGATGGTAAGGTGGACGAAATACAATCCTGGCGGAATATTTATGATATTGATATTAGATATTCTGATTTTGCAAAGGGGAGAGTAGAAAAATGGTATCGCTTTTATTGGGAATATATTAATGATTCTGATATGGCTCATATGCCCGAAGAAGATAGAAAAATTGCATGTCTAAAAGCTTTAGAATTAGATGAAAAATTAAATCTATCATTTATTAGAAAACCTGTTTTAGACGGTTTTTTAAGAGGTTCTGTTTTAGCAAGAGCACAAATTGAGGCTAATGCTTATGTATGATAAAAAAGGTATAAATAAAAATAACAGAATTTCTACCCTATTCAGCGTTTGAGAAAGATTGGGGTTATAGGCAAAAATATGCTTAATAATAAAATTATTAGAAAACTGAAAAAAAAATTGCCGCAATCTTCAGCCTTTTATTACCAAGAGATTGGCAAGTAAAACAAAATCCTAACTTGTATGTTGGGATTTGTTCTTTATTTAATTATAGAATATTACTTCTTCATCACTTCTTCTCTGAATTTAATAACATCTTCTTCTGAAAGATTATCATAAATTTCAGAAAAGTCTACCATCGTATAACCCATTGATTCTGTAATAAGAACAATAGTTGCCATTGTTGACCTTTTCTTTCCACTAAAAGCACTATTTACTGTGGCTTTGGTCAGTTCTGAATTAGAGTTTGCAGCTATCTTATCATAACTATTAACTAAATCAGAATTATCGCTAGTTTTCGATAAAGAGCTCTTATTTTTACTGAGCATTTTACGCAAAGCAATCGCTGTTTTTATAATGATGATTTTTTCACTCTCCTTAATCATAGACGCAATTAAGCACATAATGAAAAATATTTTGGTATAGTTTTGTATACCGAAATGTTTTTTTTATCTTTGTAAAACAAGTTACTTAATTGTAATTTTGCGAACCTTCAAAAATATTAGAAGCTATTCGCTTAGAATCTCGCCTAAGAAAACTGCCAATTTTCAAATAACAACGAGAGGATAAGCAGAAAGCTCACGACCTAGGCGTGAGCTCTCTCTATCTGTTGTTATGGGTATGGCAGTACCTCTGGGCCGATATTGTAGAGTTCCACGCCGTTTTATTTCCAATGCTGTCCGATATTTTCTCTACATCCTAAGCTGCTTTTTGTAAATAATAGATTGCACGATACAATAGGCTTACAACCTATTGCGGCTTTAAAGCTTTCACGGGAACACAAATTCATTCATATTCACATTTGACCTTGTAGGGAGGAGCAGTATGCTTTGCCTTAGGTTTCTCCTACATGGTCTTTGAAAACTATTATTTACAGTAAAACAACCATTGAAAAACAAAAAGACAGCTGTTAGATCACTCAGAAAGAAACGTAAAAAACTACAGTGTATTGAAACTTTCTTTCAGACCCATGACCTTGTTACAGCCAAACAGATGCTCAGTTCCATCATGCAGTATGCAGTCAACGGAAAAGACTGGCTAAAGAAAGATCCTTCTGTCATTTTACAATTTCATCAATCATTGCGCATTTTCATTCATGAAGGTTATATGATCGGTAAAAAAATAAATAAATGGCAGGTAATTGCAGCGCCAGAAATCAGCTCACCCATGATGAAAGGTGCTCTGTCTGATAAAGAATACGAAAACCCACTGTTGGTTTTCAACAGAGCCTTTAAGGAATACAGCATTAAAAAGTATGATTATTTTATATCCGGCATTGTCTGTTTCTCACAGGAAATGTACAGGCATGGACCGGAAAGCAATCTGGTAAGACCTTATATCCATCTTTCAAAATGCTGGATGCAGCTTATCTTATGATGCAAAGAGGAGTACAAAAAAGTAATAAAAAAATAAAAACAAGTAACAGAAATTCATAAAAAAGCCCTTTTCCATACAGTTTGCAGACCTATAGAAAAGAGCACAATTAAGTCATTAATTAAATTAAAAACCTTTACAAATCTATGAAAAATTCCTATTACAATATAGGAGGCATTTTCTTTGGGCTTATGTTTACCGCTGTAAGCATTCATACAAAAGCCCAGACACGCACCATTTCCGGTACCGTAACCTCATCCGGCAAACCTCTTTCAGGAGTCATAATCTCCCGGGAGGGCAGTGACCAGGTTACCAGAACCGGAAGCAACGGAACCTATCAAATAGAGGTTTCAGCAGAAAATACCGTCCTATTGTTCAGACACCCTGATTATGCAGAAGAAAAATTCACACTTACTAATCAGAAAGTCGTTAATATCAGCTTAGAACAAAAAGTAAAGGGAATCGAAGAAGTTATTCTCAATGCTGGCTACTACAAGGTTAAAGACAAAGAAAGAACCGGTAGTATTGCCAAAGTCTCAGCAAAAGATATCGGAAATCAGCCTGTTTTGAATGTGCTCTCTGCGGCTCAGGGAAGGGTAGCGGGAGTGAATATTGTGCAGAATTCGGGAATGCCGGGAGGAGGCTATGATATTCAGATAAGAGGAAAGAACAGTCTTCGGGCTTTGGGGAATAATCCGTTGTATGTAGTAGACGGGGTTCCGGTAGGAGGAGAAATGGCTTCCCAGTTTTCAGGAGCGGTACTGCCAGCCAGCAGTATTAATCCCCTTAATAGTATTAATCCTGCGGATATTGAGAGTATTGAGATCCTGAAAGATGCGGATGCAACCTCGATTTATGGATCAAGGGGAGCTAATGGTGTAGTGCTGGTCACTACGAAGAAAGGAAAGAGCGGGAAATCCGGTGCAGGTGCTGGATCAGAATCCGCAATGGGAAATCTGGGATTAAATGCAGGGACTTCGTACGCGGTGAGTTCTGTGATTAATAACCTTACCATGATGAAGACTGGGGATTATCTCAGGATGCGAAGGCAGGCTTATCAGAATGATGGGATTTCTGCCTATCCGGCTAATGCCTATGATATTAACGGGGTGTGGGATCAGGGTAGGTATACCGATTGGAGGAAAGAATTGATCGGAAATACCGCTGATGCTTTTACTGCGAATGTTTCCTTAAACGGAGGGAATGAAAGAACAGGTTTTCTGGTAGGCTATGGGCACAATGAGCAGTCTACTGTGTTTTCAAAAGGGTTTAAGTACAAAGCGGATAATCTCTCTGCGAATATCAGCCACACCTCTGAAGACAAACGTTTTCAGCTCAGTGTTTCCAGCAGGTTTTCCCTTCAGAAAAATAACGTACTGAGTGAGGATATTACCAGACAGGCTTACCTGATGGTCCCCAATGCTCCGGCTTTGTATCTGCCGGATGGGAGCCTCAACTGGGAGAACAATACCTTTAACAATCCAGCAGGACTGTATAACAGCTCCTATTCTTATGAGAACAAGCAGTTTTTAACCAATATGAATGTGCAGTATGAACTGCTGGAACATTGGTTTCTGAAGTTCAGTGGGGGTCTTAATTACCAGTCTTTTGATGAAAGGTCATTAAAGCCTAATATCATGTATAATCCTTCATCCTATCAGGGACAGTCCAGTGCGAGTTCGCAGTCATATAGAAGTAATCAGGACCGTTTTTCTTTTATATTGGAACCTCAGCTCAGTTGGCAGATGAAGAAAGGAAAGCATGTTCTTGATGTATTGGCAGGGGCGACCTTTCAGGGGGATACAGGCAATCAGGGTTCTATGATCGGGATTGGATTTGAAAGTAATGCCTTCATAGAGAACATAGGAGCGGCAAGGACCAGGATTATTACCGATCAGATTAAAACGGAGTACCGCTATGCTGCTTTCTTTGGAAGGGTGAATTACCAATATGCCGGAAGGTATATCCTGAATGTGACGGGAAGAAGGGATGGAAGCAGCCGCTTTGGTCCCAGCAATAAGTTTGCGAATTTCGGGGCCGTGGGAGCGGCATGGATATTCTCTCAGGAAGGATTTTTGAAAAATAAGAAATGGCTGAGCTTTGGAAAACTTCGTAGCAGCTACGGAACTACCGGAAGTGATAATATTGGAGACTATGGGTATCTGGATACCTATGATCTCTCGGAATACCTCTATAACAATACAGCAGGGCTCAATCCTTCAAGACTGTATAACCCGGATTACAGCTGGGAGAAGACCACCAAATTGGAAGCGGCTTTGGAGCTGGGATTTCTGAAAAACAGGATTAACCTGACTACAGCGTGGTACAGGAACCGTTCTTCGAGTCAGCTGGTGGGATATCAGCTTCCTTCCATAACAGGCTTTCCAAGTGTACTGGCCAATCTGGATGCCGTCGTGGAGAACTCAGGATGGGAGCTGGAACTCTCCGGGAGACCTGTTTCAGGTGGAGCTTTTCAGTGGGAATCAAACGTTAATATAAGTTTTCCAAAGAACAAGCTGGTTTCTTTTCCGGGTCTTGCAGGGTCTACCTATGCCAATACCTATGTTATAGGACAGCCCATCACATCGGTAAAGGTATATCAGTATGAAGGAATTGATCCGGCTACGGGATTATACCGGTTCAAAGACTTTAATGGCGATGGCAAGATCACGGCTCCTGACGACAGGCAGGCTGTGGAGAATATCGGAGTTAGGTATTTTGGAGGCTGGAACAATACCCTTCGCTTTAAGAACTGGAACCTGTCGTTTCTTTTTCAGTTCGTGAAACAGAGAAACTGGAATTATAACAATATCATGCCTATACCGGGAACCATGAATAGCCAGCCTCAGGAGGTACTGGATGTATGGTCTGCTGAGAATCCCGGGGGAAGCTATATGCCTTATTCTTCAGGCAGTAATGGGATCAAGAATCAGCTCCATGTGTTTTTTATGAACAGTACGGCAGCGGTGTCCGATGCGTCATTTATCCGCCTTAAGAACCTGGAGCTGGGCTATCAGGTTCCGGTGAAAGGAACCTTTAAAAGTGTGAAAGTTTATTTTCAGGGACAGAACCTGCTGACCTTTACCAAATACTTCGGGCCTGATCCTGAGTTCAGGAATATCGGGTTCCTGCCGCCTTTAAAAACTTATTCCATGGGGGTGCTGATCACCCTGTAAATCTAAATGCTAAAAAAAAATAATAATGAAAAATTCTAAAATCAATATAAATCAATATCGTAAGGCGATAGTGTTCTGGAGGAACATGGGAATGATTCTGCTGTTTTGTATCCTTGCTTTCTCCTGTGAAAAGATGCTGGAAGTGGAAACGCCTTCCAATCAGATCGGAAAAGATAAGGTCTTTACAGATGTTCAGACCGCTAATGCAGCGCTGGCTGGGTTGTATGCAGGCTTAAGGGATAATTCTCCATTGTCAGGGGAGTCACTGGGACCTTTTCTGGGAGTCTATACCGATGATCTGGACTTTTATGCCATAACCGATACCAATGGAGTATTGGCGCTGTATCACAACCAGCAGACCGATACCAATTCTACGGTGTATTCGGTCTGGTCAACCGCATACCAGCATATCTATGCTGCCAATGCCATCATAGAAGGAATCAGAGCATCAGCCTTGCCGGGTAATGAAAAGAACAGGATAGAAGGGGAAGCTCTTCTGGCCCGAAGCATGCTTCTGTTTTATCTTCAGCAGGTCTTTGGACCCGTTCCTTACCCGGTAACGACAGATTATAAGGTTAACCAGTCTTTGTCAAGGGTAGAATCCGGGGAGGTGCTGTCAAGGCTGGAAACGGATCTTTCTTACTGTGCAGGGTTGCTCCCGGATCAGTATAGGGATGCGGAAAGGGTATATCCCAACCGGAAGGCAGCAGAGCTGATGCTGGCCAAAGTGTATATGGTAAGGCAGAAGTGGGCAGAGGCAGAGCAGGTGCTTAAGACCATTTCGGGAAGTCCGCTGTACAGTTTTCAGAATGACCTGTCGAAGGTGTTTCAAAAGGATTCAAAGCATATTATATGGCAGCTAAAGCCCGCGAATCCCGGTGATCCTGTGAAAGAAGCGATGGTGTACTACTTTTCAGGGGCAGCGCCTACAGGGTATGCGTTATCTGAAAGCCTCGTGAATTCATTTGAAGCAGGAGACCTTAGAAAACAGCTGTGGATGGCTGCGGTAACCGTGGGAGGGAATACGTGGTACAGAGCGGATAAGTATAAAAATATCACCATCAATGATACTGAAGATTCTATCGTCTTCCGTCTGGAAGAAGTATATTTACTGCTGGCAGAAGCGCTTGCTCAGCAGAATAAGATTGGGGAAGCATTGCAGTATATCAATCCGGTGAGACAGCGGGCAGGAATGAGTGCTTTAACATCAGTTCCAAAAGAGGTTTTGCTGAGTGAAATCCTCTTGGAAAACAGAAGGGAGTTCTTTACCGAAATGGGGCACCGCTTTCTGGACTTAAAACGCAATAACAGGCTCTCTGATGTACAGGCGGTAAAGCCCAACTGGAAAACTTTTCATAGTGTATGGCCCATTCCTCAGAAAGATATCCTCCTTAATCCTAACCTTAATCCGCAGAATAATGGCTATTAACATCAATAAACTGATTATTCTCTTACTTATTCTGCTGGGAATGGTCTGTTATGGACAGGCCCTTAGGGATTCATTGAAAGATGAAGGTTCTCAGTATTACAACATTGCCGTTAATAAAGTGTCGGATGACAGCAAATGGATCGTAGCCACAAAAGTGTACAGGAATAATTATGATACCGCAGTGGTACTGGCTGCAGGAAGATCAGGAGTAAAATCACTGGTTGGAACGCTGACCAACAAATACCAGTACTCTTTTGTAAAAGGCAATCAGCTGCTGGCATTGGGGCAGGGAAAAGCCCTGTTATGGAATCTTGCTACAGGAATGCAGAAAGAAGTGAAAACAGGCCGGGAGGGCAGTGATTCAGGAAGTATTATACAGAGCGGGATCATGGAGAAAGGACAGAAATATTTTGTGCAGACCAGTGACAGTATTCTCCATATCTACAATGCAAAATCTGAACTGCTGGAAAGAGTAGAGCGGGTGCAGTATTTCAGATTGAGTGGTTCAGTATCTGCATTGTATATTGTGAAAAAAGAAGGCCGGGAAAACCAGCTCGTAAGGTTTTCCGGTGATAAAGTGGAAAGAGTATATTCTGCATCCGGTATGATACGGAGCATGGAGGAAACACCTTCAGGAAAATTGATGATTCTTAAGGAAGAAGTGTCAAGTGGCGGTAATGCTGGTACAGAAAGTAAGTCTCAGAAAATTGTTTTTGTGGATACAGCGAACTTAGAGCTGCTGTATCCGGATATCGGAGAAATAAAGCAGGAGGAATACCTGCGGTTTACGGAAATACAGAAAGGAAAAGCGGTTATGATTACGGGAATGACGCATATTGCGGCAGAAAAAGGAACGGTGGATATCTGGTATGGAAATGACGGGAATCTGGAGGCTAAGCAGGAAGGTTCTTTTGTAAAAAGATATTGGATATGGAAAAAAGAAGAAACGGAGGTGATCAGGGTTCCCTCTGACCGTTTTTCAACGGTAGCAAGCCTGAATAACCCGGATTACTTTCTGATGTTTAACAGGGATGAACTTCAGAATTATTCCACCCTGTTTCCTCTGATTCATGGCTGGCTTTTTAATATGAAAAGGAATACGTATGAAGATCTGGGCATCATGCAGGCGGAGGTTTCAGTATCAGATCAAGGAAATCATTTTGTGTATAAAAATAAGCAAGGAATATGGATCTTGTTGGATACAGATACCTTAAATAGAGTGGTTCTTGAAAAAGAGGACCTGACAAAAGCGTATTTCAGTCCGGATGGCAAAACAATTTATTTTGAAAGCAGCAGTGATCTTTGGAGATATGAAATCAATAAAGGGAAGTTTACGGCACTTACTATCGATAAGGAAAATGAAGTAAGGGTGGTCACTAAAGATGAAACGGATTTATATCCTGAAACAGGTTATAGTTTCAGAAGAAGCATACTGGATGTAAATGCTCCGGTGCTTTTGTCAGTAACCCGGAAAGGAACCATAGAGAAGACTTTTTTGAAATGGTATAAGGGTCGTGTAGGAACACTCATGGTTTCTTCAGGCTCTAATATCACGTGGTATAAGACGGATGAAATGTTAAATAAAGCCATATATTTGGAAGAAAGCCTTCATAAGCCGCCCGGGATTGTTTATAAAGAGATCGGACATCCAAAAGGGGATGTTATCTTTCAGAGTAATCCACAGGATAAAACATCTGCTTTGATTAGGATGGAGACCATTAGTTTTAAAAATAAAGAGGAGATATCTTTAAAAGGGATTCTGTATTATCCGATTGGATACACAGAAGGGAAAAAATATCCGATGGTGGTACATATTTATGAAGTGCAAAGCAGAAATCCTAACCAGTATTTGTCACCACTCAATAATTTTCCGGTAGGGTTTTCTATTAAGAAGCTTCTGGAAGATGGATATTTTGTGTATCTGCCGGATATTGTAAACGGAGCATCCGGGGTAGGACTCTCAGCACTCGACTGTGTGGAAAGTTCTCTGGATGCTTTAGAGAATTATCCGGGTGTTGATCTTGGGAATGTAGGATTGATAGGGCATTCTTTTGGAGGCTACCGGACGAACTTTATAGCAGGACATTCCCACCGTTTTAAGACCTATATTTCCGGAGCTGGAGCCAGTGATCTGACCAGAATGTATTTTTCCTATAATGAAACATCATCGACTCCTTTTTACTGGCAGTTTGAAGAGGGACAGTATAATATGCATGCTTCTTTTGCAGAAAATAAGAAGCTGTATATGGATAATAATCCGATTGATAATGTACATCTTGTGAGTGCCCCGATGCTTTTATGGACCGGGATGGAGGATAAAAGGATTGTATGGGATCAGACGATTGAATTGTATATAGGATTGAAAAGAAATAAAAAGGATGTCGTGGCATTGCTTTATCCGGGAGAAGGACATGTTTTTACAACTGGTTCCTTGGCAGAGAAAGATTTGGAAATTAGGATACGGGAGTGGTGGGATTATTTTCTGAAAGGGAAGAAGGAGATTCCATGGATAGAGAAACAAATGAAAAAGGTATACAGTTTTAAGAATTACTAATTGGTAAATAAAACTAAAAGCTTCAGAATATTCTGAAGCTTTTAACATGATAAGTGCTGTTACGTGATTATATAATTCTAATGCAGATACTGTAAAACATCTTTTTTTTCTAAAGTGAATGTTTGATGAGATCCATTCTCTATGGTAATAGACTGATTTTGGTCAAGGAGTTCCTTTATTTTACAAAAGGTGTCGCCTGAGGCCTTTGTAACATCAGTGTTGTTGATTTTAATAATTTTATCCGTTAGTTTTATCTCTGATAATTGAGGAACTTCCAGTTTGTTAACAATAACAATGCTGTTGTCAACAGGAGCTAATGCGATTCCGAAACTTTGATATTGCGGCTTTTTTCCTTCATTGGCAAGAAGAATTTTTTTGCTGATAAAATCAAGGTCTACCAAGTAGTTTTCAATAAATTTTGTACCAATGAGATTAGGAGAATCTGAACTGCTGTCAATAATTTGAGGACCAAGTTGGGTATTATTAAGCTGGACTTCCATTAGATCAACCTGTCTTTGCCCTTTTACAATACTATTTAAGGATTGTGATAAGAGTCCTTCAAAAGTTAGAAAGTCTTTATCTTTTATTTTATCATACACCTTTTGATTCACTGTAAAGCCCATTCCTGAGCCGGTATCAAAAATGAATTCTATATTTTGATTTCTTATTTTAGCATTAAGTTTGGGAACACCCGTGAAACTTTCTTCAGAAAAAGAGATTGCTGCAACAGTACCAGATTGTTCCTGAGGTTTATCAAAGACTGTAATAGTCTTTGCCTTAAAGTCTATTCGCCAAACCTTATCCTTCATCATATTGGCACCAAAAATTCCACTGATCTTTTTGCATGCCCTGCCGCTCATCCAGCTGATGTCAGCAAATGAAAAATTGATGTTTTTCATTTTCAGATCTGCTATTTGGATATAATCTGTTGAGAAAACCTCCATCTTAGACTTTGCGTTATTTGCATCTACGCCTTCGAAAACAGTTGTACTTTTTTTTTCATTCAGCTGGTTTTTTAGCTCTGCTGAAATGATGGTAAAAGCTCCCGAATCAAAAATAAAGCTATGTCTATTATTTTTAATACTCACATCAACAACAATTTTTCCATCGATAAGCTCAAAAGGTATGGTCGTAGCGTTAAAAAAGAAAGGGGTTAGTGTTAATAGTAATATAAATAAATGTGATTTAATATTTTTCATTTTCTTATTTATCGGGGTGTCAGGCAAATATAATTAAAAAAATAAATAAAGGCTGCCATATGGGGGCAGCCTTATTGTTCATAAGCCTTGGTAAATTACCAGGTCCACTTGATACCTACTGAACCTGTAACAGTAGTCGAACCGGTTTGTGGATTCGTTGTTGTACTTACATTGGTTGAAAGTTCTTTCTTTTTCTTTCCTCTTGCAGCAAAAGCTGAAGGAGGCGTTGTATCCTGCATCTCAACAGGTATTTGTCCTAAGAATCCGATTGCCAGGCTGAATCCTGTTACTCTGATATCGACTAATTCTACTTCTTTTAAATACAACAGCTGTTCATCAGACATTTCAAAGCTTTCTGAAATGAATTCAACCGGATTGCTTGATACATATTCAGCAATTTTTAATCTCTCTTCAAGAGTTAATGTACTCAGTTCTTTTTGTTTTGCTTGCACTCCTTCAGGAGTAAATGGGAATTTGTTCATAATGATTTGGTTAGGTTAATTGGTTAATACTTAGTAAAGACTGGAAGAGCTCTTATCCTTTTTCTTACTGAAACAAAGATAGTTTCGCATAGCGACAGAACTCGTCGTGTTAAAAATTAAATGAAAAAAATTAGTTTTTTTTTGATAAAGGCTGTCATGCAGACAGCCTTTATTACAATAACAGTCATAGATTACCAAGACCACTTGATACCTACAGAACCTGTAACAGTAGTAGTACCAGTCTGCGGATTGGTTGTTGTACTTACGTTAGCTGAAAGTTCCTTCTTTTTCTTTCCTCTTGCAGCGAAAGCTGAAGGAGGTGTTGTATCCTGCATTTCAACAGGAATCTGTCCTAAGAATCCAATAGCAAGGCTGAATCCTGTTACTCTGATATCGACCAGTTCAAGTTCTTTTAAATATACCTGCTGCTCGTCAGACATCTCAAAGTTTTCAGAAATGAATTCAATAGGATTGCTTGCTACATATTCAGCAATTTTTAATCTCTCTTCAAGAGTTAATGTACTCAGTTCTTCTTGTTTTGCTTGTACTCCTTCAGGAGTAAATGGGAATTTGTTCATAATGATTTGGTTAGGTTAATTGGTTAATAATTTAAGTAAAGTTTGGAAGAGCTCTTATCCTTTTTCTTACTGATACAAAGATAGTTTCGTGTAGCGACAGAACTCGTCGTGTTAAAAATTAAATGAAGAAAATTTCATCTTTTTTTAAAAAAACTATCAACACGGCAGTACCGTAAAGTGGAAAGTGGAGAAAGAACATAGCGTAGATCATCGGTTGGGATTAGCAGCTATTCACTAAAAAAATTACCATACAATTCAGAAATAAAACCGCTGTTAAATGAAATGTGGCTGAATTATATTGTGATTCAGGCTTCTCAAAGTAATCCTAAATAATAAAAAGGATGCCTGTGGCATCCTCTTTTGTTAATTGATAGGGTTTACGGTAAAATTTCAAACAAATCTCCGAAGCACTGTGAGCCGCTCATTCTTTTTAAGTTGTGAGGGCCTGTGGCATCTGTGTACGTGCAGAGTACTCCTGTGTTAACTGTTTCACAGTTTTTAACGGCTACACAGGTAGGTTCTCCGAAATTGCCTACTCTGTATCCAATAGTAATCACTTTGGATGAACTTTCGATGGTTGATGCTAATGCACCTCCTGTGCCCATAATCACCAGGGCGGCAGGAATAAGAAACTTTTTCATAATAATTGAAGTTTTTGGTTAATGATTGCTTACTCTTTGTTCAGGTTTTCAGCTTCCCCTGCTGTAAAATATTTTACATTAGATGTTCGGTATCGGTAGCGGATCAGTTTTCTGCCGGCTATAGCATAGAGGTACTGATCGGTGACCATAATCTGAGAAACGGGTTTGTTATCAATACGATCTAAATAAAAGCTTCCGGTATATTCCTGTTTGTCCGTCCTGTAGATGTCAACAATCGTAGAGCTTTTCCAACGGTCTTTGCTTTCGTGTTTTCCCATGAGATGGGATTGATTAAAAAGGAAAGGACCATTAGCCGCTAAGGCAGCGTTAACCTTTTGAGGGCGGGATTTTAATTTTGTACTGCCATCCGCCAGAGTAACGGGCTCAACCTGCGCCCTTGAAATGGTATCAATGGTTTTGAATTTCTTGAGCTGAAGCTGGTCATTCATTACCAGGAATTGATTTCTGTAGGCATACATGTAGGTGATACGTTGGCTTTTTAAGTCAGTAACCAATTGGCCGTCCGCATCAAATATTCCATCAATCTGCTTTTCCAGCAACTGGTCATGTAAGGTAAATTTCGGATGACTATTGAGAGAAAGCAATCCTAATTCATATTCTCCAGTCTTACTGCTGCGTATTCTTACTGCGAAGGTTGAAGAATCAATAACGACAAGCTGATTAAAGTACACTTCGTTATAGCTGATGGTCCGGGCTGCCGGTCCTGTTAGTTTTCCTTTATAAATAACAGGAACACTTCCGTCATAGAGATAATAATCTGAATCTTTTACCCTTAATTGCAGGTTAGTGTAGGTGTGATCTGTCTGATCGGGATAGATATGCATGGTTTGTAATGCGTTAAAAAGATTATCCGTGGATGTCAGAGCCAAAGGGGTTGATTTGTTTCCCAGAAATACATTGAGTGTGTTATTTCCGGCAAAGTAATAATGTTCATTGTCAAGCTGTAATACTTTATCTTCAATCAGCGGATGGATAAGAAAACGACGGGTAAAATTATTTTCCTTTTTTATGGTGTATTCTGAACTGATATAAAGCAGAATGACTACAAAAGAGCTTGTCAGGATAGTCGCGCATAGTATTATATAAGCTTTATATCTGTTTTTTTGCTGGTTATGATAGATACAGATCAACGCAATAACTGCCAGGAGTACACATACAAGATTGAAAAAAAGATGCTCATCCCAGTCCATTTTTTCCAGAATACCCCCGCATGAACACGGAACAGACTCACTATAATGCAGGATCATATAGATATAAGCGGTGAAACTGGTCATTATCCCCAGAGAAAAGAATAAACCTGCAGGTCTTAAACGTGGAATCAGCAGCAGAATAACGATCAGTAATTCAATACTTATTACAGCGTAAGATAGCACTCCGGCATAAGCTGTCAGAATAGGAGACTGGGCAATCTGAACCTGAAAATTTTCAAAATCAAGAATCTTGCTTACCGATGCGTACATAAACAGCAGTACAAAAAAGTAAGCAGTTAATGTCGGTAGTTGTTCAACGAGCTTTCTCATGGTATTTTATTAGCATTGGTATAAAAGAATCCATACAACTTTTTGTCCGCAATATTCCGGCATTGTTGATTTCTCAGCAATAATGATTGTTGTGGTGAAAGTCCCCTTGTTTTTCCATAGCCCGCTGACCGGACACTTTTGTCCTGATCTTATTGTCAGGATTGGAATTGATGTATCATTCATTTCAATGGTTATTGGTTTGTAGGTTTCCAATGGTCGCGATCTTTAGGAGGATCGCTTTCCATATATTGTGTGCTGTCTGATTTTGCAGAAAGACTATTAATATTGAGATTATTCTCCTGAGGACCTTCGGCTGATACAGATTGATCCGGATGACAGGCATGCAGGATTATAGTGATGATAATTCCTGATGAAATGTAAATTAAGGTTTTCATAATCTGGGATTTAAAAATTAGTGATCCCGGCCGGTTTTTATTAGAATTCTGAGAACGAATTTAGAACATCGACGGACTGAAAAAAATGATGTTTGGACTTGATTTATAAATTATTGAGGTATGTTTTGTAAATTAAATCAAAATATAATATTGATTTAATGTTTTGGAAATCAATTTGTTGTGTTTTATTTTGATGATTGTTAAATTCCCTTTCTGTTGAAATAATTTTATTCCTGTTTCAATTTGTGTACTTTTGAATAATAATCATTGTATTTCAAAAATTTGTGATGAAAACTTTTTCTGTTTTGAAAAAAGCAATATTTTTTTTTGTATTTATTAGCATTTTAACGGATGGTCAGAAGTTTTCAGACTACAGGGCACGTTATGATAACTTTGATGAAAATGATGCCCGTGCACTGGAATTTGTTAATCCCTATATTAAAGAAGCTGGAAAAACAAATAACTACAAAGAATTATCACAGGCTTACAGGGATGCAGTCTACTTTAGCAAAGACAGAAAACTTGTTTACGCCGATAGTACGATATGGGCTGCATTATTGTCAAAGGATTCTCAAACAATCGGAAATGCCTATCTCACTAAGGGCAGTATATATTATTTCACGTTACGTAAATATCAGAAAGCCTTAGATGAATATCTAAAGGCCTGGAAATATCTAAAAAATTCTGATAATTCTTATCTCTACTACAAAAATCTCTATCATATAGGAGTGGTTAAAAGCTATCTGGGATATTACGAGGAAGCCCTTAATATCTTCTTACAATGCAGCAGATATTATAATAAACCCCATACTTCGGAAACACTTCCCAATCTTCGATATAACAGAAAGAAGGGCTACCTGAACAGCCTTAATCAGATGGGCATTTGTCTTGTCCTGCTTGGCAGGTATCAGGAAGCAGCAGTGCTTACAGAACAGGGTCTGGAGCAATCATCAAATGATAAAGATTTTGATCTGGAAAGGAGCTATTTTTATAAACTTAAAGCAGTGCTGGGTTATCTTAATAATAAGGATAAAGAGGCGTTGTCGGATTTTGATACTGCTATAGGAGCTATTGAAAAGATAAATGACTTTACGAATGCCTCAGTTATTTACTTTTTGAAAGGTAAAATTCTGTTAAGAAATAAAAAAGACGATGAAGGAATAGGTTTCCTTAAAAAAGTGGATTCTGTATTTCAGCAAAATAATTTTGTTTTACCAGCGACCAGAGAAACATATGAGCTGCTTATTGATTATTACAGAAATAAGAAAGATCATAAACAAGAACTTTACTATACTAGACAATTATTAAAGTTTGATAAAATATTATCTGCAGATTTTAAGTATCTCTCAACCAGGATTCATAAAGAATATGATACACAAGATCTGATGGAGTCAAAGAAAAAATTGGAAAATACCTCGTACTACGTTTATACCATAGCACTGCTTTCGTTCATCAGTGTTTTAGTGTTTTCTGTAGCAGGTTATTACAGAACAAGGAAAAAAAATAAAAAGGAAAAGGAGTATGTTCAACCAGATGAGGATGATCCTAAGCAGAGCAGTAGTGTCAAGACTTCCAGACTGCCTGAACATTTGGTGGAAGACATTCTAAGTAAGCTGCAGCAAATGGAAGAGAAAAATTTTTATCTTGAAAAGGGACTGACACAAAACCAGCTGGCCAAGAAACTGAAGACCAATACAGCATATTTATCTGCCATTATCAATGAGCATAAAGGCTGCAATTTTAATGCTTATATTAACCGCTTAAGAATTATATATGCAAAAGAAAGGCTTATTAACGATTCTCTATGGCGAAAATATGCGGTCGATGACCTGTCTAAAGAATGTGGTTTTTCCAACAGATCAAAATTTTCTAAATTGTTTCATGAAATGACTTCAATGAGCCCTGTTGAGTTTATCCAGAATATTGAGAATAGCAAAAATAATGATGGTACTGTTTAGGATTGATGAAAAGATGATTTGATTAATTTTTGTACTTTTTAAATAAAAATATGGAAATACAGCTGTTTTTTAAAAAGTGCAAAGAATTACAAAGAGAACTGGACAAAAAATTAGAGATGATTGATTCTACTCATAGTGAAGATAGGATAGGAGCCTGCGAAAAATCTTTGATGGAAATTGATACAGCCATAAGACTCATCAAATCAATGGTAGCCAGACTTGAATTTTCATCCGTAGCAGATGAAATTTACTTTTTTAAAGAACTCAAGCCGCTTTTTATTTCGCGCTTTATTTATTATTCAAATTTATTAGCTATTGAGGCGGCCAAACCGAATGCAGGACAAGTGAGTCTTAAAGAATATTATAATTGTGAATTGCAATTAATTAAAGATTTTTATCAGCAGCATATTGACTTTTATGAATATTACAGAAGGAAAGCAGCATTTCTGGACCAGAAATATTTTGTCAGGAATCAATTTGATCTCAAAACAAAACTTCAATCTGGGCTGTATAATTATGATGAAAAGTTTGCCACATCTCACGATCACCTAGTTGCCCAGATTCTTGCCAACGATCTTTTAGAGAAATATCTTTTACAATCGATCAGCCAAACAGAAGGATACATTTTTGAAAAAGTCACTGACAGGTCTCCCCTGAACTGGTCGGCTTCAAAGTCAGGATTGGTTGAACTTCTCTACGCACTTCATCAAACCTGCTGTTTCAACGGCGGAAATATTGAATTCAGTGAGGTAATACGTTTTACCGAAAAATCACTGAATGTTAATTTAGGGAACTTTTATAAGACCCTCCATGAAATTAAAAGCAGAAAAATTAACAGGACTAAGTTTCTTCAGCTTTTAAACGACAATCTTAATCAGTTTTTTGCAGATTGTGATCAATGAAGTGAACTTATGTTTTTTTTGCGGATAATCTTTCGGTAGTTATGACAGTCTACCGAAAGAATTTCCCAGTAAAGTGTAAACTTTGCTTTACTCTTAAAATAAATATCATGAACATTGACAGAACAGAATTTATGGCATGGATGGAGCGTATTATGACCCGATTTGATATTCTTGGCGAAAAATTAAGTCGAAAGCAAAATGATTTAAACAGTATTGACGGAGAACAGTTACTGGACAATCAGGATGTTTTGCAATTACTTAAGATCAGTGCCAGATCATTGCAACGTTACCGCTCAGATAAAAGGCTGCCATATTATACAATAAGCGGAAAGTTGTATTATAAACTTTCTGATGTTCATCAGCTGATAAGAGATAGTTTTCGCCGGATTGAATGAAGAATATCGCAGATAGGCATCTTACAGTTATGAAATAAATAAGCCAATTAACTTTATTGGTTTAGATGGAGAGGTGTTAAGTCCGGGTTTGAAAGATAATTGGGATGGTGCATATACCCGTGTGACTGCCAAAAATGATGTTGATATAGAGTTATATTGTCGGGGAAAAAAGAAACGAGGATATGAACACAAAATTATTCATGCTATAATTTAAATTGATGTCTTATACATTTACATCCTGAGCAA
Source organism: Chryseobacterium sp. CS3K3.1 (assembly GCF_059515165.1). NCBI lineage: Bacteria > Pseudomonadati > Bacteroidota > Flavobacteriia > Flavobacteriales > Weeksellaceae > Chryseobacterium > Chryseobacterium sp. CS3K3.1. The sequence goes on along the minus strand of NZ_JCAKRV010000019.1, from coordinate 14,801 downwards.
TGAAATCAAACCGATAAGGCAATGGTATTCAATCCAATAAAGCAATCTCTATATGAAAACATTGATTCTGATTCTCAACTACGATTCTTGTAGATCAAGAAGTATAATCAAAAGTTATCCTGGATTATTCGAAGCTGTTAGGGAAAGTAAAAATTAGATTTAGCCCCTTGGCCCGAGATCTAGGGTGCTGTTAGCAAGTATAGACTTTCAATCACGACCAACCAGTATTTTTTAGTTACTTCACGTTGACTTTCATTTTTTAAATTATCAACATGAATCGAAATTGTAGTCTTATCCTTATCTTTAGTTGGAATAAACCTGACCTGCAAATGGGCCCTTTCTTCAAAATCTTTATGCTTCCATGTAGTTCGGATGTGTGAATATTCTTTAAAAGTCGAAAAGTTCTGATCAACCCCCTCAGCCCAGTAGCCTAAGCCCCTGTCTGAAAAAAAGGTTTCCCAAAGTGTTTCCACGTTCGTTGGCATAGTTTTTCTGATTCCAAACTGCCAGCCGGCATCTTTCGTTAGTCCAATGTTTTTTGCCATGTTTAATTTTCTTAGTGTAATAAAGTTCGTATTCGAACTTAATGATTTTTTTCAATTGAAGCAAAAGTTCTTACCGGAAATGTCCCGACACCTTTAAATTTTGGTGGAGCGGCGGTGAAGGAAAAAACTCTTAGCCGGCAATTTATGTAAATTACAAAGATGTTAGACAATCAAAATCCCTGTACCCAGTAGCTCTGTGTGAACTGGTCTTGTTCTGTTAGCCTTGTCATCTATATCCCAGCCAGTCTGTATTAGCACAGTCTTATTTCTGATTTCTCTATTTTTAAGATGATCTTCCATGATTTTCCAAATACCTGTAATGGTATATGGATATAACATTTCCTTATCCTCGAAGTTTTTCTTACTTGGATTTGATGATAAATAGATAATTCAGGATGCACACAGTAGCAGGATTGCCGGAATTGATGATGTGGATTGCGTTTCGCCGGGGACTATACAGAGATATCTGCCAATTAAGAGACCCTTTAAAATCAAACATCTAAATCACTCTTAGTTAAATTGTAAGTTTTGGCTACAACAAAGCTATTTTTGGCTACATTTTGCGATATAAGAACCCCGAACTTTGCTTCATAAATAATATTAGAAATGAAAGTATTTGTTACAGGCGCTACAGGTTTCATAGGAACAGCTGTAGTACAAGAATTATTAGGAGCTGGTCACAAGGTTCTTGGGCTTGCAAGGTCGGAAGAATCTGCAAAGAAGTTAATTGAAGCAGGAGCAGAGGTCCACCAAGGTGACCTTACTGATTTTGAACGTCTGAAATCTGGGGCTAATGCAGCTGATGCAGTTATACACTTAGGATTTGTACATGATTTTGGGCGGTTTGAGGAAATGTGTGAATTGGATAGGGATGTAATCGGCGCCATGGGAGATGCTCTGGTCGGTACGGACAAGCCCTTTCTCATCACTTCCGGCACTGCACTTTTTTCAAAAGATGGCATCACAACTGAGAAAGACCGCAACGTCAATCACCCACATCCTAGGATTGCAACTGAAAATGCCGCGGACGATCAGGTTGCAAAAGGTGTGCGTGTCGCCGTGATTAGATTATCGCCATCGGTGCATGGTGAAGGAGATCAGATCGGCTTTGTTCCGCTATTTATCAAAATAGCCAAAGAAAAAGGTGTCTCTGCGGTTATTGAGGGCGGAAATAACCATTGGCCAGCTGTGCATCGACTGGATGCGGCAGGGCTCTACCGATTGGCGCTGGAAAAACCATTTGAAAATGGAACCAGATATCATGCAGTATCCGAAGAAGGAATTGAGCTCAAGACAGTAGCCGCTGAAATTGCGGATCGTTTAAATATTCCTTTTACCTCGCTGAATTCTCAGGAAGCTGAGCAGCATTTTTCCTGGTTTACGCATTTTGCAGAGCTGGATAACCCCACTTCAAGTGAATGGACAAGGAATGCGCTGGGATGGAATCCTGTACATCCAACTTTATTGGAAGATTTAAAAGGTTCGTATTATTTTTCGGAACTCCGATAATCTGTATTTTTGTTTTATCTATTTTAATATAAAAGCACATAATTCCATGTCCGATAAGCCTGTTCGAATTAAGACCATTTCAGACTTCCACAAACTACGTGGTCTGCCGGGGCCGAAGCACCCGCTTATTAGTGTGATCAATTTTGAAGATATGACCGAGCATACAAAAGTCGGAAAACAGAGCCTTCTGTTTGATTTTTATATGATCTCGCTAAAACGTGATATGGAGCACAAGTACAGGTATGGGCAGAATGATTATGATTTTGATGAAGGAGTGATGTTTTTCATGGCCCCACATCAGATTTTAAGTGTGATACGTGAAGAACAAGGAAGAAATCCTTCCGGATGGATGCTAATGATCCATCCGGACTTTCTCTGGAATACGGCACTTTCCACTTCCATCAAAAGATATGAATTTTTTGATTATTCTGTTAATGAAGCGCTGTTCCTATCAGAAGATGAGGAACTGAAAATGAAGCAGATCATTGAAAATATCAAACAGGAATATCAGAGCAATATAGACCAGTTCAGCCAACACATTATTATTTCTCAATTGGAAACTCTATTTAATTATTCCCAACGTTTTTATCAGCGCCAGTTTATAACACGTAAGAAAGTCATTCATCAGTTTTTGGAGAGGTTGGAAAATTTTCTTTCGGATTATTTTGAAGGAAAAAATATAATAGAGCATGGCTTGCCTACGGTGCAGCTGCTTTCCGAAAAGCTAAATATATCACCCCAATACATGCGTGCAATGCTCAAATCGTTGACCGGACAAACCACGCAGCAAATCATCCATGAAAAGTTAATCGAAAAAGCCAAAGAGAGACTTTCCACAACTGAACTTACCATAAGCGAGATCGCCTATGAACTGGGCTTTGAACACCCACAGTCATTCAATAAACTGTTTAAAGCGAAAACTAATATTTCACCGTTAGAGTTCAGGAATTCATTCAATTAAGGAAGTGGTAGCGACTTCATCAAATAGTGTGCTGAATAAATTACGGCTGATATAATGGACAATATCATTGGCTCATTACATTATTAAATAACGTAAAAAATATAAAAGGGGCCCAAGCCGGAATTGAACAGGTTTTTATGTTGATGGCCATGGGTGTCGTGCGGTTTACGGAGACAGTGAAGAAGCCAGACCAAGCGTGGAGACATAACAACTTCAAACTTTTCAGAGTAAGATGAAAGGTTTGAAGATATGGAGATGCTAATGAACTTAGAATTACTTAAATTACACTACCTGTAGCTGTTAAATCGTATATGTATCCTTAATTAAGTATGATGTTTACAAATTATTGCGCTAGGAAAGCATTGATTTTGTGTTTGAAATTTGTTATAAAGTAGAAGATGTTTATTAAAATTAAAGTACTTAGATTTCTGCATATGTATTATTTATTTAGTGACAGCCTCTTCTTTATAAGTATATACGTTATAGGGAAAGAGATTTTTCGCTAGTACTTTTGAAACTAAACTGCTAATTAGTAATGGTAGCAGCAAAACATATCCACTGGGAACAAGACTTGAAATAATAAATATTGCTGTAAAAGGTGCATGGATTGCAGCAGAAAGCATTGCCGCCGCACCAAAAAGTGCAAAATTAATAGTCACAAGTTGAGTTCCGAGATAATGGTTACAAAGCTGAGCAAACAAAACACCTAATATTGCACCTGTTACGATACTAGGCGCAAAGACACCACCGTCACCACCAGCTCCTAATGTAAGTGAGGCTGCAAGGGGTTTTAACAGAACGAGCAGGATCAGCGGAAAGAAGTATAATAGATCAATAGATTTATCTAAACTATTTCTTAAAATTTCTTCAAGACCATGATAACTGTCACCATAGAGTGCTGGCAAGAAAAATATAAAAACTCCTACCGTTATTGCTCCAATATTAACTCGGATAAAGTTGTTTTTTATCTCTGCAAAATAAGATTTTGCATAGATAACAATCTTAGTAAAATAAAGTGCCAAAACTCCTCCTATCAATCCTAAAATAATCACAAAAGGAATTGCCTGCCACCGCCATTCTTTTACTGCAAAAGTAAAGAGGGGAGTGGAATCAAAATAATAAACAATAATTGATGCAATGAACATCGAAGTTAATGCACTAAGTAGTAAAGTCCTGCTGTATCTTCGTGCAATGACCTCAAATGCGAAAAACAAACCACCCAACGAACTTCCAAATAGCAGAGTTACGCCAGCAATAGCCCCTGCACATATCAATTCGGTTTTGTAAGCTCCTGCAGGTTGTAATCTCTTATAAGCTTGGTTACCTACTGTAGCGGTTGCAACAACGGTTGAGACTTCAACTCCCGTTGATCCGCCAAAAGCAACAGTTAAGAAGCCATTAATGTAGTGTGAAGGAATTTTAAAAAAGGGCAGGTGATCTTTCCTTGTTTCCAATGTCGTATAGATTTCTTTTATTCCCTTATTCTTTCTGCTTTGAAAAGCATATTTTCTCAGGAAATATATCAACGTAATACCAATACTTGGTGCGATAATATAAAATCTCGGATCAAAGCCGGAAATTTTTTCAGATAATTTTTCCTGTACATAAGCAGTACTATGCTTTAAGCTATAAGCCAGTACACAACAAATTATACTGACCAAAATTGAACAAGCAATCAATTTTAGATAACTATATCGAACTACTTTTTTTCTGTATATCGAAGTGCTTTCCATAATAATAAACATTAAACAACTGCAAAGGTAAGTGATATTTCTTTTGAATTTTTCTTTTTGCGCCCAAGTGCAGGGGAAGTAGTAGATAATTCTTATATGTCTAACAGAGTGTTTCATTAGGATGTCTAAAAAGAAACAATTTTACCCTCAATTTATAGCAAGCAAATAAAAATCGATGGTAACAGAATCGGATTGCAGGCGTATGTTATCCTCATGTTCATAATTTATAATAAGAAGATCCTCATTCTTAGGCTTGGTAACATTAAGACTAGGATGCAAATTAATGAACCAAATAAAAACAAAACCTCTCAATAGGAGAGGTCGCATGATTAAGTAGTCGGCTTTCATAACAGACTTTAATCAAATATAATAAAATTTCTTGCAAAAACACAAAAAAGATTTTATATCATTTAATAGTGAATAAATTATTGTATTTAATTTATTAGTGGAAAGAAATATATAGATATTTCCGCCCCTTTAGAAGGTTTTTGCTAAAAAAATAAACCCACCTCTCTTAGCCTGGGAGCTTTTTATGAGCCAAGTCATAAATCAATTGGAAGAGAGTTATTACATTTGTATTGTTAATAAATAAATTTTAACATAAGTTTTTATACCTCCTGCTATCCGGGAGGTTTTTATTTATTTAATAAATCCATACCGTAAATTTGATCGTATATTAAAATACAACTCATTAGTTGAGTTTTCATGGTTATTAGTTTTATCCTCGGAGAGATCCGGGGATTTTTTGTTGATATGAAACTTCTTGCAATTTAGGCTATTTGTAAGCTAATTTTTTATTTCACACCACAAAAACGTTATTTTCATTAAATAGTGAAGATTTTGGTATGTGCCTTGTTAGTGTTAATGCAGATTTTGAAACAAAAGACATAGGACACCACATCATTTATCTATACTTAATCACACACTTTAAACTTCATTTTTTAATGGAGTTTTTTTATTTTTGTGAGTATTGTGGATTATTTATGAACTAATAAATCTGTAGTTGACTCTCATTTTTAGAGGTATATATTTAAGTGTTCGATTACTTCAATATTCGGATGAAGATATATTCAACCTCCTAATGTCCCGGAAGATTTTTTTATTTTATTACTTTTGGTGGTTTACTTTTTAATACGTAAAGTTCCGTAGTATAAAGGGTTTTGCTTTGTTGAACTAAAATTGATGTGGATATGTTCTAAATAATCAATATATCCACGTCAGTGAAAGGAATGAATTAGGAGGAATTGTCTGGTAAGAAATCCATCCTCCTAAGCATAAATGATTGGTGAGTTTGAAGGCAAAAAGCAGCATTTTGAGATATGTACTTTTTGACCTACCATATTAAAAATAGCATTAATCCAGGTTAATACAACAAGTATGTGGCTAACTCATGTCGAATCTTGGTTGGGAACTCCATGATTTTTGCCTTTATGCTGACGTAATTAATAACCACAATCCTACATAGATTAATAAAAAAAGACTAACTAGTTCTTTTTATGATCACCGTCATAATAGAGATTAATTTATTTCACGACATTTGGAATAATAAAACTATCCATGAAATAAGGAAACCATAAAAATTGTTAAACTAAAAATTACAAAATATTATGATAGACTTATTTTCACTAAAAGGCAAGAGGAAGGACATTGTTATTATGTACTTTAAAAAAAAGATGTACAGGCTCATTGATAAAGGCAGGTGGATTACCGTTATGATCTATAAATGGTATAAAACAATGACCATATCCTGTCTGATATCCGATAACCTGGTTTCTTTAATTATTGTCAGAACAAGAATTACTCCTTTTTACGAAAAATATACAGTACTGTAGATTTTTTTATTACTGAATCATTTTTACTCTGAGACCACCGGAAAACGCTGATTAGTGTTTTTCTGACTTACTGCTTACCCGAGACATAAAATTACCTTATCAAACCACCTAAATCTTTTAATATGAAAACAAAAAAAAATTCTTTTACAGGAAAGCTTTTTATGTTGTTGATGGCTTTTCTTATTTCATTTTCAATGAGAGCCCAGGTAGGGATAAATACAACAACTCCTCATCCCAGCTCTATTTTAGATCTCAACTCCACAACAAGAGGGCTGCTAGCTCCACGTCTGACAACAGCCCAGCGGATCGCTATTGCTTCACCTGCTGATGGACTCATCGTGTACGATACTAATTTCAAACAGCTTTACTATTATGCTTCCAATACGGCAGCATGGTTCCCTGTAGGAAGTAATGTCTCTGAAAGACTTAATTTTAAGCGAATAAAGTCTACAGATGTTTTAGCTACAGTGCTGGCAACGGAACTAAGTGCAGGAGGTGGAACAAGGTACCTTCTGAATGCAGATACATTGTATGAAATCAACGGACAGATAGTTTTTGACAGACCTATAGAAATTAATAATGCTTATATACACGGACTTGATACCAATAACGATATTATTGTCCGAACGACAGGAAATATTTTTGAGGGAGCAACAGGGGGAAGTATTAAGAGTGTTACCCTCAGTGCACCATCAGGAAATGTTTTTAATATATCAGGTGCCGCTACCCAGAATCTTATCTTCAGAGATAGTGTTGTAGCCAACTCGAGTAGTGTGGGAACCATTTCCGGGCTTGGACTGGTGTTTCTCAGTATCATCCAGTTTACCGGAAATACCAATGGTATAACCTATAATAATATCGGGCAGCTTCTGCTCAGCAATATGGGTTGGGCAGCTAATAATTCCGGCACCTACGAAAAGCTTACGGGAACCTTTACATCGGTTGAAAAACAGGGCGGGTTTAGTCAGGTCAACGGTTCGGCAATCGGTTTTGATGTTTCAACAAGCGGGCTTACCATTACAGGAGATGCGGTGATGGAATCCGTTGTATTTACAGGAACCAATACAGCTGGATATGTCAAGCCTTATACTACTGGGACGTATTCAGGATACAATTTTAATAACAGTTGGACCGTCAGGGCAGCAGGTCTTCCAACTGAAGCAGACACCAATGCTGTTGGTGACTTTTCAGTTGATTATCCAGTAGGAACCGGTATTGGGGTAAGTTTTAACAGCTCCAATCCAAGTAATATTGTAAAAATTGGCACTTCAACATCTGTTTCCACCTCATCAAACCTGTTCAGATTTACTACGGATGGGGTTCCTAACAGGTTGAAGTATGTGGGTAAAAAGAAAAGAATTTTTCAGGTCACGGGTTCTGTATCATTTCAGGTACCTGCAGCCGGTACTTATATCATCTATATTGCAAAAAACGGAACAGCCATCAGTCAGTATAAAGTATATGGACGTGGAGCTGCTTTAAATGATATTGTGGTATTGCCAATTAATGGCACAACTGAACTATCCACGAATGATTACGTTGAAATATTTGCACAACGTTATACAGGTTTAACAGGCGATATTGTAGTTCCTAACATGGCTGTAACCATTAAATAACAGTTATGTTTTGTTGAAAAGCCTGATATTTAAAGATCAATCTGAAAAAATTAATTATAGTTTATGAAGCGCTTGAAGAAACTACAGTGGGTTTAAAAAATCGCCTCAAAATGCTATCAGATCAGTGGGAAAATTTAAAAGGCTTAGAATCAAATTTAGGAGAAGATTTATTTACGAAACAGGATGATGAAAAGATTCAATTGCTGGAAAATTGTTTCGTTACTTTATTAACACATTTCAACTATTAAAGTAAAGATAAAAGCGCTATTCGCATATCCGGTGATAAGTAAATGCCAATAATAGAAGTAGCCCTTCCAAATGGAAGACTGAAATATTAAGACTTACGGTTTGATTCTTCCGGAAGTGATCATATTCGCGCCATGTGGGCTTATTATATCGCACTTTTAGAGACTTCCTATGCTAAAGATAGGAGTCACCCGCTTTTGTTAAAAAGATTTTCATGAGTTCTTAAGAGAGCTGTCTTTGCAGCAAGAAGCACAAAGTATTGTCTTTGCCTCGTTTCAAAACTCTCAAGCAGATTTTAAAGCTGTAACAAGGGGATTGAACTTTCATGAGATAGAAGGCAATGGAAGGTTCATAGCTAAAATTGATAGTTCCAAAGTGGTAGATTAAAATAATCAAATATGAATTTTGAAATTTAACGACTCAAGCTCAGCTATTTTGTTCAAATCTTCTATAAAAGTGTTCGGAAAATGCAACTCTGCGGTCACTCTTCGGGAAAGAGCACTTCTAAAAGTGCTCTTTCCTTTTTTTTACCTTGTAACTGATTGTGAATCAGGGTTTTTTGAGCAAGTGCGGAATTTAATTTGGTGTTCGAAACGCATTTTCTTCAAATTCAGGTTTTTCGGCCAAAATCGACTGTTTTGTTTCTGTATTTCCTTCTGAGTATAGCTTTGATAGATTCGGTATCACTTCTAAAACTTTTTCAACCTATGTTTTATATCCAGGTCTTTTCTTGTCATCTTCTGATTTTGCAATTTCATTTCTAAGCTATCAAGTTCCATCAATCTTTGGGTAAACTCATCCTAAAGATGAGAAAGCCACCATATTCCAAGTTTTTCAAATGTGCCAAAAATTCTTTTTAAGCTTTATTGATTTCTAATAAATAACTACTGCTAAAATAAGGGAAATTAGAAAGTATCTATCCATTTGTAAAGATCTGTATCAGAAGAGATTCCAAATGATTTCCTCAGCCTGCTTTTCCTTGACTGAACTGTGCGTATTGAAATATGATTGTATTCCGCTATATCTTTTGTAGTAAAATTCAGCTTGAGAAGAGCACATAGTTTAAATTCCTCTGATGTAATTTCCGGATTTATTTGCATGAGGTTTTCATATAATCCGGGAAATGATTGTTTTATTTTTGGTATGAAAGCGATGTCATCATTCATAGCCATTTTTACAAGATTTTCTAAATCTATATCGTCTTTCTTATCCAGCCTCGTACGTATATTAGCGATTATATTCTGGCTACGAAGGACTTTTCTGTACAGCTCCAAAACAGTAAAATGTTTTAGCAGAATAAAATATCCGAAAATTGCAAACCATATAAATACTTGTAAAAAAGTAAAAAGTCTCTGATTTCTTGAAAATTCTAAATTTCCGGCATTTTTAATCCTGAATATTCTAAAATCATAATAATGACTTACGAGAAATAAAACAAACGCGGTAGCAAAAACAGCTATAATATACTTTAATTTTTTCTTTGTGTTAAAAATAAATAACGAAGTCATGAGCAGCAAAAAATAATATAATGACAAGCCATTTTCAAAACCTGAAGTGGATGAAAAGAAAAAAACCAACAGCATAGCAAGTTCTATAACAATAAAGCATATCATGATGTTTTGCCGGGCCTTAGTAAAAAAGAAAAGAATAAGGAAAATGCCTCCTAACACGAACAACAACAAAAAATAGCCCTCAAACCCAAACATCAAATCCCTGAATCCGCTTACAAGCAAAACTATTCCTATAGAAAATGCGAATAAATTTAATATTTGGGCATCTAGACGTTCAAATCTGTCAGCATTGGGATCAATATGCAGATTCTCTATATAATTCCAAATTTTACGTAACATTGTTTATAAATATTTGTTAAAAGATACTATTTATTTGCAGTTGAAAATTATTTCTGTAAAATTAATTTTCCATAAAAATGTAAGCTAAAATATACCAAGTGATTAGTAATGTTAAATCTTTATAGCGGCTTGTACAAAATACTGAAATTAGTTGGTCAGAAATTGTAGTTTTAAATGCTTTGAATGTTTTTTACTAAAAAAGGTAAACTATATCGTCTGGCATTTTTAATATCATAATAAAAGTCATAGTCATATTTTTGTAGACACCCCACACAATTTCATTTATACTTTATCCTCAACGGATTTTTTTAGACTATTGGTTTTCTGTTTTTTTATCTGCATCAGGTTTTGATTATTGTTTGTCATTATATTATTTTTTGGTTCTCAGAACTTCATACAAGGTTAATGGTAATTGTAATATTATCAGATTTCCATTTGCGTAGCACAGGAATTTCTGGTTTTTTAATACTACTAATCAAATGATCTATTATTGTTCGTTGTAATGTTTTGAAAATTAGAAAGTTAAGTGTGTTTTGTTCTTTTGATGGTATCTATGCCGTATATTTTACCGTGTTGAAAAGGTATCTGTAGCGTATGGTATTTCTTTATCTAAGCTTAAAATAAGATCAATTTTACAACTCAATTCCAATGAGGTGAAAATGTATTTTAAGAATAAGAGTTACTATATGACAAAGGCATCAGGTATGCTTCTTTGGCTTTGCTCTTTTTGTAAGATGTATGCTCAATTATATATTGGAAAAAGTTGTGATCTCAATATTAAAGATAATATTATTATTTCTCTGATAGAGAGAAAAGATAGTCTGGTTTCATTATATATTAAAGCCGACACTAAAGTGCATAACCTGCAGCAAATGTCCAATATCAAGATTGTTGTACTTTCTTCTTATTTATCAAAACCATTGCAGAGTTCTTGTAGTAATACTATAAAAAAAGCTAAAAAAAAGCAAGAAGAAAAAAGAGTTTTAAAATTGATTTCTGAACAGAAAATCTCCAGAGCTGAAAATGGTAAGTCTACTATCATTTTTTATGGAAAATCAGAAGACATTGCTATTATTATAACCAACACGTTTAAAGAAAAACAAGGAATATTACATAGAAAGCATAAGATATTTATCCTATACGAAAAACAGTTTTGTCCAGAGCAATCTCTTAAAACTGATATGTACGAAAGGGCTTTTCGGGCAGGACTACAAATTCGGCCTCCTCCTTCTTTCAAATTCATTTTATAGCAAAATAACAGGAACACAAATTTAAAATATAGTAATTATGGGAAAGAGTACTCATAAGACTCTTTTCCATTTTCCAAATTATCAAACAAAATGAAAAATAAATTTTATACAATCTTTGCCTTAACAGTTGGCGCATTAGCTTTCGCTCAAGTAGGCATCAATACGCAAAATCCACAAGGGATATTCAATATCGATGGTGGTAAAAACAATGCTGTAACAGGAACTCCAACGGCCGCACAATTGGCCAACGATTTTATTGTAACCAATTCAGGATCTACAGGTATTGGTGCAATTCCCGATGCATCTGCTATTCTGGAGCTTAATGTAAGTCAGCTTGCATCGGGCAGCCAAAAAGGGTTTTTAGGTCCACGAGTAGCTTTAACGGTATATAATGATGCGTCTACAATACCTAATCCCGCAGTAGGCTTGTTGGTTTACAATCTGGGAACAGCTGCCCTTACCTTTAAGGGATATGTTTATTGGGACGGAACCCAATGGAGACCTTTGGACGGGCGCTCGTTACAGCCGGGAACGATAAGCGGTTTGAGATGTACTGACGCAACACTAAGTCCGCTTACCTATACTGCCGGAACTCCTTATCAGGGCACCATGTCGATTCCTTATTCAGGAGGCAATGCCGGAGTATATGCTCCACAAACGATAGGACCTGTAAATGGTCTTACCGCAACACTTCCTCAGGGTAATTTTGCACAAGGATCCGGTACTTTAAACTATACTGTTTCCGGAACACCAACAGTATCCAGTCCTAATACAACAACATTTCCCATTTCGATCGGAGGACAGAGCTGTAGTGCAACAGTAGGTGTTGGGAAAGTGCTTGCACCTGGAGAGTATCAGTTCTTTACTTATACATTACCGGCGACCTATATAGGATTGCTGAGCACACAGATTGGCGGTACTTATGATGCTATTTTAGGAGGAAAGTTAAAATTGGACCTGAATTTTAATGCAAGTTCCAATCAGGGTTCAGGAGCCGTTACCTACAATCCACGTTTGGTAAATGCCTCCAGTTCTAATATTAAGGTGTGGTATTCGGCATTATCGAGTGTAGACCGTTTCCGCCGCTCGAACGTTTTATTAGCGCCCGGAGGTTACATGGAAACGGATAACGGAATTTATCTTAACTGGGGAGACAATATGAATAGCAGTTCTACGCCTGTAACAGCTACCAGTTCCAGTGATGATTCTCAGGAGATAGAAACGGTAGATGTAATTGTTGACGGAATCTGGTATAGAATAATCGTGTTTGTTTCTGTAGATAATTTAAATGATACTGATCCCACCAATAACATCCGACGTGTCTTTATGACAGCACAAAGAATGTCATCCTATTGATATGAAATGATAAAATAGAACAGATGAGCGCGTCTTAAATTCATTGTATCCGGCAGATGAATTCCGTCTGTCGGTTTATAAATACCCTTCAATTACAAGATTCTAAAAACACAGACTAATGAATTTTAAAGAGATTCCAATAGGAATATTGATTGAAAAAGAAGTTGCAGAAAGCGGGATAGAACTATCCCGTATCTGTAGCTTTATGAAATGTACGGAACAGGAAATAAAAGGAATGTACAAATCTTCAAGTATAGAGACAGAAAATCTGTTGAAATGGAGTAAATTATTAGAATATGATTTTTTCAGGCTGTATTCTCAGCATTTGATATTGTACGCCCCATCAATAGCAGGTAAAAGCATAGAAAATAGACAGAATAAAAAGCCAGGTTTACCTCAGTTTCGTAAAAATATTTACACAAAGGAAATCATTGATTTTATTCTGAGACAGATAGAATCAGGAGAAATGTCAAAGGCTGCAGTAATAGAGCATTATAAAATTCCTAAAACAACTTTGTATAAATGGATATATAAGTATAAAAGCGAAATAAATTAAATACAACATTTTATGGAAAAAATAGTTCCCGATTATAAAAGAATTTATCATGACATCATCGTAAAAGAGTTTCCGGAAAAAAGAGATTCCTGTCAACGATTATTACAGAAAGAAAGCTTATCCGTTATGGATATTATGAAACTTAATGAAAAAATTTTTGGGATTCCGGATAAGGAAACTTTTGCAGCCAGTCAGAAGCATCGTTCATTTATGAAAAAGGATATACTTAAAATGCTTGATTATCAGAAAAAAAATAAACTTAATAACACTCAATTTGCCATTCATTTTAAATTAAGCCCAAACACAGTAACCAAATGGAAAAAGAGTTTTTTAATATAAAATGTTTTATAACAAACAGATTGGTTAACAAATAGGTATTAAAGATTAAATAAGAAATCCTTTTATGGTAATGATGGTCGGAAGAAAAATCTTCCGGCTTTTCTATTTTTTGATGTGTTTAATCGAATTTAAAATCACTGATTGTTAATTAAACTACTTGATTGATGTTTTTCTTGTTTGCTTGCAGTTTATAATCAACTATTTATACCAGTTTAAGATGGGAAATTCTTTATATAATACACTCAACAATGAAAAAAGTCTTGGTAATGTCATATATTGTTATTAGCTTTATAATGAATTCCGAATGACAATATTATTACACCTCACTAAATTTATTAATCATGAAAAAGCAAATCTTTATCGTTGCGCTATCTCTGGGAGCAACCGCTTTAGGAACCCACCGGGTTATGGCACAACATTCAGAGCAGGTGAGTACATCAGTCAATATTATTTTATCAGATGTTATTGCAATGGATATTGGCTCTGCTGCTTCAGAAGGCGCTGTAGATTTTAATTATGGGAACACAAAAGATTATAATTCATCCAAAAATGTGACCGTTCCCAATAGTTTAGTTATTATTTCCTCTAAAAATTTTGATGTAAAAGTAAAATCTGAAGGTGCACACTTTGTAAGTGGCGCAAATGTCATTCCTGTAGATATATTACAGGTAAAAGCAATACCAGGCGGAAGTTTGGTGGGAACCCTGAATGAGGTCACTTTATCTCCAAATGATCAGGTGCTGGTAAGTAATGCAAGTTTAGGTACCAGGCAGTCTTTAAATATTGCTTACTCTATTTCTGCGGAAAATGCATCCAAGGTACTTTTAGGAAAACCACAGGGAACTTATACACAAAAAATAACTTATACTGCCACTGCATTATAAGTCAATACCAATTTTAAATAGAAAAGCCCTCGATACTACAAAAGTATCGAGGGCTTTTTCATTTATTATGTGAATAAACTGTGTAGTGATTTTACTACATGAACTTCCTTTTTCCACTACAATG
>NZ_JCAKRV010000018.1:0-109330 GCF_059515165.1 Chryseobacterium sp. CS3K3.1 | reverse complement strand
AACCCGAAACTCGAAACTCAATAACCCGAACCTCTCATCATTAACAACTCCTACCCTAGCCCTGATAGTAATGGTTACCCCGCAGCTTGCGTTGGAGGGCGGGTTTTAGGGGTGGGGGCCCTTCGGCTTCGCTCAGGGTGAGAGCGTTGGAGGGCGAGGGCGCGAGGAGTATGAATGGATAGCAGGAAATAGCTCCTGAGAAAATTGGAGAGTTGGAGGGTAATAGAGTTTGAGAGTGGGAAAGTGAAGGACAAAGAGACATAATCTGAAATACGGACATATTCTCTAGAAAGGATAAAAAAACATTCCGTAAGAATCCTAAATATGTGGGACTCCTACGGAATGGGGATAAAACGAAGTTATATTTCTAGTTCAGAACGTATGATGTTCCGTCTCTTCCGTCTTTTAATTCGATCCCTTCTGCAAGCAGTTTATCTCTGATCTGGTCTGAAAGTTCGAAGTTTTTGGATTTTCTTGCCTGGTTTCTCAATTCGATCAAAACTTTTAAGGTCTGATCAAGTTTTTCATTGTTATTTTCTTCTACGGTCTGTAATCCCAGAACGTCTAAGATGAAAGCATTCAGTGTTGATTTTAAGTCTTCAAGATCTTCTGTTGCAATTGTTTCTTTGCCATCTTTCAGCGCAAAGATATATTTCACCGCTTCAAACAAGTGGGCAATCAGGATTGGTGAATTAAAGTCATCTGTTAATGCTTCATAGGCTTTATTTTTCCATTCTTTCAGGCTGAAACCGGATTGTTTTGAATCATCAGGGGTAATAGAAGCCAATACTTTCACAGCTTCCATTAATCTGATAAATCCTTTTTCGCTCGCTATCATGGCATCGTTTGAAATATCCAGAACGCTTCGGTAGTGCGCCTGCAGGAAGCAGAAACGTACAATTGAAGGGTGGAACGGTTTTTCAAAGAAGTCGTTATCTCCTGTCACCAGCTGCATGGGCAGGATATAGTTTCCTGTAGATTTGCTCATACGCTGAGAATTCATCGTCAGCATATTGGCGTGCATCCAGTAATTTACCGGCGCAGCATCGTTGCAGGCTTTCCCTTGTGCGATTTCACATTCGTGGTGGGGAAATTTAAGATCCATTCCTCCTCCATGGATATCGAATGTTTCGCCAAGATATTTTGTACTCATTGCAGTACATTCAAGGTGCCATCCCGGAAAACCTTCTCCCCAAGGGGAATTCCATCTCATAATGTGAGCTGGGGATGCTTTTTTCCACAATGCAAAATCCTGTGGGTTTTTCTTTTCTCCCTGGCCGTCGAGATCTCTGGTATTGGCAAAAAGCTCTTCTATATTACGTTTTGAAAGTTCACCGTAATTCAGTCCTCTTTTATTGTATTCCAAAACATCAAAGTATACTGAACCGTTGCTTTCGTAGGCAAAACCTCTTTCAATCAGCTTTTGAGTTAATTCGATCTGTTCTACAATATGTCCTGTAGCGGTAGGTTCGATATTGGGTGGCAGCAGATTGAACATATCCAGTACTTTGTGGAAATCTACAGTATATTTCTGTACAATTTCCATAGGTTCCAGCTTTTCAAGTCTGGTTTGTTTTACGAATCTGTCGTTATCTACATTTCCATCATCGGTAAGGTGTCCTGCGTCGGTAATATTTCTTACATATCTTACTTTGTATCCCAAATGCATCAGGGTACGGTAGATAAAGTCGAAAGAAAGGAAAGTTCTTACATTTCCCAAATGTACATTGCTGTACACGGTAGGTCCGCAGACATACATTCCGACGTTTCCTTCCAAAATAGGTTTGAATATTTCTTTTTCCGCTGTAAGGGAGTTATATAATTTTAATTGCATTTATTTTAAGTTAAAGATTTAATGATTTTAAAGATTCAAAATTGAGTTAAAAAATATTTTTGTCACAACAAATAATTGTCGTGATAAAAATCTTATCTGAAACTTTTTTAAATTTTATCATAATTAAATCGCTTTTAAATGATGCTGTAAATGATCTACATAATCATCGATAATAAACTCCAATGTATAGACCCGTGGTTCTGTTTTGGTCGTATCACAGGTTCTCTGTAATGCTTCGTCCGGGATATTTTCTACGATATGAACAATCTGATAGTTCAAGGATTTCCACAGATTAATAAGATCTGAGGTAGGAACATTCTGATAGTTCTGAGCTTTTACCCAGAAGTTCTGGTCATATACAATATTTTCGTTCTCTTTATATTGTGTCACAACAAATCTACGGATATTTGTAAAAGCGCTGTCACAAAGATGGCCAATAATTTCTTTTTTAGACCATTTTTCCGAGGAATTTTTATATGTCCATTCTTCTTCAGTAATATTTTGGAATCTCTGAAGCTCTGCATCAATAATATTTTTAAGGATCTGGTAGTTCATTGTTTATTAATCAAGCTTTGCATGACTTCCTACGTAATGTAAGAATTCCTGTCTTGTGATAGGGTTTGTTCTGAAAATACCACTGAGTTCCGCAGTAATTGTGGAGCTTGCTGTATCTTTTATTCCTCTGCAGTTGACACAAAGGTGTTTTGCATCAATGATACACGCCACATCTTTCGTTCCCAAAGCTTCTTTCAAAGCATCTACAATCTGCATGGTAAGTCTTTCCTGAACCTGTGGTCTTTTCGCATAATAATCAACAATTCTGTTAATTTTTGAAAGACCGATTACTTCGCCATTGGAAATATAAGCAACATGGGCTCTCCCTATGATGGGTAAAAAGTGGTGCTCGCAAAAAGAGTATACCGTGATATCCTTTTCTACCAGCATCTGGCGGTATTTGTATTTGTTGGAGAAAGTGGAGATTCCTGGTTTGTTTTCAGGAAGCAGTCCTCCGAAAATCTCGTTCACATACATTTTGGCAACACGTCTTGGAGAATCCTTCAGAGAGTCATCTGTCATATCCAATCCCAACGTTTCCATAATCTCACCAAAAAGCTCAGTAATTTTTTCAATTTTTTCCTGTGGCGATTTATCAAAAGCATCTTCCCTTATAGGCGTATGTTCTTTTCCAGTGAAAATATCATCGTCGTTATCAGTAAAATCAACCATTTTTATTTAATTTGCAGCAAAAATACGGATAATATCTGTTCATCTCTATTCAATTGGGATGAAAAACATTATCTTTTATAACCAGCTCAGATTAGAAAGCCTATGATTATTGTCGAAGAAGTACAAAACCAACTCCATAAAAGGGAATTTCTGAAATTCCCGGCCCGCCTTTATGAACACGACAAAAATTATATCCGTCCTTTAGATAAACATATTGAGGAGATTTTTGATCCTGCCAAGAATAAATTCTTCAAAAACGGAGAATGTAAAAGGTTTCTGTTTAAAAAAAATAGCAACACCGTTGGGAAAGTAGCTGTTTTTGTGAACGGCTGTTATGAGCAAAAGCAGCCTACGGGAGGAATTGGCTTTTTTGACTGTATTAATGATCAGGAAACTGCCAATTTTATTTTTGACCATTGTAAAGACTGGCTTCAAAGAAAAGGAATGGAAGCAATGGACGGACCTATCAATTTTGGGGAACGGGATAAATTCTGGGGGCTTCTAATTGAAGGTTTTATTGAGCCTTTATTTGGAATGAACTACAATTTCCCTTATTACAAAGATCTTTTTGAAAATTATGGTTTTCAGATTTATTTTGAGCAGCTATGTTTTACCAGACCTGTTTTTGCGGAAGTGTCGAGGATATTTACTATTGCGCATGAAAAGAACAGAAGAAATCCTGCGATTTCTGCACAATCAATGAAAAAGAATAATCTGCCAAAGTTTGCAAAGGATTTTACAGAGATTTATAATAAAGCATGGGCATCTCATGGAGAAGGAAAGCATCTGGAAGAAGCAAAAGTTCTGAAGATGTTCAACACCATGAAACCAATCATTAATGAACATATCTCCTGGTTTGTCTACGAAAACGAAAAACCGATTGCGATGTGGATCAATATTCCTGATCTCAACCAGTGGTTTAAATATCTGAACGGGAAATTCGGGATTTTTCAAAAGCTTAAATTTTTGTTTCTAAAACGTTTTAAAAAGAATGAAAAAATGGTGGGGCTTGTTTTTGGTGTTGTCCCCGAATGGCAGAAGAAAGGTATTGACGGATATATGATCTGGGAAGGAACTCAGCATTTGAGAAAACATACCGATTTTACGATTACTGAACTACAGTGGATTGGTGATTTTAATCCGAAAATGATCAAGATTGCAGAAACTCTTGACACTACAGTAACGCGAAAGCTTGCTACTTACCGGTATTTGTTTGACAGAAATAAGGAATTTGAGAGACATACTGGTCTTTAGAGTAAGAAAGATAGAAGTTTAATTTTTCTTGGATACTTTAATTTATTTGACGCAAAGTCTTATTTGCTGATGTTATATTTTATAGGGAGCAAAGATGGAATCAACAAAGTTGATTCTTTCTAAGCGGGTGTATAGCCTACGGCTTTCTTCATTTCTTCTATCTTTAAAATTAATTCGGTATCAGATTTTAAAAATAAAAACCCTGCTTTTTATGGCAGGGTTCCTTCATTTTGGTACTTTTATTAGAATAGCTCGCCGGCTACTTTTTTGATATTATCACTTTTCCCCATTGAGTAAAAGTGGAGAACAGGAACTCCAAAGTCCAGAAGTTCTTTACACTGAGCAATAGACCATTCTATTCCGATCTGTTTTACCGCTTCATTATTTTTTGCATTTTCCACCTCATTGATCAGTTCTTCAGGAAGATCTATTTTGAATACCTGTGGCAGGATTTTCAAGTGCTTCTTAGTGGCAATAGGTTTGATTCCCGGAATAATTGGAACCGTTATTCCCATTTCTCTTGCTTTCTGAACGAATTCAATATACTTTTTATTGTCAAAAAACATTTGGGTAACGATGTAATCTGCTCCGGCATCTACTTTTTGCTTCAGCCACTTCAGATCATAATTCATGGAGGGCGCTTCCATATGTTTTTCGGGATATCCAGCAACACCGATGCAGAATTTGTTCAGTTCATCACAAACCTGTTCTTCGTTATGAAGATATTTTCCTCTTCCCAGATCATTAATCTGGTTAACAAGATCCATCGCACTGGCGTGCCCTCCCTGAGTAGGTTCAAAATATTGATGCCCTTTCATGGCGTCACCTCTTAAGGCCATTACATTATCTATTCCAAGGTACATACAATCTACCAGCAGATATTCTGTTTCTTCTTTTGTAAAACCTCCACAAAGAAGATGCGGCACTGTATCTACATTATATTTATGCTGGATGGCTGCACAAATTCCTAAGGTTCCGGGGCGCATCCTTGTAATACGACGCTCCATCAAGCCATTTCCTTTGTCCAGATAGATATATTCTTCTCTGGATGTGGTAACATCAATGAAAGGAGGTTTGAACTCCATCAACGGATCTATGTTTGTATAAAGATCTTCAATACCTATTCCCTTTTGTGGTGGAACAACTTCTAAGGAGAATAAAGTTTTTCCATTTGCATTTTTAATGTGTTCTGTTATCTTCATGTTAATGTTAATCTGCTAAATTGGGTGACAACCATTTTTTCGCTTCCTGGATGCTACAACCTCTTCTTGCTGCATAATCTTCAAGCTGGTCTGCTGTAATTTTTCCTAATCCGAAATATTTGGCATGCGGGCTTCCGAAATAATATCCGGAAACAGATGCTGTTGGGAACATGGCAAGGCTTTCTGTAAGGAAAACCCCAGTATTCTCTTCTACTTTTAAAAGATCCCAGATGGTTTTCTTCTCCAGATGGTCCGGGCATGCCGGATATCCCGGAGCCGGACGGATTCCTTTATATTTTTCGGCAATAAGCTCTTCGTTGCTTAAGTTTTCCTGATTGGCGTATCCCCAGTATTCTGTTCTGACTTTTTTATGTAAGAATTCGGCATAAGCTTCTGCAAAACGGTCTGCCAAAGCTTTGACCATGATAGAATTGTAATCATCATTGGCTTTTTCGTATTCCGCAGACAGCTCATCGGTTCCAAATCCGGTGGTTACGCAGAATGCTCCCACATAATCGGTTTTTCCAGAGCTTTGAGGAGCAATGAAATCACTTAGCGCCAGATAGTCTTTTCCTTTTGATCTTTGAGCCTGTTGTCTTAGGGTTAAAAATTTTGCCTGCTCATTATTATTTTCGTCAAAAATCAAAATATCATCAGATTCATTGGAATTGGCTTTAAAGATTCCGAAAATGGCTTTTGCTGTTAACAGTTTCTCATCCAGAATTCTATTCAAAATGACCTGAGCATCTTTGAATAGTTCTTTCGCCTGAACTCCTACCACCTCATCTTCCAGAATATTCGGGTATTTTCCATGAAGATCCCAGCTTCTGAAAAACGGGGACCAGTCGATGAAAGGAAGAAGTTCTCTCAGATCCTGATTTTCAATTACTTTTATTCCGAGATTATTCGGTGTGAAAATTTCTTCATTTTCCCAGTCAATTTTAAAGTGATTTTCCCTTGCTTCTTTGATTGAAACATAATCTTTATCCACCTGTCTGTTCAGAAATTTTTCTCTGAAATCAGAGTAGTCGTTCTTTAAATCCGAAACATATTCTTTATTTCTGTCACCTAACAATGAACTCACAACATTTACTGCTCTTGAAGCATCATTTACGTGGACGACGGCATTTTTATATTTCAAATCGATTTTCACTGCGGTATGTGCTTTTGAAGTTGTAGCACCACCGATTAATAATGGAAAATCTAAATTTTGTCTTTCCAATTCTGAAGCGATGTACACCATTTCATCCAAACTAGGGGTAATCAGTCCGCTTAGCCCAATAACATCTACTTTTTCTTCAATGGCAGTCTGAATAATCTTTTCGGCAGGAACCATTACTCCAAGGTCAACAATTTCATAGTTGTTACAACCCAGAACGACACTCACAATGTTTTTGCCGATATCATGAACATCTCCTTTTACGGTTGCCATTAATATTTTTCCGTTGGCAGGTTTTGTTCCGTCTTTTTCTGCTTCAATGAAAGGCTGTAAATAAGCTACTGCCTTTTTCATTACCCTTGCGGATTTTACTACCTGTGGAAGGAACATTTTTCCACTTCCGAATAAATCTCCTACCACTCCCATACCTGTCATCAGGTTCACTTCGATGACATGAAGCGGTCTTTCGGCTGTTAGCCTTGCTTCTTCTACATCTTCTTCAATAAAACGGTCGATTCCTTTTACCAAAGCATGGGTAATCCTTTCCTGTAGAGGATTATTTCTCCACTCTAAGTCTTCAGTCTTTTCTTTCTTAACTGATTTATGCTTTTCGGAATAGTCGAGAAGTCTTTCTGTAGCATCTTCTCTTTTATCCAGGATGACATCTTCTACCAGCTCCAGCAATTCTTTATTGATTTCATCATAAACCTCCAACATAGCCGGATTTACAATACCGATGTTCATTCCTGCCTGAATCGCATGGTACAGGAATACGGAGTGCATGGCTTCTCTCACCGTATCATTTCCACGGAAAGAGAATGAAACATTACTCACTCCTCCACTCACGGATGCATAAGGAAGATTTTGTCTTACCCAGCGTGTGGCTTCAATAAAGTCGATGGCATTTCTTCTGTGCTCATCCATTCCAGTTGCCACCGGAAAGATATTTAAGTCGAAAATGATATCTTCTGCGGGGAAACCAATCTGGTTCACCAAAATATCATAGGAACGTTTTGAAATTTCAATTCTTCGTTCAAGATTGTCAGCCTGCCCTACCTCATCAAATGCCATTACAATGACAGCTGCACCATACCTTTTGATGGCCTTGGCGTGTTTGATAAATTCTTCCTCGCCTTCTTTTAAGCTAATGGAATTCACGACACATTTTCCCTGAGCCACCTGAAGACCTGCTTCAAGGATCTCCCATTTGGAAGAGTCTACCATGATCGGAATTCTTGCAATATCCGGTTCTGAGGCAATTAAGTTCAGAAATTTGATCATGGAAGCTTTCCCATCAATCAAACCATCATCAAAGTTAACATCCAGAATCTGGGCACCTCCTTCTACCTGATGGCGGGCAATATCTAATGCTTCAGAGAATTTCTCCTCTTTGATAAGTCTTAAAAACTTTTTGGAACCGGCAACATTCGTTCTTTCACCAACGTTGATGAAATTACTTTCCGGGGTTATGATAAGAGGCTCGAGGCCTGATAATCTTAAATACTTCATTTTATTCTTCTAAAATATAGTAGGCATTATTGGCATTCTGCTTCAATAAATCCCTATGCTTACTTAAAGCCGTAATCAGCGGAAATCTTTTGTATGCTAAACCATGTTCTTTAGCAAACTCCTCAATCTCCTCTGTAATTTCATTATAATACATATAACTGTAATTGGGAAACAGATGGTGAGCAACGTGAAAATTGAAATTTCCCAACACATTTCTTACAAACCAGTTATTTTCTTTGAGATCATTGGTTACTTCCAGCTGGTGACGAAGCCAGCTAAACGGCAAACCATTCTCTTTATTTAATTTTGGAAAGGCATTATCAGGAAGCGGATGCAAAGGCAGTAACACAAACAATGCAAAAATACTTGCTGATATCACCTGTAAAAACCACGCTCCTAAAGCCAACCCTATTGATACTTTAAAGAACATTAC
Organism: Chryseobacterium sp. CS3K3.1; assembly: GCF_059515165.1. Classification (NCBI taxonomy): domain Bacteria; kingdom Pseudomonadati; phylum Bacteroidota; class Flavobacteriia; order Flavobacteriales; family Weeksellaceae; genus Chryseobacterium; species Chryseobacterium sp. CS3K3.1. The sequence goes on along the minus strand of NZ_JCAKRV010000018.1, from coordinate 100,712 downwards.
AGGAACCACAATCTGATAAAAGAAATAGAACAGCTTATAGCTTATCATTTTTACTTTTTCAATGGTGGGAATTTTTCCCTGGGTTTTTAAAATCACTCTTTCTTTATCAAAGAAGTCTCTGAAGTCTCTTATAAACATCCAGTTGAACAAATACAACGGATAGACTAAAAAGAAAAACTTATCCTGATACTTCTGTATACCTTTCGCTTTGATCCACGGTACGATTAAAAGCAGTCCGCTCTGTTCGATATCCGTGTCCCATCCATCTACATTAGGATAGGCGTGATGGCTTGCGATATGTCTTTTTTTCCAGATATAGGAGTTGGCACCTATAAAATCAAAAATGTGAAGGACTAGCCCATTGAGTCTTTTACTCTTATAAATGTTATTATGGGCTGCTTCGTGGATTAAGTTTAAATAAATTAAAACCAGAGAGATTCCCATTAAAACAAAACTCAGAATATAAATCCAGTGTTTTTCAGCATTCAAAAAAGCCAGAACATATAATCCCAGATAGATCATCGGCAGAATAACTGCTTTAATCTGAATATAGATGTCCCTGTTTTCAGAAATCCCTTCCACCCTTTGGTTTACTTTCTTCCTCAACTCATTAAAAAGCTTAACATCTTCTGAATCTTTTAAGTAAATCGGCTTTTCCATTACATTAAATTTTGTGGTTTATTTAAAGATAATATTTATAACCGAGCCTTCATTCTTGATTTTAATTAAAAAAATCTATCAAATCAGACAAATTCTTTCAATTTTCTAGGCGGATAATCTTTCACCAGATCTGCAATCGCCCTGATATGCTCAGGGGTAGTTCCGCAGCATCCTCCAATAATATTGATTAATCCTTTTTCTACATATTCTTTAATCTGTCTTGCCATGTCCTCAGGAGTTTCGTCATATTTTCCGAAAGCATTTGGTAAACCGGCATTCGGGTATGCTGAAACATAGAATTCTGAATTATGAGCCAGTGTTTCAAGATAAGGAGTCAGCTGATCTGCTCCCAATGCACAGTTGAAACCTACGCTTAGTAAATTCAGGTGGGAAACTGAGATCAGAAAAGCTTCTGCGGTCTGTCCGCTCAATGTTCTTCCTGAAGCATCTGTAATAGTTCCTGAAACCATGATCGGGATCTTAATTCCTCTTTCATCCTGCAGTTCATCAATCGCAAATAAAGCTGCTTTCGCATTCAAGGTATCAAAGATGGTTTCTACCAGAAGAATATCTGAACCTCCATCCAGCAAAGCTTCACATTGCTGTTTGTAAGCTACTCTCAATTCTTCAAAGGTGATGGCTCTGTATCCCGGATCATTCACATCAGGGCTTAAACTTGCTGTTCTGTTTGTAGGTCCGATAGATCCTGCTACAAATCTCGGTTTGTCCGGATTTTTTGCGGTGTACTCGTCACAGGCTTTTCTTGCAATCTTTGCAGATTCATAATTCAGATCATATACAAGATCTTCCATATGATAATCTGCCATCGCAATCGTAGTTCCTGAGAACGTATTGGTTTCAATGATGTCTGCTCCGGCTTCCAGATATTTCTTGTGAACTTCTTCAATCGCCTGCGGCTGTGTCAGAGAAAGGAGGTCATTATTTCCTTTTACCGGATGTTCCCAGTCTTTGAAACGCTCTCCACGGTAATCTTCTTCTTCGAATTTGTATCTCTGAAGCATGGTACCCATCGCTCCGTCAAGAATTAAAATTCTTTCGGATAAAGCTTTATATAATTGTTCTGAATTTTTCATTTTAATCTTTTTTGGCTAAAACCAGTTGCTATTTGGATTAATCCAAGGCTTGTTTTAAATCTGCAATGATATCATCCACATTTTCCAATCCTACTGAACAACGTACCAGCCCCGCAGTAATTCCTACTTCATTTCTTTCTTCGTCTGACAATTTGGAGTGCGTTGTAGAAGCCGGATGGGTAACGATCGTTCTTGTATCACCTAAGTTGGCGGACAATGAACACATTTGTATCTTATCTAAAAAGTTTCTTCCTCCTTCTATTCCTCCTTTTATTTCAAAGGCTACGATATTTCCCCCGAGCTTCATCTGCTTTTTGGCTACTTCATAGCTTGGATGGGATTTCAGGAATGGATATTTTACCAATTCTACATTAGGATGGCTTTCTAAAAACTCCGCTACCTTCAAGGCATTCTCACAGTGCTTTTCTACACGAATTGCCAATGTTTCCAGACTTTTTGATAATACCCACGCGTTGAAAGGAGATAATGCAGGTCCTGTATTTCTTGCGAAAAGATAAATTTCTCTGATCAGATCTTCTTTTCCTACTGCTATTCCTCCTAAAACTCTTCCCTGCCCGTCAATTAGTTTCGTTGCTGAATGTACAACAATATCTGCACCATATTTGATAGGCTGCTGAAGATAAGGTGTTGCAAAACAGTTATCTACAATGAAAATAAGGTTATGCTTTTTTGCAATTTGTCCGAAAAACTCCAGATCCAGAATTTCAATAGCGGGATTGGTAGGAGTTTCAAGGTATAAGATCTTTGTATTAGGTTTGATGTATTGCTCCACATTTGCTGCATCTTCTGCCTTGAAATAAGAAGTTTCAATATTCCATTTCGGGAAATATTTGGTAAACAAAGTGTGTGTCGACCCGAAAACCGACTGGCAGCTTACGATATGATCACCAGCATTCAATAACGCCGCAAATGTAGAATAGATGGCTGCCATTCCTGTTGCAAAGGCATATCCTGCTTCTGCACCTTCCATTTTAGCAATCTTATCTGTAAACTCGGTTACGTTTGGATTAGAGAAACGGCTGTATAAATTCTTAGACTTTTCTTCTGCAAAGCTTGCTCTCATATCCTCTGCATCCTGAAATATAAAGCTGGAGGTAAGATATAATGGTGTAGAGTGCTCATCAAACTGAGATCTTTCCGTCTGGGTTCTTATTGCTGATGTTTCAAAATTTTCCATATAGTTTTAATTAATTTACCAATATAGCAGTCTAACAATGTACCAATTAAAATCTTCGCTTTGCTCAGAATAACGACACCAATTATTGGTAAACTGGTACATTATTAGATTGTTACATTAAATATTATTTTGTTTCACTTACTCTTAGAATATCCCCGAATACTCCTCTTGCTGTTACCTTTGCTCCGGCTCCGGCCCCCATAATCACGATTGGATTTTCGCCATAGCTTTCTGTGTAGATTTCAAAGATGGAGTCTGAACCTTTCAGTTGTCCCAATGCTGAAGTTGCAGGAACAGAAACCAGTTTTACATCCAGTTCACCTTTATCTTTCTGTAAATCTCCGTGTAGATCTCCCACATATCTTAATACATGTCCGGGCTCCTGATTTTCTTTTATTTTCTGATATTCTTCATCAAGTTCTTCCAGTCTTGAAAGGAATTCTGATTTTGAAACTTCAAGCAAACTTTCAGGAACAAGATTTTGGATATTGATATCTCCGAACTCGTTGATTAAGTCTAATTCTCTCGCCAGGATCAATAATTTTCTTGCTACGTCATTTCCTGATAAATCTTCTCTCGGATCCGGTTCTGTGTATCCTTTTTCCAAAGCTTCGTTGATGATGGTTGAAAATTTATCGTCTCTCAAAGAAAAATTATTGAACACATAACTCAATGTTCCTGAGAATACGCCTTTGATTCTTGTGATATTTTCTCCTGAAAGGTGCAGTAATTTGATGGTATCAATTAAAGGTAATCCAGCCCCAACATTGGTTTCATACAGGTAACGTCTGTTATTTTTATTCAACGTATATCTTAGTTTTCTGTATTCTTCTATCGGAAGGGTATTGAAAATCTTGTTGGAAGAAACCAGATCGAAACCGTTTTCTGCCAGGGCATGATAGTTTTTAACAAAATCTTTGCTTGCTGTGTTATCCACAACGATCAGATTTTCCAGTTGATTCTCGTTGGAGAAATTAATCAGTTCTTCAACATTTGACGGTCTTTCTGCTGTTAAAACCTCATCTCCCCAATTGGCATCAAACCCTTTTTTGTTGAAGGCAATTTTCTTTGAGTTGGCTACTGCAACTACTTTAAGGTCTATTTTTTTACGTTTTTTAATTTCTTCTGCAGATTCAAGTACCTGTTCTATCAAGGTTTTCCCTACGTTTCCGTGACCAATAATGGCCAGATGAACGGTCTTCGGCTTTTTGAAAATTTCAGATTCTATGATATTTCTTGTTTTTTCATCCTGCGAAGAGGTCACTACGATATTGACTCTGTTTTCTCCTGCCACCTGATTTAAAAGTAACGGGAAAACATTATTTCTTGCCAGCTCAGCAAAAACTTTATTGAAATCTTCTGCTACAAAACCAATCACAGAAACATTATTGATACTATAAATCTGAGAAACTTTTCCTGATTTTCTTTCTGCCTCAAATTCATCAATAAGACAGGCAACTGCTTTTTCTGCATCATTTTCATGAACCAGAATAGAAATTCCGTTTTCTATGGCCTGCTGAGAGATTACTCCTACACTGATACGCGCCAAAGTAAGCGCTTTAAAAATTCGTCCGTCAATCCCGATTTCTCCCAGGAAATCTTCTCCTTCAAATTTGACGATTGATCTGTTCTTCAAAAATTTTATTTCGTTAGCATTTTTCATTACTTCTATAAAATGTTTTTAATGATATTATTTAATTGTTGATATTCCATTAGGAAGGCATCATGCCCGTGTATAGATTGGATCTCGTGATAAGAAACATCTTTATTTTTCTCTTTTAAGTTTTCAAAACACATTCGGATTTCAGAAGCCGGGAAAAATAAATCTGTATCTACGGAGATCATGTGCATTCGTGCCTGAATGTTCTCCAGTGCTGTATCAGCAGCATTTATATTCATTAAGAGATGATTCATCAATTTGTACGCTTTCAAACTAAATCTTTCGTTTAGTGCATTACCATGATAAACCAGCCAGTCTTCTGATTCCAGGCGTTGTTTGTCCTGGTTATATTGGTTTTGAAATCTGTCATTGAGCGACTGCGGTGTTCTGTAGCACAACATGGCATGAATTCTTGCTTTCTGTAATGGTTCTTCCTTATCATTTAATAAAAATTTCTGAACCAGACACTGTGCATGAAGCCAGTCGTGCGTTCTGTAATCGCAGGCAATAGGAATAAAAATCTCAGCAAGATCAGGCTGCTGGGCAAGCATTTCCCAGGCAATCCCTCCTCCCAGAGAGCCTCCTATAATGGCATATAAATTTTTGATCTGTAAAACTTCAAGCCCTTTCAGAAATATCGCAGCGATATCTGAAGGAGTAAAGTCTTCATAATCTTCAATTAAAAAATCGTCGTATCCGTTTCCGGGTATATTAAAACATAGAACAGTATATCGATCAGTATCAACAATCTGATTTTTCCCTACCAGCTGTTTCCACCAGCCTTTTTCTCCGGATACATTTGAGTTTCCGGTGAGAGCATGGTTGATTAAGATAACAGGGGCTGTAAACAGATCTTTCCCAAAGAGCTGATAGCTCAACGGGATATGGTATTCCTTTTGGGAATGAGTTTGATAAGAAAGATTAATATAGTTTAGTTCTGTTTTCAATTCTATTAAATTTTAATACAATTGAAAATGCCACAGGAAATGGCTGAAAAAGAACTTCAGTGAGTTATCTGTCCAAAATTATTTGGTAGAACGTAGCACCTTCTTTGCTTGCGCAAAGGGTTGCTAAGGTTTCATAGGGTCTAATCCCTCAACCTTTCTTGATAACATTTTCAATATTTGAATGAACGAATGGTGCAAAGGTAGTTCTTTTCTTTTAATTTCAAAAAAAAATTATTTTAATATTTAAAAAAGCCCTTAAATACAAGTATTCCAAGACCATATTAATAATTGTTCAGATGAAAAAAATTGGAATTACTTCTCAAAAAAACTAACTTCGTATTGAAAAATGATGCCATATGACCGCCGAAAAAGATAGATTACAAGATACCAAATGGAAAAACTGGGGACCTTATGTAAGCAACCGGCAGTGGGGAAATGTACGTGAAGATTATAGCCCGAACGGGAATGCCTGGAATTTCACCAATCATAATAATGCCGAAAGCTATGCCTACCGCTGGGGTGAAGAAGGCATTGCCGGAATTTCCGATGTAAAGCAACTTTTATGTTTTGCTTTTTCATTCTGGAACAAGAAAGATAAAATGGTAAAAGAACGGTTCTTTGGCCTGAGCAATCCTCAGGGAAACCATGGGGAAGACATCAAAGAAATCTTTTATTACCTGGATAATACGCCTACCCATAGCTATATGAAAATGGTGTATAAATACCCGATCAATGAGTTTCCTTATGATGACATTCTTGCTGAAAATGGAAAACGCAGCAAAAAGGAACCTGAGTATGAGCTTTTCGACACCGGGATTTTTGATAATGATGAATATTTTGATATTTTCATAGAATATTGTAAAGCCGATCACAATGATATTCTGGCCAGGGTGACAGTCTGTAACCGAAGCCAGCATGAGGCACCTATCGTGGTGGCACCTACAGCATGGTTCAGAAATAACTGGAAATGGGGATACAACACCTATAAGGCAGAACTTAATGTTTCTCATGACGGAAGTATCAATATTGCCCACGACAGTATTTCGATAAAGAAGCTGTATTCCAGAAATTCAAATGCACAAAGTGTATTTTGTGATAATGAAACCAATACTTCTAAGCTTTACGGAGCTCCTGCAGTTGAAAACACTTATTTCAAAGACGGAATTAATAATTATATTATCCATCAAACGGATACGGTAAATCCCGAAAAAAGAGGAACAAAGGCTTCTTTTCTGATTGATGAGCTTATCGGAGCCGGAGAATCAAAGGTTTTTGAATTCAGATTGTGCCCGGATGAAGCCGATGAGCCTTTTGAAAACTTTGATGAAATTTTCAATACCCGGCAGGCTGAAGCTGAAGAATTTTATCAGGAGATTCAGAGTGATACCGTTAACGAAGATGAGAGAAATGTACAGAGACAGGCTTTTGCCGGGCTTCTCTGGAACAAACAGTTTTATCATTATAATATCGGAAAATGGCTGAAAGGTGATCCCAATTTTGAAGCGCCAAGAAATTTCAATGAATATGTAAGAAATACGGAGTGGAATCATCTGCACAACAAGGATATTATTTCCATGCCTGATAAATGGGAATATCCATGGTATGCAACATGGGACCTGGCGTTTCACTGTGTTCCTTTTTCCATCATCGATGCAGAGTTTGCCAAGGGGCAGCTGTTACTGCTTACGAAAGAATGGTATATGCACCCTAATGGACAGCTTCCTGCCTATGAGTGGAATATGAGTGATGTGAATCCGCCGGTGCACGCATGGTCTTGTTTCCGTGTTTTTAAAATTGATGAAAAAAATAACGGAAAGCCGGATTTATTATTCTTAGAAAAAGTATTCCAGAAACTCCTGCTCAATTTCACGTGGTGGGTGAACCGAAAGGATAAAAACGGAAAAAATATTTTCGGAGGAGGTTTCCTGGGTCTCGATAATATCGGAGCTTTTGACCGTAACATGGTTTTAAAGGATGGCCAGCACCTCGAACAGGCAGACGGAACCAGCTGGATGGCCATGTATGCATTGAATATGATGCGTATTGCGATGGAACTTGCCCAATATTACCAGGTGTATGAAGATATGGCCATCAAGTTTTTTGAACATTATCTTTACATCGCTGAGGCTATGGAAAATCTTGGTGAAGGCACAAAAGGGCTTTGGAATGAAGAAGATGGATTTTTCTATGATGTATTGCAGCTTGGAAACGGAGACAGTGTTTCTTTGAGGTTAAGAAGTATTGTTGGTTTGATCCCCATGTTTGCTGTTGAAATTGTAGACCACCGCTTACTGGAAAAGATGCCGAATTTCAGAACCCGAATGGAGTGGATTTTAAAAAATAAACCGGAGCTTACCAAACTCGTTTCCCATTGGGACGAGGAAGGACAAGGACGCAAACACCTGATGAGCATACTTCGTAAAAACAGGCTGACAAAAGTTCTGACCAGAATGCTTGATGAAAACGAGTTCCTGAGTTCTTACGGAATCCGCGCCATGTCTAAGGTATATGAAGAAAATCCCTTTGTCTTTTCTGTGCACGGAACGGAAAATATGGTCTACTATACACCTGCCGAAAGTGACAGCCGGATGTTTGGCGGAAACAGCAACTGGCGAGGCCCCATCTGGTTTCCTATCAATTTCCTGATTGTGGAAAGCCTGCAGCGCTTCCATTATTATTATGGAAACAGTCTGAAAGTAGAACTTCCGACAGGCAGCGGCGATAAAAGAAACCTTGATGAAGTAGCCCAGAATATCAGCAAAAGACTCTGCTCAATATTTTTAAAGGATGAACATGGCCAAAGGGCTTTCAACGGAGGGAATCCAAAGTTCAATTATGATGAACATTTCAGAGATTATATTACCTTCTTTGAGTATTTCCATGGTGATAACGGCCGTGGTGTGGGTGCTTCTCACCAGACAGGATGGACAGCCACTGTAGCAAAACTGATAAAACCAAGGCTCACCTTTTAATTAGCAATGAGTAATTGGTAGTGAGTAATATAAAAGCCGGATGAAACATCCGGCTTTTCCTTTTTTATATAAGAGATTAAATTTTTTCTCCGTTCACAAAGACTTCGTATCCGATTTCCACATTCGGTTCTAATGTTTTTGATACGGAACAGTATTTTTCAAAAGAAAGCTCTGCGGCCTTTAATGCTTTTTTAGGATCAATTTCTCCTTCCAGAAGGAATTTAACATTAATTGATTTAAAAGGTTTCGCATCTTCTACCTGTACTCTCTCTCCTTCTACCTCTGCCTGAAAGCTTCTGATCTCCTGACGCTGCTTCTTTAAAATAGAAACTACATCAATTCCGCTGCAGCCTGCTACAGCCATCAGTACACTTTCCATTGGAGAAACTCCTTTTGCTCCCGGCTGGGAAGTATTATCTAAAAGAATAGAATTTCCCTGAGCATTGGTACATTCAAATAAAAAATCGTCGTTTATTCTGTTGAGTGTAATTTTCATTGTAAGAATTTATAATTCAGAATTCTTTTTATATTCTTATTCAAATATAAAAAACTTTGTGGATTAAACCTGAGGCTAAGACATGATATCAACCATAGCCTGAAAAACATTATCGGGATTTTCTGCAATTCGGTTACACATGTACAGATACCATTCATCACCATACACAATATACTGCCTGCACGGGTAACCTTCTTTATGGATTTCATTCAACAGGTCTTCCTGTATTCCCAGTAACATTTCAAATTCATATTTAGATTTTGGAATATCATATTGTTCAATAAGTTCTTTAACTCTATTTTGAATGATATTATGATGGGTAGCTATTGAACATTTTCTGTTATTAGTGAAAAGAGTTTCAATATATTTAATATATAAATCGTCTAAGTGTTTTCCTCTTTCTACAGCATGTCCCGGAGGAACAGCAAAAGCTCCTTTTACAATTCTTATTTTTCCTTGTGTTTCAGCCAATATCCGTTCAAGGTCTTTTGGAGTACGATTTAAATAAGCCTGAAGGGTAATTCCCACATTTGAAAAATCGTTTGATATTTTACAATAGGTATTAATAATATCATCAGTTCTTTCAACTCCTTCTGCACTAATCACTATTTCAATATCTTTTTTATAAGCTGATTCCGCTAACAATACTAAATTACTATAAGTGATATCTTTATCAATTGCAAGTCCGATATGTGATAAATCCAAAGAAACAATAGAATTAATATTCTCTTCTTTCACATTATTAATCAAACGAAGGAAATGTTGAGTTACCGATTCTGACTCTTTCACTGAACGGGTACTTTCTCCCATAAACTCTAATGAAGTGGGAATTCCTTTAGCATTAATTCTTTTAGCAGTAGCAATAGCTTCCTCCATTTTTTCGCCTCCTATATATCTTTTAGCTGCTTTAAGCAGGAGTTTAAAGAGCTCAGGATTGTTAAGAATATATTCCTTTGCCCCTTCATTTAATGCTGCTATTTTCAACAGAGCACCTGCTTTTTCTTTTAGTTCCATTTATTTTTTGTGATTTGTATTTACATATTTTATAAAATTCCTCTCGCTTTTATCTCCAGATATTTATTGATAATATCGATATTCAAATTTTCCGGAAGGGTATAAACGGTATAGATTCCATATTTGCGGAGTTCCTGGATGATCAGTTTCTTTTCAAACTCAAATTTTTCAGCAATGATCTCGTCATAAATTTCCTGCATACTTTCAGGATTTTTGTTGATCAGCGTCTGCAGTTCTGAATTTTTAAAGAATACCACGACCAGCAAATGGTTTTTTGCAATTCCGCGAAGATATTTCAGCTGTCGGTTTAGTCCGTCTAACGTTTCAAAATTGGTAAAAAGCAGAATTAAACTTCTTTGGTTGATGGAATATTTTACATCCTGATACAATCTGTTGAAATCACTTTCGAAGAAATCTGTTTTAATATTATAAAGTGCCTCGGAAATTTTCTTCAGCTGTCCGGATTTATTATCTGCAGCAATTTTATTTTCAGCTTTCTTGGAAAAGGTCATCATTCCGGCTCTGTCTCCTTTTCTCAAAATAATATGAGACAGCGCCATGGTTGCATTGATAGAATAATCAAGTAAACTCAATCCGTTGAAAGGCATTTTCATGGTTCGTCCTTTATCAATCAGCATAAAAATACGCTGTGATTTTTCATCCTGAAACTGATTGACCATTAAACGATTTGTTTTCGAAGTTGCTTTCCAGTTGATCGTTCTGATATCATCTCCGGGTACATATTCTTTGATCTGCTCAAATTCCATGGTATGTCCCAGCTTTCTGACTTTCTTGATTCCGCCTAATAAAAATTCACTCTGAATGGCCATCAGCTCATATTTTCTGAGATGAATAAAGGATGGATAGGAAGGAAGCATTGCATCTTTCTGGAAAATAAATCTTTTTGAAATCAGTCCTATTGGTGATGATGCATATACATTCAAACCTCCGAAATGATATTCTCCCCTTTCTTTAGGTTCTAATGAATATTGAAAAAATGTATTTCCTCCGGAAGCGATCTGCTTTTCGATCAGAAAATCTCTTTTCTGGAATTGGAACGGGATTTCATCAATAATTTTAGTGGCTATGGTAAAGTTGTAATTATTTTTGATATCAATTTTCACAAAATTCTCATCTCCATTAGACAATTTTTCCGGCAGAATCCTTTGAACCTGCAATGCATTCTTCTGATTAAAAATCAACAGAAAATCTACCATTGCTGCCAAAAAACAAATCAGGAGTGTGATATGGGCTACCCACATCAGCACCGGAAAGAAAAATGCAAGGACATACAGAATCCCCACTCCGATGAGTGCAAAAAAGAAACGTGTATTGATGTATAAGTTTTTCATTGGTTAGGTGGCAGGTTGCAGATGATAGGTTTTAGGAATTATAATCCAAACCCTTCTTCTACTAACCTATCTCGGTATTTCTATTCCTTCTAAAATCTGACGGATAATTTCATCTGCGGTAAGACCTTCCATTTCTCTTTCCGGAGATACGATGACTCTGTGTCTTAATACGGCGTAGCTTGCTTCTTTAATATCTTCAGGAGTCACAAAATCTCTGCCTCTTAAAGCGGCAAATGACTTTGATGCCGTAAGAAGTGCCAATGAAGCTCGTGGTGAAGCTCCCAGATATAAGAATTGGTTTTCTCTGGTATTGATAATAATTTTAGCAATATATTCCATCAGCTGGCTTTCCACAATGATTTCTTTTACCAGATGCTGGTAGTTTTTCAATTGTTCAGCTGTGATAACGCGGTTGATTCCTTCTGTTTTATCTTCTTTTTTGCTTTCGTGCTGATTTTTAATGATCGCAATTTCCTGCTCAAGATCAGGATATCCTACATTGATTTTGAATAAAAAACGGTCCAGCTGCGCTTCCGGAAGCCTGTACGTTCCTTCATGTTCAATAGGGTTTTGTGTAGCGATCACCAGGAAAGGTTCCTCAAGGGTATACCGTGTGCCGTCCATCGTGATCTGTCTCTCTTCCATGACTTCAAATAATGCGGACTGCGTTTTTGCCGGCGATCTGTTGATCTCATCAATCAGGATGAAATTGGAGAATATAGGTCCTTTTTTAAATTCAAATTCTGAGTTTTTCACATTGAATACGGATGTTCCCAAAATATCGGAAGGCATAAGGTCCGGTGTAAACTGAATTCTGCTGAAACCTACATCAATGGTTTTGGCTAATAGTTTTGCAGTGATTGTTTTTGCCACTCCCGGAACACCTTCAATCAAAACATGTCCGTTTGAAAGCAAAGCTGCCAAAAGATGTTCAATCATTTTCTCCTGCCCTACGATCACTTTTCCGATCTCAGATTTTACTTTTTCCAAACTTGCACGAAGTTCAATCATATCAATTCTCGACTGAAACTGCTCCTCCTGCTTATTAAGATTAATAGAGTTTGGGTTTTCTATGTTGGGGTTATCCAGGTTTTCCATAATAAAATTTTTATTTATCATTCTAACAGTGTATCCCTTTGGTGATAGCATTGAGCAAATCTACATTGTTAGGTTATTTCTATTGTTATATTATTTAAGTATTTCATCAAGGAGCTTATTGATCCTTGTAAGGTCTTCTTTCATTACGCTGGCGTAAGGATCCTGGGCTTTTTTGATAAGTGCCATAGCTTCATTGATCATTTCCATAGTTTTCCCGGTTTTCAACTGTAATTTTTTCGCGAATTCTTCATCTAAACTCTGGGTGTCTATCAATAGATCCATTCTTATCTTGTTCAGGAAATATTGAGCTTTCTTGGCCATCATATCGTGGAAATCGCCTTCCTGAAGATACAGATTTCCAATGCTTTTCACAAAATCCAGGGAAGTATTTCTCAATGGTTCTGTTACTGGGACTATTCTCTGCTTCCTTTTTGCATTAAAAAAGATAAAAAGAACCATCCCTCCTAAAAATACCCACCATGCATATTTTAGAGCCGGATTTGACAATATAAACCTCATAAAAAAACGCGATTCATAGCTTTTGTTTGAGACAAACCAAAGGGTTTCCCTATCAGGAAGATATGAAAATACGTCCTGAGCATATTTCACATTTCCGGGCTTCAGAAGATAATAATTCGTCAGGAAAAGAGGTTCGGTATGAGCATAGATATATCCTTTACCAAACTTCACCTTAATAAAATTAGCCTGATCTGTATTCTTTTTCTCTACAGTTTTTCCCAGTACTTGCACTCCCGGTTTTATGAATGAGAATCCTCTGCCCGACGGAAATTTATCCAGCTTAATAAAATCATTCTGAAATTTTTTGTCGGTAAGTTTCAAAACATTTTCTTCTTCAAAAGAGATTTCAGAATCATAGTATCCGATACTGTCTGAAATTTCTTTAGGCATACGGGTTACCATCAGAAATGCATCTGAGCCTTCAGATATCTGAGTCAGAATTTTATGCCATGACTCTCTGTCAAGATTATTTTCAATGACGACAATATTGTGAGCCTGTTTTGTATGCTGGCTGTAATATTCGTAAGGAACCTGCTCAATCTTCTTCAGCTTATTTTTAAAAAGATTGTTGGCTTCTTTATTGAAAACAAACAACCCGAACGGAGATTTTTCGTTGATATCAAAATTCTTCCGCCAGTCTGTCGTTTCTTTTTTGTTAACTTCAAGCAATGCCAGAATAATCATCACAATGACGAAAATTACAGCATATGTTTTGAAAGTTTTATTCATGGTTATTATTGTTATGGTTTAAAGGCCTGATATTGATTTTTAAATTTCCGGTAGTTTTCTTCATCAATACTGAATTCTCCGTACCAGACATAATCAAAAATATAAGACAGATCAGAAAAGTCATTTTTCAGGTGGGCCGCTTTTAACTCTGCAGTATAATCTTTATTGGTTTTTTCCGGATTCCAGTTGATCAGTTTTTTATCACTCAGCTTTTTAAGAATAAACAGGAACTGATAACGGACTGCTGAACGGTAATCCCCTGCAAGTTCAAATTTCGCGATACTTTCAGGAAAATTAATTTCATGGATATTCTCATGAAGTTCCTGCACATTAAGATCCAGTTTTTTATTCTTTTTACCAAAAATAAAATTCCCGTCTTTTCCCATGATGTATCTGATGATGAAATAAAGCAGAAATCCAACAAGAATAATAGCAAACAGTCTGATAAGAACAGTAGTAAGTTCTGCCGACTTCGTGAGTGCCGTATCTCCAAAGATTCCCTGTATAATCTGATTGATCTTACGCATCAGCTTTTGAAAGAAAGATTCTCTCGGCTTTGAAACGGAATAATCAAACTCATTTCCTTTGTATCTTGACGGAATATTCTCTTTAAATGTTTTCGGGTACACTTCATTCTCCGATACCGGGTATTTCATCAGTACAGAATCTGCACGCAGCATATTTCTGTAATGCCCGGTTGTGTACAATGAATCTACCAGATCATCAGAAGCAGGAGGGTTATCCTGAGCATGAACCAGCCCGGGAGAAAAGAAAAGCAGTATGAAAAAAAGAGTTTTATTCATTGATTCCAATCGTGTCTATTTCTGCCAATTCAACTTTCTGGTGAAGATCTGTTCTGCTGTCATAATACATTAATCCCGCATTCACATACATAAGGTTGGAAAGAAAAAATGAAAGTAACATAGAAACTCCATAGAATACAAAAAAAATGATTCCGACAGTTCCGGTAAAAGGATTCTGTTCAAAATTTCCGTCCGGTGTAGAGGTAAGCAGTGATCCGTAAAAAAACATCATCGGAATAAACGTAAAGATAGACGTTATAATATACATGATAATAAACATCACAAATGCAGCTCCCCAATATTTCCAGAATGGTGATTTTTCACTTCCATTGGGATAAGAAAACTGAGAACGCAAAGCATAGCTCAAGCTTCCCCAGAACCCTCGGTCCGAATTAAAATAATCATACATCAGAAATGTAGTAAAATTAAATATCGTAGGATAAAGAAGCAGGATGAGGAAAAATCCGATAATGATAAGAACCAGGATATAAGAAAAACCTACTACAAATAAAATGGCCGGAGTAACGATAAAGATCATTCCCAGACATAGTTTTCCGATTCTTCCGGCATTGTTTTTAAAGTCGCCGAGAATTTCATCAGTCTTTATTTTTTCTGCTCCCTGTGCAATTCTTTTTAAATAAAAAACAGGATACAGATAATTGACAATCATCAGGACCATGAAAAGCAGGAAAGTCAGTAATCCTACTGTGATCAGCATTCCGGAATTTTCTGAAAAATACTGTTCAAAATAATAGGTTTCTCCTCCAAGGTTAGATCCGAATATCTGTGAAAACAGTTCCTTATAGCCGAAAATAACAACTGTAACCATTAAGATCAAAAGCAAGCCGTTGATCAGAATATAGTTTTTAAAATAATTCTTCCCGTATAATTTGAAAAAATTGAAACTATCACTGATAAAAGTTCCGAAGTCTCTTTTTTTATAAAATTGTATCATTAATGTGTTTATTAGTTTTTTTGTAAACAACAGACGGATATACAAAATAGTAGTATCCAATAATTGCCAGTGAGCCAAAAATGATGATAAGGTTCAAAATTAAAGGCATCTTCAATGCGTGTCTGGTGACATATCCTTCTATAATCCCTGCACAAATAGTGAAAGGAACCGTACTCAAAAATATTTTAAATGAATCTTTAAATCCTTTTTTAAATGAATTAAATCTTGAAAACGTTCTCGGAAATAAGATAGAAGCTCCCAGAATCAATCCGCACATGGCTTCCACAACCATGGCAAAAATTTCAAAGACTCCGTGAAGCCATATTCCTCTTGCACTGTCTTTCAATGCTCCATAATCATAGAAAAAATATTGAAAAGCACCCAGCATCACACTGTTGGAGAGCAGTGCAAACAATGTTCCCACTCCTCCGGCAATACCGTAAATATACAACTTTGCTCCAACCTGAATATTATTAAAAATGATCCCAATTGTACTTCCCCAGGTGCTTCCGCTCTGATAAACGCCTACCGCATTATTATTTTTAATATTTTCGATCGTTTCATTCACATACTCTTCGCCCAGTATAATATTCACAAAGTTCTTATCATAAATGGCAGAAAGCACTCCTATTGATGTAAATAAAATGAAAAAGAGGAAGGCATACATCAGATATCTCCGGTACTGGTACATCAGCAGCGGAACTTCGGTTTTGAAAAAATAAACCAGCCTGTTCTCCTCTACTCTTTTTGTTTTATAAATCTTCTGAAAAATCTGGGCAGATAAATGGTTCAGATAAACGGTAGTATTGCTTTTGGGATAATAAGTCTGGGCAAAAGAAAGATCATTGATCAGGTTTATATACAATGAAGACAGGTCATCAGGATTTTTTTTAATTTTCCCTTGAATAACCTGTTCGATTCCCAACCATTTTTCTTTATTTTGTTTAATGAAATAAACTTCTCTCATAATTATTAAGGCTAAAATAATAAAAAATATGTCTCAAATTGCGATAAATACCTCACAAAATGTAAATATTAATTTTACTGTTGCAGGTGTAGGAGAAAGGATGCTTGCCTTCATTATTGATCTTCTGATCAGGATTGCTTATGTAGTTGCTATCCTGTATCTGTTCTTCAATATTCTTGATTTGGGATATCTTCTGAATGGTCTTGACGGCTGGTCGATACGTGCGGTATATCTTGTCCTTACTTTTCCTGTTTACGTTTATCCTCTTGTATTGGAAAGTTTGATGGAAGGCCAGACTCCCGGTAAAAGACTCATGAAAATAAAAGTGGTGAAAATTGACGGTTACCAGGCCAGTTTCGCAGATTATATGATCCGGTGGGTTTTCAGAATTGTAGATGTTTCATTTGCCGGAGTAGTAGGACTTATTTCTATGATTGTTTCTAAAAACAATCAGCGTTTGGGTGATATCGCTTCCGGAACAGCTGTTATTTCTTTAAAGAACAATATTAATATCTCCCATACCATTCTGGAGAATATCCATGAAAATTACATTCCCTCTTTCCCTCAGGTGATTGCTTTGAGTGATAATGATATGAGAATTATCAAAGACAATTATACCAAAGCATTGAAAGCAGATGACCGCCAGATCATCAGTAAACTATCCAATAAAATTAAAAGTATTCTGAAACTGGAAATAGATCCCACTAAAATGACGGAAAGACAGTTCATCGGTGTAATTATCAAAGATTATAATTATTATACGGGGAAAGATAATTAGGTAGGTATTCAACAATGAATGTTTACCATATTAATATTTAAATAATTATATTTCTTCGTCTATATAATTGGTGAGTACGAACAATAATTTTTTACCTTCTAATAAAGAATAATTAAATTCTCCCTTAGAATATATTTTGTACATAAAATGCTGCAGGAATAATTTCCCTGCTTTTTTGCCTATATAAAGAAGTTTTTGCTCAAGAATTTCATACTTTTTTTGTTTCGCAGACAAAAGAAGGTACAGTAATCCTTCAGTACATATTTCGTTTCCAAAGTCTTTGGATATTTTGATTTTTGCCTCATACAAAAGAATAAAATGAATATGAAATTCAATTAATTGATCATTGACATTTTTAAAGCTTATATACTCAGTACTATATCCCAGCTTTAGTAAGATTTTACAGCAAAAGTTAAATTCATAAGAGGTAATATGAGTATCACGAATACAATTTTCAATGTAGCTTATGAGATAATTGAAGAGTAAATGTAGACATTCCGAATGAGCAAATTTCCTGTAATGATTTTCCCCAACGTTGCTATTCCTATATCTAATCAAAAAATAGTTAACTAACCCTAATACCTGATCAATATATGGTTCTTCATACCCAATGTAAGAAAGTGTTATTTTATAAATCTGATCATCCACATCTTCTAAAATTTCATCGCTGTTAATGTTCAAGTATTTTTTTTGATGCAAAAAAGCAATTAGCCAGCCGAATCCCGTAATCCCATTTTCAAAACTATAATCTTTACAAGAAAATATTTTTTCAGCAATAAAATCCAGCAAAGCCAGACCTTTTTTATGACAAGCTTCATTCTCACTTAAGAATAGTCGGAGAGCTTCTCCTGATAAGCCATTGAGCAAGCCAACATTCATTGTAAGAGGTAGATTTCTTTAGTAATTCTAAGAGGGGTTGTATTATAACTTTCTTTAACTTTTATAATCCAATCTGTATCATGTAAGGAAAACTTTCCCCTATTTAATTCTAAAATCATAATATCCAGTACTCTTTTAAAGGCTTCTGTAAAGAGCTCATCTACTATATACACTTTAGTAAATTGTATTTCTGTATAGCTGTCTTCTTTCAAAAGAATATCTATCTCATTTACTAAACTTTCAGGAATTACTATAAAACCGGAGATTTCAATGGTATTCTGATTTTCTTTGGTGACAAAATATTTATCAAAATATTTCTTTCCGATGTCTTCCATAAAAGAAAATGTGATATTCCTTAATTCTAGTCTTTGAGCATCACGTTCCTCTCTGCTTTTTTTTATAAGTTCGATAATTGGGAAACTACAGTTTGTATCAGGAATAAAATGCAAATTTTCATCATACCATGGGGCATAATGTACATAGTCTCTCTTATAAAAAAATTGTTTTTTATCATCATGGTCTCCAGCATAATGAAGAATTGGGTTAGTCTTCCAATATTCAATGGGATATGTAGGCCATGAAAAATTCATTTCTTCATGTATCCGGACTTCTTTATTAAAAAACCATAGATTCCAGAGTACAGACCACATATCAGCATACCATGCATTGATTTCTTTTGGCAGATAATCTGGAAGATTTATTTTTTTTTGCTTTTCTTTTGTATTATACTGAGTAAGTAAATTAAAAATATTTTCAGAATCTTCCTCTACTTTATCCCAGAATTCAGACGAAATATCATGTAAAAGATATTGGGCTCCACCCATATGATCATCATTTCTAAAGACTGTCTCTACCGTAATTCCTACCAACTCAGCCATTTTATACAGAAGATCAGTATCGGCTCCTGAGGTAATATATTGACAGTTCAGGTAAGAGCGTGTATCGGAAACATAATTCATAGCATTAGTATTAACAACTGGAATCCTGCTTAACAAAATATCAGAGTCATGATAAAAAATATAATGATTTTCCAGAAATGGAAATTGTTTCCAATGCTTTTTCAGCAAATGAGGTCTTATGGAAGAAAGGTATTTCTTCCTTTTCCTTGTATCGGGGTAAAGAAAAAAAAGAGCAAAATCCATATTATTATGAATGAACACCTTAAAATCAGACTTCAATCCTACTATTGGATGGTAACCAATCACAATATGAATTTTTTCTTTTAAAATTCCTAATGAACGAAAGTTTCTCAGTTGTATTTCCAGCTGCCATATAAAGTATGTGTCATCTGGTTGCGCCGAAAGAAATATCATTTTTGTGTATTTAACGACCGTCTAACCCAATCGGATTATATTAAGTTCCAACTGTTACTGTTTCTTCAAAATAAATCTGATTGAATTATCTTATCTGTAACTGAAAGAAAATTATTGTAATAAGTCAAGCTCTATAATATTATTGTCCTTTAACATCATCCTCTTGCGCTCAGATTCTAAATTTTTAATTATTTGTGAAGGAGTAACAATATTTCCGGATCTGTCAGTATAACTCACCATTTTTCCTTCATTAAATAACTGTTTTAAATCTTTTACAGGATCTTGTCTGTATTCTCTAAATAACTTCCCATATTTCCTTTGATTAATCTCTATTTCTTTTTTTGATTGATCAATATTAGGATAAACTGTATTGTTAGATAATGACCTCATGCCCTTCAATAAAAAACAATGGCTTTTCGTCTCATCTTCAATTTTCAATATTAAACCAGGTAATCCATGAAATTTATACGGTCCATCTTGGATTGGGATTTCTGTGGTAAACCAAGCTATCCATTTTCTTCCCGCAAATTCCAGGCTGGCCTTTTGGACATTAAAACCGCTTATTTTATCCTTCTCTTTATGTATTTTCCAATTTTGCTGCCTTTCGTCTAAAACCTTATATTTTTCTATATAGAATTTCGTACAAAGAAAAGTTTTATAATCAGGTAATTTTTGCATACACGCTCATTAATTTTTCCTTCAGCAGGCATAGTCATTTTTCCCAGTTTTGCATCAGCAATCATAGTTGAATCATTCACATAAGCACTACTGCTATAATAGACAGACCCTTTTGACCCAATATCCAGATACATGGTTTCAGATTTTACTTCTGAGTGTTTTGTAGAATCGGAAACATATTGATAGTCATATATAAATCTCTTCTTTTGAGCATTAATATTTATTATGATAAGAAGAAAAAATAGAATATTTTTCATTATTTGTAATGTATAAAGGAAAGGAGGAAAATCAGGTCATTTACATTTTTCCTGTATCATATTTCCATGTTACTATTGACTTACTTCAACATATGCTCGTAAAGTATTTAACCATTGTCTGATTTTACATACAATTTTGTGTTACTAGTGATTTCATCTGCAACCATTTATTTTATCCAATTGATTTCAATTATATTATTATCATGAAGAATTTTTTCTTCCCGTAGCTTTTCAACCATTATATTATGCTCACGTCTTTTTTCATCAGATTCATAATAAATCATTCCATTCATTGCTTTTTGTCTAAATTCTCTCGCAGGATCTTTTCGGTACGTCCTGTAGAAAGCTATAAATTTGTCTTTGCTTAGTCTTTTTATATTTTTATTACTTTGGACATTGTCTTCATACAATGAATCTTGATTAATTTTTTTCACCCCTTTTAATTGAAAAATATGGTACCTTTGAGCATCCTCTATTTTTACGATTAGGCCAGGTAACCCCTGAAATTTATAAGGTCCATCATTAAATGGAAAATAGTTGGTAAACCAAGCATACCAAAATCTTCCTCCAAAAGCCACAGTGGCTTTTTGACAATCATATCCATTAATAAGTTGTTTATCTGTAAGGATTTTCCAATCCAATTTGACATTCTCATCAACAAGAAATTTTAAGATCGTCGAAAGATCATCAATAACCATAGTTGTTTTTGAGTCTGCATAATTTTTTTTGATTATATAGTATGTGCTGATAGTTTTATCCGGCATTGTAATCACTCCTTTTTTAGCATCAGCTTTCATTGTTGAATCTGAAATAAATCTTTTCCCATTATAGAAAATGGATTTTTTATTGGGTAACACATCTAAAAACATAACTTCTTTAATGATACTATCTTTCTGAAGAGTATCAGGAACTGATCTATATTCGTACATAAAACGAATATATTGTGCTTTTATAGATGAACATACATAAAACATAATCAGAATAAATAAAATTTGCTTTTTTTTCATCATTAAAAACTAAGTTATAAGATTACATAAAAAGCCACCATTATAGCTATTATAAATGGTGGCAATAATCTAACATTTCACAACATATGAGCCAGTACTACAAACAGGATTACTGTCGATATATACACATTCACTGCATCTATCACTATTATTTGAACAGCATTTATAATTACCGCCGCCGCCAGGGGATGTCGGAGTATTACCTCCAAAAACGTTTTTCAATTCTGTTCTGGATAATGGTTTTGCATCATGCAAATGCACCTTTTGTAATTTAATTTTTCTCATAATAATTTTTTTAAAATTGTTTTGTGTGTTTTTACCATTCCAAATATATCAAACAAGAATGAAATAAATCCATGATTTTTATGTGAATTTTATGTGATTTTACCACATAAATACTAATTATAATTATTAAATAATATTTTTTCCTGTAATAAAACCACCCCCTCATGAATTATTAAAAAAGATATAGGTATGACTGTTTTTATATTTATCTAATCCGTAAAATACTATATTTGTATCAACATAAAAACACAAAGATGATCAAAAACAAACTTATCAAAGCCCGAAAGGACAAAGAATACACACAGGAAAGTATGGCCAAAATACTGCATATGACGCAATCACAATACCATAGAAGAGAAAAGGGTGAAATTAAGATTTCAGATGAAGAATGGGAGCGTATGGCAAAAGTTCTGAATACTTGTGTAGAAAATATAAAAGAGGATGATCCAGCTAATATTCATCATGTGAATAATTACGACAATATTTCTGGTAATTATTCCGCTAGTAACAATTACTTTTATAACATTCCTGAATTTCTTTTTCAAAATCAGCAGGAATATATTAACCTTCTAAAAAAAGAAATTCAGGAACTTACAAAGCGTATAAAAATATTGGAAAAACAATAATAACAAATTTTTACTGCAATGAAATTTGAAAACAATAAATCCGGGAACGGCGGAGTTCTCACTTTAAATAACGAAATAAAAGAAGTCGGAAGGCTTACCTACACTATTTTCCCTGAAGATCATAAATTTATTATTTCTTTTGTATTGGTACATCCCGAATTTGAAGGCAGAGGAATGGGAAAATTTTTAGTGGAAGAAGCCATCAGATTTGCAAGAGAAAATAACTGGAAAGTATATCCGCATTGTTCTTATGCAAGGTCTGTGATGATGAGAATGAGTGATGTGGACGATATTTTTCTAAAGAATTAAAACCTCGTTTACCAGGATATCTTCAATATCATCCGGATAATCTACTCTGAGATGATGATCTGATGCTACCCATTCCATTATTTCCTGAAGATTTAACACCTTGGAATTGGGAATTCCCATTTTATCCAGAGCACATGCATTGCATTCCTGCTCATATTGATTGTGGATAGGAATCACAAATAGTTTCTTATCCATAAATAGTGCTTCTGCCGGGGTTTCAAAACCTGCATTGCATAAAATTCCGTCACAGCCTTCAAAATATTTCAGGTACTGGTTTTCATCAATGGGAAATACTTCTACATTTTTTATTTTCACCTGTACTTTGCTGTATTTTGAAAAAACTTTCCACTCCACAGGAATTTTTCTTAAAACCTTGATGATATTTTCATCTGCAAAACTAGGCAGGTAAACAAGATAATATCCATGTTTGTAAGGATTAAGGTTTCTGATCTTTCTCCTGATGACAGGCTTTTTGATCTGCGGATGATAATTTTCAAAATGAAACCCGATTTTCCTTTTACTGGGAACGTAATATTTTAGGATCATTTCTCCCAGAAAATCTTTTTCCTTTGGTTTGGGTGTTTCAGGAAAACTCATGGAAGCCTGATGGCTGAGTTCTATCAACGGTAGCTTTTTAAGTTTGGAAGCCCAGCCAGTCAGAGGTTCATAATCATTAATAATTAAATCATACTGTGACAGCTCTAGCTCTCTGATTGTTTTAGCTGCTTCAAAGAATTTATTTTCGGTAAATGTTTTTCGGTAAGATAGACCGCCTGTTTTATTATAAAGAAGGGAAATACCTCTGTATTGAAAGTTAATGTCAAAATCAGCCTTCAATTGCGATTGATGACCACTGATCAAGGTATCAACAGACGCATGCTTCTTGAGAAGAGGAATAATTTCCTGTGCCCTGGCAATATGCCCGTTTCCGGTACCCTGGAATGCATACAGAATCTTCATTTAGGAAAAATTAGTTACAATTTTTAAAAGAGCAGAATTATCCATCTCCGGGATTTCTTCTGCTTCATCATCTTTCAGTAAATGTTTATGTTCATCATAATAAAAAATCTTCCATTGTTTATCATGATATTCCAAAGCAGAAAGATTTTCTATCCAGTCACCGGAATTCAGGTAAGTACAGGATCCTTTTTTATTAACAACCTCGCGGATCTGTGGCTGGTGAATATGCCCGCATACCACATAATCATATTGATTATCAATGGCCAGCTCTGAAGCTGTCAATTCAAAATCCCCGATATATTTTACCGCCTTTTTCACATTGTTTTTGATCTTTTTGGAAAATGAGTATTTCTCTTTACCCATTTTTTCCAAGAACCAATTTACAACATTATTGATAATAATAAGGAGATCATAACCTTTTCCGCCGAGTTTGGCGATCCATTTGGAATGCTGGACGGATGCATCGAAAACATCACCGTGAAAAATCCAGGTTTTTTTCTGATCGATATTCAGACAGATCTTGTTACAGACTTTAAGTTTTCCCAGTTCAAAATCTGTGAACTTACGGAACATTTCATCATGATTGCCTGTAATGTAATAGACATCTGTGTTTTTGGTAGCCAGTGAAAGAATCTTTCTGATTACCTTCAAATGAGGTTTAGGGAAGTAAGACTTTTTAAACTGCCAGATATCGATAATATCACCGTTTAAAACTAAAGTTTTAGGCTGGATAGAATTGAGATATCTTAGCAATTCTTTAGCCTTACATCCATAAGTTCCCAAATGAACATCCGATATAACAACTAATTCAACGTTTCTTTTCATAGTTTTGTACAAAGAAACTAATTGAAAATTAACTGTATATGAATGCTATATTATTTTTTATAGAGAGTTCATCAGCTCTTCTGTGATTTCCATGTTGTGGTAAACGTTTTGCACATCATCATCTTCTTCGAAACGCTCAAGCATTTTCATATTCGCTTTGAACTGTTCTGCGTTTACTTCTTTTGTATTGTTAGGAATTCTCTGAAGTTCTGCACTTTTTGCTTCAATTCCAAGCGCATCCAATTTGTGAGATAAAGAACCGAAATCTTCAAAAGCAGTAGTAATCATTACTTCTTCTTCATCTTTTTCTACATCTTCTGCTCCTCCGTCGATCATTTCCATTTCGAAATCATCCCAATCCATTTTGATCTGAGCCAAATCTATGGTGAAAATACCTTTTCTGTCGAAGATAAATGCCAATTCACCATTTTTACCAAGGTTACCGTCAAACTTATTGAAGATAGCTCTTACATTGGCTACCGTTCTTGTAGTATTGTTTGTAGTACATTCTACAAAAAAAGCAACACCACCTTGCCCGTAACCTTCATAAGTGATTTCTTCATAGTTTTCTGCATCCGCACCGCTTGCCTTTTTAATTGCTCTTTCAACATTATCCTTAGGCATGTTAGCCCCTTTTGCGTTTTGGATACATCTTCTCAAGGCAGGATTAGATTCAGGATCTGTTCCTCCAGCTTTTACTGCCAGTGCGATATCTTTTCCTATTTTAGAGAATGTTTTGGCCATCTTGTCCCATCTGGCCATTTTAGAAGCTTTTCTATATTCAAATGCTCTTCCCATTTTAATTTTTAAATTTCCAACAAAATTACTCAAAAGTCCACAAAAAAAAAATACCTCCAATCAAATTGGAGGTATTCATTATTTAGAAAAATTAATTATTTTTTCTTTTTAGCAGCAGCTTTTTTCTTAGCTGGAGCTTTTTTAGTAGCTTTTTTAGCTTTAGTAGCTTTTTTAGCTGGAGCTACAACATCAGATTTCTGATATTTGTTCCACTCACTGTCATCACCAATGTATCTAACAGTTACTTTTCTATCAGCTTGTCTTTCAGCGTCAGAAGCAGATTCTGCAACTTTAGCATTTTGCTCTCCAATACCAACTGATTTTAATGCGTTGGTATCTACACCTCTTGCATCTAAAGCAGCAACTACAGAAGCAGCTCTTTCTTTAGATAACTTCAAGTTGTAAGCATCACTTCCTTTTTTGTCAGTTTCACCAACTAATAGGAATCTACCTCCGTCTTTCTTAATGATTTCAGCAGCAGTATCTAAAGCTCCTTTAGATTCAGGCTTGATAGTAGCTTTGTTGAAATCGAAGTATACGCTCTTAAGGTTTTTCTCAACGTCAGTAGCTGTTACTTCTTTTGGTTTAGGACATCCGTTGTATTCTGGAAGACCTGGAACAGTAGGACAAGCATCATCTTTATCTAAGATACCATCACCGTCTGTATCTGGCCAAGGACAACCGTTGTTTTCAGCAGGACCTGCTACTGTAGGACAAGCGTCATCTTTGTCGATTACACCATCACCGTCAGTATCTGGCCAAGGGCATCCGTTGTTTTCAACTGGACCAGCCACTTCTGGACATTGATCGTCTTTATCTGGAACTCCGTCACCGTCAGTATCAGGACATCCTTGGAATTCTGGTAAACCTGGAGTATCTGGACAAAGGTCATCTTTATCTAGGATACCATCCTTATCTCTGTCTCTGTTTCCGAATCTGAATAAGATGGAAGCAGAAGCTTGCCAGAAGTTAGCCACTGTAGAGTGGTCACCTGGAGTTGATACATAATCTCCCTGAATACCAAGACCGAAGTTCTTAGTTACCCAGAAGTTAGCACCAGCACCTGTAGCTACAGTAAAGTGATTTGCTTTACCGTTTTCGTTACCATCCTTACCGTTAACAACCGGCTCGATTGGGTTACCGTTATCATCAACAGATGTTCTAGGGAAAGTAAGAGCTGTATAGTCATGTCTTAAGTAGTTAGCACCAACTCTTAAATATGGATCAAACCAAGATTCTTCGTTCCATAAAAGACCTGCAGCGTGAGCCTGGAAACCAAGACCTGTCATTAGGAAAAATTCTTTCCCCATGTTGAATCTTTTGTTTTCAACATTTCCAACAGAAGTTTGCCAGTCAATTACTAAACCTTTACCAACGTTTCTAGCAACTGTTAACTTAGATAGTGGAGGTGTAATAGAAAAGTTGTTCACATTGAACATACTTTTTGTCAAATTGTTAGCAGAGAACGTATTACTGAAGTTACTTCTTGCTGCTACATGGTTTTCAGCATGAGCACCAACTCCGATTAACCACGGATTGTTGGTAGTCTGTGCGAAAACAGTAGAGGCAACAGTAAGCGCCAATGCTGAAATTCCTAATTTTAGATTTTTCATAGAATTAAATGATTAAATAATTGATAATGCAAAATAAATATAATTTTTCTTTATATACAAAGTTTTTCAAATGATTTTTAACTTTTCTTTAATATTCTGTCGAGGTTCCGTTTATTTTCTCTATCTTTTATCGCCTCTCTTTTATCGAAAAGTTTTTTCCCTCTACCAAGCGCTATCAGCACCTTTGCTTTCCCTCGGTCGGTGATATATAATTTTAAAGGTATTATGGTGTTCCCGGCATCCTTTAACTTTTTTTCAAGTTTTTGTAATTCTTTTTTGTGCAAGAGCAATTTCCGTTCCCTTTTTGTTTTGTGGTTGTAAAAAGTTCCCAATTTGTACTCATCAATCATCATGTTGATGATGTACAATTCCCCATCAATAAACTGACAGAACGATTCTGTGATAGATGCTTTGGATGAACGTAAAGATTTTATTTCGGTACCCGTTAAAACCATTCCGGCTTCATATTCTTCAAGAATTTCATATTCAAAACGGGCTCTTTTGTTTAATATGTTAACTGTTTTCTCAATCTTCATCATTTTAAAATTTCGTTAATGAAATATATAAAAAATACCGTACATTTAAAAACTTGACTATTATATTATTACAAAATACCCAAATTCTTTTCGTATTTTTGCGCCAAATTTACAAAACTATATGTTAACAGTATCTAACTTATCTTTACAATTCGGGAAAAGAGTTCTTTTTGACGAGGTAAATATTATGTTTACCAAAGGAAACTGCTACGGAATCATCGGAGCAAACGGTGCGGGAAAGTCTACATTCCTGAAAATACTAACAGGAAAGCAGGATCCTACAACAGGGCATGTATCTCTGGAACCAGGGAAAAGAATGTCAGTTTTGGAGCAGGATCACTTTGCTTATGATCAGTTTACAGTTCTTGAAGCTGTTTTAAGAGGTAATAAGAAATTATTTGAGATAAAAGAGGAAATGGATGCGTTATACGCAAAAGAAGATTTCTCTGACGAAGACGGTATTAAAGCCGGTGAACTAGGTGTAATTTATGACGAAATGGGTGGCTGGACTGCAGAATCTGATGCACAGACCATGCTTTCAAACGTAGGTATTTCTGATGATATGCACTGGCAGCTGATGAGCGAACTTGAGAACAAAGACAAAGTAAAAGTTCTTTTGGCTCAGGCACTTTTCGGAAACCCTGATGTTTTGATTCTGGATGAGCCTACCAATGACCTTGATATCGACACGATCTCATGGTTGGAAGACTTCCTTGCGGATTATGAAAACACGGTAATTGTTGTATCTCACGACCGTCACTTCCTCGATACGGTTTGTACACACATCGGTGACCTTGATTATTCTAAACTTAACCTTTATACAGGTAACTATTCTTTCTGGTACCAGGCGTCTCAATTGGCAACAAGACAAAGAGCTCAGGCCAACAAAAAAGCTGAAGAGAAGAAAAAAGAACTTCAGGACTTCATTGCTCGATTCAGTTCTAACGTTGCTAAGGCCAAACAAGCGACTGCAAGAAAGAAAATGATCGACAAATTAAATATTGACGATATCAAGCCTTCTTCAAGAAGATATCCTGCTATTATTTTCGAAATGGAAAGAGAAGCCGGAGATCAGATTTTAGATGTAAAAGGTCTTGAAAAAACCAAAGACGGGGAATTATTATTCTCAAATATTGATTTAAATCTTAAAAAGGGGGACAAAGTAGCAGTACTTTCTAAAAACTCTTTAGCCATCACAGAATTCTTCGAGATTCTTGCTGGAAATGTAGAAGCTGATAAAGGAACAGTCGCATGGGGAGTAACAACAAACCAGTCTCACATGCCTTTAGACAACACCAACTTCTTCCAGGAAGACTTAAGCTTAGTTGACTGGTTGAGACAGTTTACAAAAAATGATGAAGAGCGCCATGAAGAATTCGTAAGAGGATTCCTTGGAAGAATGCTATTCTCAGGAGATGAAGCTTTGAAATCCTGTAAAGTACTTTCAGGAGGTGAAAAAATGAGATGTATGTTCAGTAGAATGATGCTTCAAAAAGCGAACGTTCTTTTATTGGACGAACCTACCAATCACCTGGATCTTGAGAGTATCACAACTTTGAACAACTCTTTATCCAACTTTAAAGGAAACCTTTTACTGGCATCTCATGACCACGAAATGCTTTCAACAGTCTGTAACAGAATCATCGAATTGACTCCTACCGGAATCATCGACAGAGAAATGACTTATGACGAGTACCTTGCTGATAAAAAAGTAAAAGAATTAAGAGAGAAAATGTATTCTTAATCTTTCAAGAATATCAGATAAAAATCAAAGGCTGTCTTTCAGGACAGCCTTTTTTATAATCATATCTGTTTTACAAGCAACGGATGGTACCGCCATCAACCCTAAGTACAGAACCACTGATATAATCAGCAAAAGGACTACAAAGATAGGCCACAGCTCCTGCAATTTCTTCAGGTTCACCAAATCTGCCCGTATCATTAGGAATGAGCTCCTGTACAGCTTTGTATTTAATTTCCTTCGGATCAGTTCCCCAATTAAACTTCGGTGCAGCATTTTTTAGCCATTCTTCAACCATTGGATTCATGATTGCTCCCGGTGAAACTACATTAGAGGTAATTCCCGTATCTTTAACTGATCTTGCAAGAGAAACAGACAAATTGTGTCGGGCCGCCAAAGTAGCATTATAATGAGGCTGCTCTTTAATAGGCTGTATACCAAGTCCTCCACCAATATGTATTACCCTTCCCCATCCTAATTTTTTCATCTGAGGAACAATGCGTTGAATCATCCGGACATACGAAACTACATTAGTATTGTAAATGTCCAGCCAATCCTCAGCACTAGCTTCACCCCATGATTTGTGAGAAGTAGTGCCTGCATTATTAATGAGGATATCAATCTTCCCGGAATTCAAAGCCGCAGATGCAACCTGATCTGCACCATCATCCGTTGAAAGGTCACCTACAGCAATTTCAGCAGTGCCTCCTTTCTCCAATATAGAATGCATAACTTTTTCTGCGCGATCTTTGTCTCTGCCATGAATAATCACAGAAGCCCCTTCGTCTGCCAGTAATTTTGCAATAGCCTCACCTAAACCTGAGCTTGAGCCGGTAACGAGAGCCGTTTTTCCTTTTAATTGTAAATCCATTTTGAACTAGTTTTAATTTATTTAATTTTTTGCTCGGAGTTTATTCAAAAAATATTTTTACTTTATCCTGTATTCCTGATAAAGCAAAATTACATAGCCCATCACGATTTCGTTTTGTTGGAAAGCTCAAAATCGCTTTGTTGAAAGGCCCATTCATATTGGAACTATTGAAAGAAAATAAGGAAAATGGAGATCCTGATCCACCTTAGATCATATTGCATGCTTATAAGACAGTAATAAAAATTACAATTTTTGCAATCAAAAGGTAAGAAAAAATAAAACTGCCTTAAAAGCCTATTCTAAGATTACCGTGATGTTTGAAATGGTCAAACAACAGCTCAGAAAATTTTGACTTTTAAAACAGTTGTATTATTTTAAATAGTTAATTAAAACCTACTTTGTTAATTTGGATGCAGGCAAAGAAACGGTTCCCGGATCTTTCCACAAGCCGTCTTTTTCAGCTCTTTTTTTAATCGCTTCCGCTCTTTTATTGCTATCGGGGTGAGAATTGAACATCTTTTCAAAGTTAGTCTGTGTGCTTCCCTGTGAAAGTAAGGCTAACTTTTTAAAAGCAGTATACGCTCCTACCACATCATATTTATTGGCCTTCATGAAATCATAGGAATAAGTATCTGCCTCAGATTCCTGCTTTTTGCTGTGCGAAGCATCTAAAAATGCATTTGCCATCTTCCCTACCTGACTATCATTTAGCGCAGCTACATCTGACGAAGCTGAGGAAGCGGCGTCTAATGCAGCCGCCTTCAGATAAGCCGATTTCATAGCATCTTTAGTATCCTGATTCTTTACGTGCCCGATCTCATGTCCGATTACGGCAAGCAGTTCATTATCAGTCATAATATCCATTAAGGAAGAGAATACACGTACACTTCCGTCTGCACAGGCAAACGCGTTGATATCTTTTACTTTATAAACTTTATAATTAAGGTTCAGACCATCCTGAGATTTGTGTTTTCCAAACAGCCTGTTCAGTCTCACAGTGTAAGGATCTTTCGGTCCTGCTACAGGATTATTTTTATCCATCCACTCTACTGATTCTTTGGATAATTTAATCGCATCTTCGTTGGTAAATGTTAAGGCTTTTGCACCATTTGAAACCATTCCGGCTGCTTTGCCAAGATTAATTTTCTGTGCGTTGATCGAACATGCTGTTCCCAGTAACAGGAAGCATAGAGTAATTTTTTTCATAGTCATTTAAAAATTTGGAGCACGAAGATAGTCTTTTTTTAACAATTATTAAGTCAAAACTTCGTTTCAGTTCTTCCCTGAATGCTATTTTTTTTCCTTATTTTTGTGAAATGAGTCAAAAATGGATTTACAAGCCTGAACCCGATGAGGAAGTTGTGGACAGACTAAGTTCGTCACTTGGTTTTGGTACTTTTGAATCTAAAATCCTCGTTCTTAGGGGAATTGACAATTATCAAAAGGCCAGAGAATTCTTCAAACCGAACCTTAACGATATCCACAACCCTTTTTTAATGGCAGATATGCAAAAAGCTGTAGAGCGTATTGCCACCGCCATTGAAAACGGTGAAAAAATATTGGTATATGGTGATTATGATGTGGACGGAACCACAGCGGTTGCTTTAATGTACCTGTATCTCAGCAAAATTGTTGAGAAAAAATATTTAGATTATTATATCCCGGACAGAAATTCTGAAGGATATGGAATTTCCACGGAAGGAATTGATTTCGCCAAAGAAAATGGTTTCTCATTAATCATTGCTCTGGACTGTGGAATCAAGGCACTTGATATGATCAACTATGCCAGCAATCTGGGTATAGATTTTATTATCTGCGATCATCACCTGCCGGGTGAAGAGATTCCAAATGCTGCAGCTGTTCTTGATCCTAAAAGAAGTGACTGCCGTTATCCTTTCAAAGAACTTTCCGGATGCGGTGTTGGCTTTAAGCTTTGCCAGGGACTGAATACGATTTATAAATTACCGGAAGCAGAATTATTTGAACTTACAGATCTTCTCGCCATTTCCATTGCAGCAGATATTGTTTCGATGACGGGAGAAAACAGGGTCTTGGCTAAAATGGGATTAAAAACCCTGAGGAAAACCAGAAATCTTGGTTTAAGGTTATTGATTCCTGAGGATAAACTTTCTCATTTCGAAATTTCCAATATCGTTTTTGAAATAGCTCCCAAAATTAATGCTGCCGGAAGAATTTCTCATGGTAAAGCAGCTGTAGAGCTTATGGTTTCTGACAATCTGAAACATGCCAACCAGATTGTGAATGATATCATGAACCTCAACGATGAAAGGCGTGAACTGGATATGAATTCCACCCTTTCCGCTCTGAATCAGATTATAGAATCCCAGCAGGAAACCAAGCATACTACTATCGTTTATCATCCTGAATGGAATAAAGGAGTGATTGGTATTGTAGCCTCAAGACTTATTGAAACCTATTATAAACCCACACTTGTTTTTACCGATGGCAATAACGGAGAAATGGTAGCTTCCGCAAGGTCTGTTTCTGATTTCGATGTACATGAAGCTCTTGATATGTGTTCTGAGTATTTCCTTAAATTCGGAGGCCATCATGCTGCCGCCGGACTTTCGATGGAAAAAGATAAGTTTGATGCCTTCAAGGAAAAATTTGAAAGAATTGTTTCTGAAAAAATCCAGGAGCACCAAAAGGAACCTTCTATTACGATTGATACGGAAATAAGAATTGACGAAATCAACCGAGAGTTCATCAATTTCCACAGAAAACTGGCGCCATTCGGGCCTCATAATATGAAGCCTATTTTTACATTAACCAATCAGAAGCTTTCCGGATATGTAAAAACCATGGGAAAAGATAATAATCACCTGAAGTTTTATATCAAGCAGGAATCTACGGGACGAAATATTGAATGTGTCGGATTCAAACTCGGACAGTTTGCTGAAGATTTTAAAAATAAAAATTTTGATCTTGCTTTTACCCTGGAAGAGAATCACTGGAAAGGCAATGTCACTCATTATCTTAATATCAAGGATGTAAAATTCAGGGATTAGGATTTAGCAATAAGGGAATAGGAGAATCATATGGGAAATTATAAGGAATTAATTGTATGGCAAAAGTCTGTAGATCTCGTTACAGAAATCTATACCGCGACGACAGCCTTCCCAAAAGAGGAACTTTACGGACTTACAAACCAGATCCGAAGATCATCAATTTCAATTCCATCTAATATTGCTGAAGGCCATTCCAGAAGGTCTACCAATGACTACCTCCAGTTTTTAAAAATTGCAAGAGGTAGTTGTGCTGAACTAGAAACCCAATTGATTATTTCAAAAAACTTACATTATTTGAATCCTGAAGAGTTTCAAATTTTAATTAAAAAAACATCTGAAATATCAAAAATGCTGAATGCAATAATTACAAAGCTTCACACCCCTAAAACCTAATTCCTGCTACCTAGTTCCTTATAACAATGAAAAAAATCGGTTTATTTTTCGGATCATTTAATCCTATTCATATCGGGCATCTTATTCTGGCCAATTATATTCTGGAAAATTCTGATATGGATGAACTTTGGTTTGTGGTAAGCCCGCAAAACCCGTTTAAGGACAAAAAGTCTTTACTGAATGATCATAACAGGCTTGATATGGTACAACTGGCAGTAAAGAATTACCCCAATATGAGAGCTTCCAATGTGGAGTTTTCTCTTCCGAAACCAAGTTATACTATTGATACCTTAACATATCTGCATGAGAAATACCCTGATTATTCTTTCAGTCTGATCATGGGAGAAGATAATCTGAAAAGCCTTCACAAATGGAAAAATGCTGATATCCTGATCAAAAATCATCATATTATTGTTTACCCAAGGGTATTTGAAGGCGAGAAAAAAGATTCTGAATATTTACAGCATGAAAATATCTCTCTGGTAAAAGCACCCATAATAGAGCTTTCAGCTACGGAAATCCGTAATATGATAAAGGATGGTAAAAATGTAAGACCTATGCTGCCACCAGAAGTTTTTGAGTATTTGGATGGTAGTAGTTTTTATCAATAAGCAATGAAGCTATATTTATTTTTATTCTCTGTTTTTTTGCTAAGTTGTTTATATGCCCAGGAATCAACAACTTTAAAAAGTGACTCTCTTAAAGAATTACAGAAAATTGCTATTGCTGAAAGAAAAAGCTATAATAAAAAGCATTGCAGCGAAGATTCAATCAGGGCTGTAAAAAGTTCGGAAATTCAAAACAAATATTTTATCAATATAGCAGCTCCCGATGGTGATAAGTTTTTACCCGGAGAAGAGCTCAAAACAATTTTAAAAAAGCATAATATCATTTGGGGCGGAGAATGGATGGGCAGTGATATAGGTTGGTATTATGATGAATGTTATTACTCGGTAATGACTGAATTGACTGAAAAAAAATTTGGTAAAGATTTTATGGATGGTCTCGTTAAAGAATCTGTAGCCCTATATGTAAAAAAACATCCTGGTAAAATCTTTGATAATGATGAACATTGTGAATGGACCTATAAAGGTAAGTATCTCAGCTATACAGATGATAATGATCAGTTAAATAAAGACTTCTTCAATAATTTTATTTATCCGGAAGGCTATGAAAATTACAATCGGTCTTTTCAAAAATACCGTTCAAGCACGGTGGTTACACTCATTTTAGATCAAAATGGAAAGGTTTTGAAGGATCAATTTAGTCATGATATTTATAATGATCACAATTTGAAATACATTCCATATTTTGAAAAAGAGATCAAAAAGTTTATAAAATACACTAAATTTGAGCCTGTAAAATACAGAGGGTATCCCGTAAAAAGCAAAACATCCTTTTTTATCTATTATAAATAATTATTCATGGACTTCATCGAAAAAATATTCTCAAAATATTCTCAGGAAAAAATCATCAGATGGTTTAAGCAGATTTGTCTTGCGGAGGCCATTTCATGTCTTTTGTTGTATGGTGTTGCGATGATCTGGATACGATACGATGAAAATTTATATTCTATCATCTTCATCAGTGTTATTGGTAGTTTACATGGTTTATTTTTTACCCTTTACCTTTTACTCTGCCTTCCTGCCAGAAAAATTTATAATTGGGATGATGAAGATTTTGTTTTTGCCTTATTATCTGCATTCTTCCCCTTTGCAACGGTTTGGGTAGATAAAAAGCTCGCCCGATTCGACAGAGAATAAACAATATTATGAAAGGACCTTTTCGGTCCTTTTTTATTTTACGGATATTACAGCCCGTTTCGCAGATACCTTTGTGTGAAGCATAATTCCTGGACCACGGGGATAAATTCCAGGTATTAATTATCCATTTTTTTTTTAAAATCCTTCATAATTTCTTTCATCGATGTAACATTTAGCATCATTTATTTGTCTTATTATACAGAAAGGTTAAGCAATCAATATTTTAAACTAAATTTTTATCAACTGACAATCAATCAATTGCGATGATTTAAAAATATTTTTAAGTACTTTGTATTGCATAATACTAAATTTATTATATATCTTTGTAATGTTAAATAACAAACCATACAAGCTATTAATTAAAAAAGAATAATCATGAAGACTCAAATTCTTATTGCAGCACTATTTTTCGGTGGACTTATCACTGCCCAGCAGAAAAAAGACAGTTTGAAAGTAAATGCTATTGATGCAGTGACTCTCAAGAAGCAGGTTTTCAAAAAACAAGGTGACCGTTTGGTATACGATGTAGCTTCTTCATCTATTGCTAAAGGAACCAACACCTTTACTCTTTTGAAACAAACACCGATGATTTCCAGCATTGACGGAAAGACGCTGAAGATTTTGGGAAAAAATGATGCAATCATTTACATCAACAACAAAAAAACCAATATGGATTCCGAGGCGTTGATTGAAATGCTGAAGTCTACTCCCTCTGAGGATATCCAGAAAATTGAAGTGATTACAGTTCCCGGCAGTGAATTCCAGGTTGAATCCAAAGAAGGGGTGATCAATATTGTGATGAAAAAAAGCAAAAACAACGGCTACAACGGAACGCTGAAAATGCAGAACGAGCAGGCTTATTACAATAATCCTAATGCAGGAGCTTCTTTTAATTTCAGACAAGGTAAATGGTCTGGTAATTCCAATTTCAGAACGGGAAGCTGGACAGACAGACAAAGATATACGCTGTCCAACGGAGATCCTACTTTCAAAAATGAATCCTTTGGCTTCAATGATGATCCTAACAAAAATTTTGGAGGCGGTTTCAATCTTGATTATGAGATTAATAAAAAACACAGTCTGGGATTCTCCTACAACATGAGATACAATAAAAGTTTCAACTCTGTACTGGATATTACCAACTGGCAAAACGGAGTCTTAAACAACAGAACAGTAAATAACGAGGATGCACAGACCAGAAATCATTCTTTCAATTTAAATTATGAGATGAAAACAGATTCTCTTGGAAGTAAACTTACATCAAACGTTTCTTACCTGTGGTTCAACAGAGATAAAGTAAGTTTCAATGAGAGTTTTCCTTTAACGAATGATACAATCAATAAATATTCTGCATTGCATCAGGCGGTACCCCAAATTATCAACAACTATGCAGCCAATATTGATTATCTGAAAAAAACGGCAAAGGGTGCAACATGGTTAATGGGAATCAGCTACAATCACACCAATACAGATAACGATACCAAACAGGATAAACTAATAAAAGGAGAATTTATCATCGATCCCAACCAAACCAATCACTTCATTTATAAAGAAAATATTCTTGGAATTTACCTGAACTATGAAAGAAAACTTACTGAAAAAATATCAGGAAAGATTGGTGCCCGCTACGAAATGACCAGAAGTACCGGAGATATTGTGGATAAAACAGGTTTTGAAAGAAATTACAACAACCTTCTGCCTTATCTGAATTTAAATTACGCCATCAATTCCGATCATAATCTGAGCTATACTTTCTCCAGCAGAATCAGAAGACCGAGATTCTGGGAACTGAATCCTTCAAGAACTTATTTTACTCCAACCAATTATACACAGAACAATCCATTTATACTGGCTTCCAAATATTATAATCAGGAGTTAAATTATATGTACAAAAATGCATTCTATGCCAATCTTAGTTTTAATATGGTGGAAGATGCAGCAGCTTCAGACTTGATTCCATTGCAGGGAACGGTAACAGCTCCTAAAAAAGATGCTGAGGGGAAAATCATCAAGGATATCAAAGGAAATCCAATTATGGAAACTACCAGATTCCTGAGATACATCAGAACCAATTATGGTAAAAACAGAGAGATTGCTCTTACTCTTGGAATGAACAAGTCCTGGTTCAAAGACATCTGGTCAACCAATTATTCTGTCAATCTGGGATATGTTACCTACAAAGGCGGAGTATTTGAAGATCCTACTTCCATGCCGGTTCCGGGAGAAACTGAAGTAGTGGATCCTTATATCATTGATGTTAAAAACTATAATATGTCTGCAACCATCAATAATGTGATCAGACTGTCTTCTAAAAAAGACTGGTTCCTGGGAGTGAATTACTTCTTTGCCAGCCAGACTGCCATGGAAGGAGGTATGATCCGGGCAAGACAAAGCTTCGATTTCAGTCTGAAAAAAATTGCAGGAGACTGGACTATTGTAGCGGAAGTGAGTGACTTATTTAATCAAAGTTTCTACAGCATTAGAGGCGTACAGCCCGATGGGAAATTTAACAATATCACCAACTTCAATTATCCAAGGCTTATGAGCATCGGGGTTACTTATAATTTCGGAAATCAGAAACTGAAAAAAGCAAGGGAAATGAAATCGGCTAATGATGCTGTAAAATCAAGAACCTAATCTATAATCATTTATTTCACTAAATCCACTCTTAAATAAAAACAACATGAAACGTATAATTTTGTCAATGGCTATTGTATTCGGTACCTGTGCATTTGCACAAGAGAAGAAATCTGATACGGCAAAAACAAAAAACATAGAAGGTGTTACCATCACAAAGCAGGTTTTCAAAAAGCAAAGCGACCGTTTTGTATACGATGTGGCAGCATCACCAGTTGCCAAAGGAAACACCACTTTTGACCTTTTAAAACAAACTCCTTTGTTATCTTCTACAGATGATAAAACATTAAAAATAGCAGGAAAAAACAATGCACTGGTCTATATCAACGGAAGAAAAAGCAATATGGATTCTGAGTCACTGGCTCAGTTTCTGAAAAATACTCCGGCTGAAAATATCCAGAAAATAGAAGTGATTACTGTTCCCGGCAGCGAGTACCAAGTAGAATCTTCTGATGGAATCATCAATATCGTTTTAAAGAAAAAAATGAGTGACGGTCTCAATGGAAACATGAGAATGTCTAACACAACGAATAAGTATAACGGAAGCCAGGCAAGTTTCTCAGCGAATTACAGAAAAGACAAACTGGGAGTAAGTGCCAGTCTTAGCGGTGGTGAAAATATTGAAGCACAAACCTATACCCTGAGAAACGGAACCTCAACAACTTCCAACGAATCTACCGGAGATATTGACGATCCGAATAAAAACATAGGAGGTTATCTGAATATTGATTACCAGCTGAACGACAAAAGCAACCTTGCCTTATCATGGAATACATGGGCCAATAAAAGTTATAATTCAACGGTAGACTTATTCAATACCATAAAAAAAACGAATACGGAATATACGTGGTCTAAAAACAGAGAGAATACTCGATCTTATAACAATTCTGTGAATTTAAACTATGAATTAAAAACGGATTCTCTGGGTAGCAAACTGAATGTAAATGCAGCCTATCTCAACTACAGAAGGTTCCAGTTTACGGATAACCAAACCTTTACCTCAGATATCAACCGAAATGTAGGAGCAAGAACAAAACAAGTTATTCAGGACCTTCCGCAGATCATTAATAATTTCTCCGGAATGGTGGATTATAATCAAAAGTTTAAAAATGATCTTACCGTTTCCGTCGGGGGAAATTATAACAAGACTAAAACAGATAACGATTCTAAAAACATCACTTATTCATTTAATCCCGTAACAGCTCCGGATTCAAGACCCAACCATTTTATCTATGATGAAAACATCTACGGAATGTATCTTACCGTTGAGAAAAAAATTTCCGACAAACTTTCAGGAAAAGTAGGTGCCAGATACGAGATCACCAACAGTCTTGGTACGTCTGACAACGCTCCCACAGAAGCCCTTAGAAGAATTGAGAGAAATTACAAAAACCTTCTTCCCTACCTCAGCCTGAATTATGCGATTAATGATAAAAACAATATTTCCTATTCCTTTTCAAGCAGAATGAGAAGACCAAGTTTCTGGGAACTTAATCCGGTAAAAAATATTCTGACCGATGATAATTATACTCAGAACGATCCGTTTGTAAAGGCCTCTTCCAACTACAATCAGGAACTGACCTATATGTACAGAAATTCGTATTTCCTGATTTTAAACCATTCTTACATTCAGGACGTCATTACACAGGTTCCGCTTCAGGGATATCCGGTATCGCCGGATGGTAAGATCGGAGATAATCCTGCATTACGATATATCAGAACCAACTTTGGAAATAAGCAGGAAATGTCGGCCATGGTAGGTATCCAGAAGTCGTTTTTCAAACAGTACTGGACAACCAACTTCAATATCGGAGTCCAGCATAATATCAACAATGGAAGTCTTGATACTGATCCTACAACCGGAGACCGCTTCAAAGATCAAAAAGGGCCTAATGGAAACTTTATTACCTACACCAATAAAACCAATTCTACCAGTCTTCTGATCCAGACTAATAATACCATCCGTCTTGATAAAAAGAAAACATGGTTCTTCGGACTTAATTATTTCTTTGTTGACAAACAGCAGATTGAGCTTGGTTCACTGAAAAACTTAATGAGTCTGGATCTCAGTCTTAAAAAAATGTGGAACGACTGGACTTTTGCAGTGAATGTAAATGATGTACTGAATACCAATATTGTTAAAATTGAAGACTTTCAGGAGAACGGAAATTATAATTATATCCACCAAAACCGCTATAACAGAAGTTTAATCGTAAGCCTTACCTACAATTTCGGAAACCAGAAAGTGAAAAAGGTGAGAGACATCGAAGGGGCATCAGATGCCATCAAAAGCAGAACAAGATAGAGAATTATCTTTCTTCATATTTAATTATTCTTACGGTATCCGCTGATTCTTTTCAGCGGATTTTTTATATTTAATCATTATGAAAAAAGATATAAAAATTATTTTGACATCCTTCAGCCTCCTTTTTCTATGGACAGGTTGCAAAGAAAAAAAGATAAAACTTGGCAAAGATATTCACTTTGATAAGGAGGAAAATATTCACTATGGAAACAATCCAGAGCAGGTGATGGATCTCTATATTCCATCTACAAGAACAAATAAAGAAAAGGATATTTTTATTATGATTCATGGTGGAGGCTGGAGGGCTGGAGATAAATCGCAGCTCACCTTTTTCACACTCTCTATGATGCAGAAATTTCCTGATCATATTTTCGTTAATATGAACTACAGACTTGCTTCAGCTACGAGCTTTGGACTTCCAAATCAAACTAATGATATTAAAAAGGTAACTGAATTATTAAAAAATAAACTAGGCTACCATCCCAATGTGATTTTATTAGGCAACAGCGCCGGAGGCCATTTATCGATGTTGTATGCCTACAAGTTTGATGCGGATAAAAAAGTAAAAGCTGTAATAAATATTGTGGGTCCGGCTGATCTGTCTGATCCGGGGTTTAAAAACTATCAGGAGTATTCTTTTGTGGAAAGCAGACTTGTGGCTCCTGAAATAATTCAAACCGGAACATCAAAGATAGGTTTTGCCAGTCCTGTGAAATGGATAAAAAGCGATTCCCCTCCTACTTTGTCTTACTATGGAAATTCGGACCGCGTAATTCCGTTTACACAAGAAAAAAGACTGGATTCGGCCTTGATAGCCAATCATATTATCCATGAATCTTATCAATTTAATGGAGGACATCTGGATTGGGATAAAGATTTCAATCAAAAATTTTTAATTAATAGAATTGATCGATTTCTCCAAAGAATTGATCGAAAGATGAATCAATAAATTGGAGTATTATGATCATAGATAAAATTATAAATTTTCTCAGTAAGAATTAATATTTCGGGAACGCTCTTAAAATCTTTCCAAGTAATCTCTTTGTTAAAAGTTTTCTCTAATATAATCCTACTTAAATTAGCTTTATCTTTAAATGTTTTCCATTCCTCTCCATTACCCCTATTCTTTTTCTCACAAATTTCCTTTAAAGGAACCCCATATTCCTTTATTTTTTTTAGAAACTTTCCAATATATTCTGACCGATTCAAGTCCTCATTTCTCATAAAGAACATATCAATTTTATTTTGTGTTTGATTATCTATATTATGTTTATTACAGAATTCAATTAATATTTTTCGCCAAATTTCTTTAGGTAAAAGATTTTCAGACTCTCTAATATTCCAAAGAATAAGACCTTCAAAATTCTTATTTTTAGCAAACTTATCCTCTAATGATTTTAATCTGGAAAACTTTTTTGTTCCTTCCTTCGCCATATCAGAGTCAGCTAATAAAAAAATTCTATTAGATATAGCTAAGGAACTTATTTCCTCTAAAAATCGGTGCTCTTCATTTTCACTAAATTCTTCTCCTAGAATGTAATGCTCAATATTTCCTCCAGAATATTCAAAAAAGGTAAAATCAATATCTTCTTTTGGATATACTCTATCCTCTTTATCATCACAATAAGCTTT
Organism: Chryseobacterium sp. CS3K3.1; assembly: GCF_059515165.1. Classification (NCBI taxonomy): domain Bacteria; kingdom Pseudomonadati; phylum Bacteroidota; class Flavobacteriia; order Flavobacteriales; family Weeksellaceae; genus Chryseobacterium; species Chryseobacterium sp. CS3K3.1. The sequence goes on along the minus strand of NZ_JCAKRV010000018.1, from coordinate 59,013 downwards.
TAAAAATGCTTTAATATAGTTACGATCTGAAATCCCTTCGACCCAAATACTAGAATTAGCAAGAAATACAGAGGTATTATTAACCCCTAAATCCTTCAATAATTCAATATTTCCAAAATTCACATTTTTTATAATAATTTTTTTATTCCCATTCTCTAATAATGGATTAAAAGAATAAATAGAAACATCATTACTTTCTAAAGTTAAATCTAATAGATGATTTGAATGTGTTGAAATAAAATATGTTAAATTTTTCTTACTTATATCTTTATTAAATGAAATTTGTTCAAAAAACAACCTTTGCATTCCTGGATGAAGATTTAATTCTGGTTCATCAATAAAAATAACAGAATTTATATCAGCCATGAATATTTGATACATTAATATAATAATTGCCTGAATACCATCTCCCAATTCATGAAGTTTTCTCGTATCATTTTCACCGTCAATATGAATACTTATTATTTCATCAGAATTATCCCCACTTAAACTTTTATCTTTATCGAATTCTGCAACAATATCTATCTTCTTACCATCAAAAAAGCTATCTTGAACAAAGGCTTCAAAATCTTCAAATCTTTTTCTAGTTTCTTTTCTAGCATTTCTTGAATTGAGTATTGATTTATATAAATGTAAACCTGTAAATACTTTTACATCTTTAGGAGTTGAATAATTCCTGTTTAATGTATAAAGAAATATATCATCTTCTATCTTAAAAAACTTATCTCCATTCAAATCATATAACGAATGAGCTGTTCTTAGAGTTGGTATGTAATATTTGTTTGGAGTTTCTGATCTATTATTTTGAGTTAAGATATTTATAATTGTTATATTAATTTCTCTTAAATTTGAAACGCCTTCTCTATCTAAGATTTCATCAAAAAACTCCCAATGATTAAAATTAAAAAGCTTATCAAAGTTCTCTCTGTTTATTGCAGAAATATTAATGATATTTGTGATTGAACTATTATCAAATCTCTTTATTGTTATTGTAGGTGCTGTAAAGCCACTATTCCACCTGTCATTTCTTTGTTTTACATGAATCTCTTTATTTAAAATCATATTAAAACAATTAATCTGATATAGCAATTCAGAAAATCTCAAATATCTATAATTTTCTATATCCATAAGATGTCTCATCATCCAACTTTTCCCACTATTATTAGCCCCAACGAAAATATTTATTCGCTTTACATCAGGTAAGTATTCAATGGATTTGTTATTATTAAATAAATAATATCTTTTTAAAATTTCTTCTTTAGAATTTTCTCTCAATATTAAATCATATTCCATGTAGTTTCAGTTTTTATAAAAATACAAAACCCTTAGAATATAACAATTCTAAGGGTTTAATTTTTATTTCTTTTTTACTATTCAGATTTTGCAACGGCTGTTCTTTCAGAAACACCATTCGCGTTGAAAGCTTCAATCTGGAAATAATAGGCATCCGTTCTGTCTGCTCCGGTAAAGAAATACTCATTCTTTCCGTATACCATGATGCTTCCGTATAATTTATCGGGAGTTTTTCCAAAATAGATTACATAGCCGTCCGCATCAGGGTTCTGCTGCCACTTCATCCAGATACTTCTTCTTTCACCATACTTCTTTGGATCAGCTCTCAGAGGAACAAACCCTTCCACTTTAGCAGGCTGCTTTCCTGCTCCTTTTCCGAATACTCTGAAACCGCTTAATGCAAATTTTCCTGTTGGCATTTTAAGGTTTTCCATTTTAAGGAAACGGGCTTTTGCAGGCTGTTCAAGTTCTACATAGTCGTGAGGAACATCTTTCATGTTTTTACTTTTATCCACAATCACATTCCATTTTTTCCCGTCATTGGAGCCATAGATTTTATATTGATGCATTTTCCCCAACGTTTTTCCCATAAATTCTGCATCCTGATCCGCATAATTGATCTGAATGGCATTAATCGTAGAAACTTCACCCAGATCCGTCTGGAACCATTCCCCGGAATTTCCTGTTTTAGCGCTCCAATACGTTTTGATATCTTCATCTACCGCATAGTTGGGCTGATATCCACCCAAAGTAGATGAAACCTGCACCGGTTTATTATAGTTCAACAGCATCCATCCGGCAAAAAGACCTTTTGTAAAATCTTTTCCCTGTGCATATTGGGGAAGATAAGTCGGATAATCGCCATAAGCCGTGTTACAGTACATCACATCATCTTTATCAAAACCTGCCGGCCAGATTCCCAGTCTTCTTTCAAAATTATTTTTAGTTGAAATAAAGATGGTCGAAACATGCCACCAGTTTTTGTAATTGTCTTCAAATGTCGCTCCGTGCCCTGCACCTCTTGCAAAACCGCCCGGTTTATAAGAGAACGGATTATGCTGCTGATATTCGAAGCCTTCCAGAGGATTTTTACTTACATACACTCCATCGGAATAGCCGCTGAATTCTGTTGCCGGAGCACCATACTGCATATAATATTTCCCGTTATGCTTCGTCATCCACGCTCCTTCTACAAAAGGCTGCAGAAAAACATTATCATTGTATTCCCCAAACCTTTCCCAACCGTGGTCTTCAGGTTTTAGCTTAATAATCGGTTTTACGAAACCTTCGGACTGAAGGTTTTTTACTTTCACTTCTGTTCCCAGCAATGGCCATTCATTGCTTGAACCCCAGTACAGATATAATTTATTCTTATCCTCATCATAATGGAAGGCAGGATCCCACGCTCCTACTTTTAAAGTATCCACTGCAATTTTCCAATCGTCTTTGGTGGGATTAGTACTTTTCCAGATCGGGAAATCCTGTTCCCAGGTAGAGCCATACACATACAAAGTATCTTTCATTGCCCAGACTGCCGGGGCATTAAGATCATGGATGTATTTGTTATCTCTGAGGAATTTCCTTTTTACAAACTTCCAATCCAGCATATCATCACTGTACCAGTATCCTTCCTGATTGGTAGAAAAAAGGAAAAGTTTATTTTTAAAATTGACAATTACCGGATCTGCTGTAGCGCGGTGCTTTCCCTGCTTGGAAAAGGCTTCAAAAGGGGTATATCCGTAGTCGATATTGATAGGATTACAGAAAGTTTTCTGCTGGGCTCCAACAATAATTCCAATAAAAATTGTTAATGATAAAAAATATTGTCTCATTTTCAGATTTTAAACGTTCCGGACAAAGTTAACTAACTTTTTTTGGTTTTCTCCAAATAAAGCCGTCCAGAAGATAATGAGTGAGCTGCGGAACAACCAATAGAGGAACCAGAAACTGAAAAAGATTTTCTGAGATCACCATATTCAGGGAAAAATGCTCATTCCAGACAAGCGTTTCCCACAAAAATTCTTCGAGAAAGGCAAACGATAAAATGACTCCGACAAATAGGAATATTCCTGAAAAGGATTTAAAAATCTGCATCCGGTTCAGCTGATGATTTTCTTTTTGTTTTATTTGCCGGATATAGATCAATGCGATATAAGGAATCCCATGAGAAACTACATTCAGAAACGTAAAAAGGAGATCATTGTTAAAGTAGATAATCCCGAAATACCAGGAAAGAAAAGTTCCGGTGATCAGTGCTGTTTTCGGAATGTTAATTTTTCTTGTTTTAAAGGCTTCAACAACAGTTTTAATAATCCAAATAATCAGAATGGCAAAATAGATAACGGTAATTAAAGGAATATAATCCGGAAGATTCTGAAGCCAGTCAAACTCATTGTTGACAAACCAGGTGAAGGCACGGGGCGTTTTAAACCAGTACAGCATTGGATAAATCGTTGCAGAATACACGGCTACCTCATCTATTCTTTTGCTCCAGTTATCCGGTTCAAAGCGCGCATAGATTCTCATAAAACCGTATTGCTGCCGTATAAAATGAAAAACGGCAATCAATGCAAGCACCGACCAGAATGTCAGGCTCCCGAACTGAAAAAGGATAATCCCTAAAATCCAGCTTATTGCAGGAATTCCGAGATAAAGCAGCTTATTTTTCTGTACCTCTCCTTTTACAAAGTATGTTTTGAACAGCGTGGAATATACATGAGCTACATCCACAAAAACAATCAGAAAAAGCCAGGTATAAAAGGAATAGTAATTTTCCAGCCCCTGAATTTGTTTCTGAAAAAGAAATATAATCAACAATACAACAAAAGGTGGTGATAAAATAAACCACCAGTCTGTTTTTGCGTTATGTACCCACGGTTGTTTCATTGTAGTATTTTTACATCATTTGTTCTGCAGTCCGGATGCCCTGATAGAAAGCTTCTTCAAAAATAGATATTCCCGAAAGATCGGAATGGGCAAAGAAAATTTTATCTTCTATCGTTTTTTTTGCTTTTTGGGTTTCTTCTCCAAAAATCTGGTTGGGAACCGGAGCGATCATCGCATGTCCTATTTTATGGAACTGCATTTCCAGAATGAAATCTTCTATCAACGGATGGGCTTTCTTCAGATCGTTTAAAACTAAATCTTTCAGTTCTGCATCTTTCATGGCGTAGAGCTTTTTTCTTGCTTTCTTGCAGTCTCCGGTTGAAAAACTCTTATAGTGAGTAATCACTTTTTCACCTATAACCTGGTTCAGATTCTGGTGCTGGTCATAGATATAGCCTAATCCGGAAGAACCGTAGATCACATTATCCCAGGCCAGCTCTTCATCTCCTCCAAATTCGTTTTTCAGCGTAATGGTGGTTAAAAGCCACGGAACATAATGAAATGATGATGCTCTTTTTTGATTAAAAATTCTTTCATTCACAAATTGTGGGGTTGCAAACAGTACTTTATCCGCAATGATTTTCTTCGTTTTCTTTTGGGTATTATCAAAACTTAAGACCTCAACTTTATCATTGATTTTAATATCAAAAACCAGATTTCCCGGCAAATGTTTTCCCTCCGTATATTTTGAAAAATGTTTGGCCAGTCTTGCATTTCCTTCCGGCCAGGTGAATACCTGATCTTTATATTTTGTGCTCCAGTTATTTTTTCTTCCTGCAAAATAATGAATGCCTGCCCATGCTGAAACGTAGTCTATTCCTAATCCGAAATCATCCCTGCAGGAATAATCCAGCAGCCAGAGAAGTTCTTCCGAGTGGAAGTTATTTTCTTTGAGCCAGTCTTTAAAAATGATTTTTTCAAGCTTTACAACCTCATCTTCTCTGCTGGAACCATGTACCGGAATGGCAAACCAATATTTTCCCTCCGTGTCTTTCTTTGTACGAAATTCATCCATCAGCTTAAAAAAGCGGGCAAGCTCTTGCTGGATCTGTGCTGAAATTCCTCTTTGCGGAACAATATCGTTCTGCCAGGCATTTTTATAAAATAGTCTTTCCTGTTGTGGAAAAGTCATTTGGTATTCATCAAGGATGGGTTCTCCATCATCCTCGGTTCCTAAGCAGATTTCACATTCTTTCAGGAAGTCGATGATTTCTGTATTCTCTTTGTTCGGTAATGGTAAATAATGAGCGCCTAAAGGAAATTTTGAAAATGAATTCTGTCCGTTGGAAGAATTGCCGCCAAGATGATTTTCCATTTCGAGAAGAAGGTAATCATTTTCATGATGCTTACTGAAAAACCTACACGCTGACAGTCCGGAAATTCCTCCCCCGACAATTAGATATTTAGTGTGGATAACTTCTGAAAACTGTGGAAAATCTTTTGCCCACAGTTTATGTCCGAGAACATGATTGGTCCCTGTGATCTTTAACAGCAAAGTTTTTACTTTCTTTCCGCAATACTGCAAAAAAGGAAGCATAAGGCTACCTAAAAATATAGTTGTAAGAAAATCCTTTCTACTGTACTTTCCCCCACTCTTCATCGAAATAACGGACTAGTATCTGGTTGTCCAGACGGTTAACTTCTACGTCTTTCACCTTCATATCTTTATTGAAATAAGACATCTGTGAAAAATTGTAATCATAATATTTTAATCCAGGCAGTTTTCTGTAGATTCTGTTATTGATGGGTTCAAATGAAGCCATCGTGAATCCCCATTCTCCAAAAGAGGGAACATAGGTATGATACGCTGCAGTGAAAGGAAAAATCTGATTGATTGTTTTCTCAATGCACCAGAAAGATTTCGGAGCAAAATAAGGAGAAGTGGTCTGAACCACAATTTTCGTATCAAGGGTTGTCAGCTTCTCTAGTTCTTTATAAAACTGCAGGGAATAGAGCTTTCCTAAGCTGTAATTGGACGGATCCGGAAAGTCTATGATAATGACATCAAACTTCTTTTTGTTCTCTTTTACCCAAATGTAAGCATCTTTATTGATCACTTCCACTTTAGGATTAGAGAAAGAGCTTTGATTGAGCCTGCGCATGGTTTCATTGGTTTTGAAAAACTGGGTCATTTCCCCATCAAGATCAACAAGGGTTACTTTTTTAACGTCCTTGTATTTCAAAACTTCTCTTGCTGCAAAACCATCACCACCGCCAAGAATCAGAACATTATCAATGTTTTTTGCCATAGACATCGCCGGATGTACTAACGCTTCATGATAACGGTATTCATCAGTGGAAGAAAACTGTAAGTTGTTATTCAGATATAAACGAAACTCGTGTGTATTCCTCGTTAATACGATTCTTTGATAGGGTGAGCTTTTGGTATAGACTACATTTTCACCATATAACTTTTCTTCAGAATAGGATAAAATAGTATCTGAAAAAATGAAAAGTCCCAGAAGAAATGCAAACGCTGCAATAGATTTTACTTTGAGTGATAAGGGTTTTGATAATTCCTTTGTAAGGTAATAGCAAAGGAATATCGCAATGGAAATATTGATTAATCCAAAAAATAAAGGGGTTTTGACAATCCCTAATTTTGGAATCAAAACCAACGGGAAAAGAATCGATGCCAGCAAAGCCCCGATATAATCGAATGCAAAGACATTTGAAACTAAATCTTTAAACTGAACCCTGTCTTTTAAAATATTCATCAGAAGCGGGATTTCCACCCCTACAAGACATCCGGTGAAGAAGACAAAGAGATAGAGAACGCTTTCAAAATGGGCCAGTGTATTAAACAGAATAAAAAGTACAACAGAACTGATTCCCCCCACGATTCCTACAAGGATTTCGATCTCAATGAATTTATCAATAAGATTTCCTTTGATGAATTTTGCAAGGTAGGAACCTACTCCCATTGAGAACAGGTATACTCCGATAATGAAAGAAAACTGCTTTACAGAGTCTCCTAAAAGATAGCTTGCCAGGGCTCCGGCCACCAGCTCATAAATCAATCCACATGTAGCAATGACGAATACTGAAAACAATAAAAGCAGCTCAAGAGGAATCCTCTTCTTATCCATGAATCGCTGCGCTTATGATCATTGAAATTCCGATAATAAATGCCCCGAAAACAATAGCAATGGCTATATTTTTGTTCTGAGCGATCTCATGCCATGTTTTTTCAGGAGTCAGTTTTTCAATGATGAAATAACATACAAGTAAAATGGCGATTCCTAAAAATGAATAAAGAACCGAGTTTAGTATGGGTAAGAAATTGATGTTGTCCATAGTTTTATATTTTTATTTGTGATAGTATCTGTAGAATCCTACTCTGGAATGGCTTCTTGTAGTTCCGTCGCGGTATGTTTCCGTTTTGGCACAATCGCAGACCTGATTTCCCCGGTACGTAAGGTATACAAACCAGGTCATGAAAAATCCTCCGATCAGGCAGAGTATCCAGTTTTGTCTTATGTAATTGGTTATATTAGTTATCATTGGCAGGATAAGGTGAGTTTGAACTATTCTTCCATTTGTTTACATTAAAGTAATGTTTTCCTATCCACATTGCCACAAACAGAGCAATCATTATAAATAAAATAATTCCGAAGTTCCAGAATGAAACGGGAAGCCATGTTGCTTTGAGCTGTACATAGGTATTGTTTGAAATAAGGTCTGTAGTAAGTCTAAGGGCTTCAGTATTAATCAGGGAGTCCAGTTTCTGAGTTCCGAACGATGCTTTGGCAAGTCTGATCACTTCCGAGGTATCTTTTTCGAGCATCTGTCCGTCTGTAAAAGTTTTGGTCTGCACCTTGAATATGTCAGTAACCTCAATTGTTCCTGATTTATCCCGTGAAATCACGACCTTCGAATCAGGAGATGTAAGACCTGAAAATGAGGGTAAGCCTCCTTCTTTTTCGGCGGAAATAATGAAATGATATTTCCCGGAGCCCACTCCACACAGGTTAAAATCTTCGGACTGGCTTCCTTCTGTCCAGCTCTCTCCGCCTTCGTACCCATGATACTGTTCGATATCTTTGGAGGTATAGATAATTTCGTTGGTATTCTCGTTCACAAGACTCAACTGAACATTAGCCCAGGAATTATCAACACCTGAAAAAGCATTCACCTTTAATGGAGCTGAACCGCCTGACAAGGTAAAGCTTTTGCTGACCAGCTCTTTGTCTTTTACATCTGCAAAATTGATGGTCTCTGCAAAAACAGTTTCGTTGGTTCTTGAAGTGTAGACATACATCTGGAGCAGGCAAATCATTAATGCAGCCACACAAAAGATGTTCACGGCTTGTCTGATATCGAAATAATAGGGCTGAACAATCCCTATTCCTGTATAATAGGGCAGATTAGCTATTTTAAAAGCTTTCTTAACTTCATATTTTGAAATGTGAACCCCATAGAAATACTGGCTTTTTCTGCTGGTCTTTTCCTCAGAGATCATACGGGTTCCGTTAACATATTCTTTGTAAGTAGCAATCGTGAAATCCAGATGATCATCAAAAAATCCGGCTGCAGCATCAATAGTGCATGGAGTATTTTCGTACCAGCGGTAGGTTCGTCCGGCATAGGTAGGTAATTTCGAATCTTTGCCTTTAAAATCATCAGGATGCATAGAGATCAGGAATACCCAATGCCCATCGCTCTCACTCAGGAAAGCATCATTTCCTTTGCTGTCTTTTAAAGAATATTCACGCCAGAAAATACTGTTTCCGTATTTTCTAACAGTAATCGCAACGACCGTATATTCTGTATCGTCAATTTTTCCTTTTTGTCCGACATCCAATACAACATTTTCCGTTGGGACTTTCAGATGTTTAATTTTTTTATTCCCGGCTACATCAATGAGATGGGAGCAGGTCATACAAACGTATTCTTCAACAGGAAAAGTGAGATCTAATGTATTTTCGGATTCGCATGCTGGGCAGACATAGTGCATTTTTATCTGTAAATTTTGTGTTTTTGAATGGTATTAGCTTTAAAATACTGAACCACTTCATCTGCAATCTGCTCTACTTTTGTGGTATTATCCTGCGTATAATTACAGAGGAAAACATCGAAAGTAAGCTGTTTAAATTCCGGCCACGTGTGGATACAAAGGTGAGACTCTTTAAGGATCACGGCGGAAGTAAAGCTGTCATTCTCAAAAATATGATTGGTAACGCCTACAATTTCCACCTCTTTGGTTTTCAGAATTTCTTCTGTAAACGCCAGAAAACCTTTGCTGTCTAATAACAAATCTTCTGACTCTGTTTCCAAAGTCAGAAGAATATGTAAACCTTTACTTGATAATGGTTTCAATTAATTTTTTTGTAAATATATTATTTTTTTGGAAGAAATACCTCAGCAAGCATACATCTTGCACTTCCTCCACCATTTACTTCAATGGTATTCAGGTCTGAATAGATAATTTCGCAGTATTTTTCAATAGCAGCTACCTGTTCCGGAGTTAAAGACTGGTAAGCAGTCTGGCTCATTACCAGGAATTTTTCACCTTCTTTATTCTGAACCTGAAGCATGTTTCCTGCAAACTGCTGCATCTGTTCTTCTGAAATTTCGATGATTTCTTTTCCTGAGCCTTTAATAGTTTCCACTACTTTTTCTCTTTCCAGCTCATCATCAATACAGTCAAGGCAGATTACAACAAACTTGTCTGCCACACACATCATTACATTGGTGTGATAGATTGGAAGTCTTTCTGCTCCTACAGTCTGGAAAGAATGAAAAACAACAGGAGTAAATCCGTATTTTGTACAGAATTCTCTGAACAGTTTTTCATCCAGCCTCAAAGAAACAGAACCGTAAGCAATTTTGTTATCGTGATCAAAAATCATACTTCCTGTTCCTTCCAGAAAGTGTCCCTGAGTTTCAGAGAAAGACCAGTCATCAATTTCAGCAACTTCAAATCCCTGATCTTTGATGCTTTGAATAATATCTTCTCGTCTTTCTACTCTTCGGTTGGAAGCAAACATCGGATATAAAACCACTTTTCCATCCTTATGGAAACTTACCCAGTTATTCGGGAAAATAGAATCCGGAGTGTGGGGATCCAATGTATCTTTTATAGTGATCACATTAATTCCTTTTTTTCTCAGCTTTCCGACAAAGGTATTGAATTCTGCCAATGCTTTTGACTGGATATCAGAGCCTGTCTGTTCTACCTGAAAGTAATTGTTTTTCGCCGTTTCCGCGTTGTAACCGAATGCGATCGGTTCTATCATTAATACTGTATCTGTTGTTTGCATTTTTTTAAAGTTTGAGGGTGTTTTTGGTGTATGAGAGTTTGAGTGTCTTGCAACGGTTTATCAATTATTCTCTCACAAGCGGCATTGTAGAGCATCTCAGCAAGCCTCCCATTTTAGAGATTTCTCTGTAAGGAATTTCTTCAACAGTCATTCCCCACTCGTTTCTCAGGTGGTTATTCATTCTTGTGAATGCTTTGTCCGAAACGACAACATCAGGAGAAATGGAGAAAATATTCGGGAACATTTCAAACATTTCTTCATCATTGATATGGAAACAGTTTTCTTCTCCGAAAATATCAATGATTAAACGGTAGTCGCTTTCATCTACAAATCCGTTTTTATAAATAATACATTTGTCTTCACCTACCGGATTAAATGTACAATCCAAATGCAGAATGCCTTCAAAAGGAACCTTATCATTTTTCTTCAGTTCCAGGTCAATGATTCTTTTCTTCGGAAAATATTCTTTTAAGATTTCAATGGCATATTCATTGGTTCTTGCTGTCTTATAGTTTCTGTAATCTTCGCTGAAGCAGGTTCCGATGAAAAGGAAGTCATTCCATACGATCACATCACCTCCTTCGATATGTGCAGTTTCGGGAAGATTGATGATCTTTCTCCATGCTACTTTTTCAAAAACGCTTTTATAGGCTTCCTGCTCGTCTGCTCTGTCTGCAATCACATTGGAAATGATCATTTTATCATCAATTACAAAGGCTACATCTCTTGAAAAAACCTGATTGTAATCTTTGATGATGCTGGGACGCAGTACTTCAACGCCATACTTTTTTAAAACCGCTTCAAAAGCGTTCATTTCATTAATAATATCCTCTTCTTTAGGATAAATGTTGTGTTCGATTGAGTAATATGACTTTGCGTCATAACTTTCCTCTAATGTGGGAACCGGCCCCAATGAATTAGGCTGGCCTAGAACTACTGACTTCAGCCTGCCCGTTTCGTTTTTAATGTTTAGTCTCATAAAGATTTATGCAATACTACAAATATAAGTAAAGGTCTCTACCTGTAAAACTTTTGGATTATTTTATGCATTAAATTTGGTTTCCAAAATCAACACCCTTCGGCAAAATTTGCTTGTATGCAGAGCCAACTGTAGTGAATAGTTCCAAAAACATCTACAACTTACTATTTTCCATCTACATAAGAACAAAAAAACAGATAATCATATTATTTAATTTCCTATATTAGTGATATAATTTTCGCGAAATTATAGATCATAAAACTTAACTATTAACACCAAAAATCAAAGTCATGAACAAGAACAATCCGGTGCTGAAAAACGCACAAAAATTAGGAAGAGATCAACAAAAATCCGTAATGGGAGGCGCTCCAATCTCAACAGGCAGAAGATGCTGTGAATGGGATGATGCAGGAAACTGCTATATCTGGACATGTGACAGATGCCAATGTCCTTAATAAAACAAAGAAAGCCTGCTTAAAAAAAGCAGGCTTTCTTATTTGAGCTAATTGATATAAATAAAAAATCCCAAAGCATGCTTTGGGATTTTTTATAGTATAAGCAAATATTATCTGCTTGCAATATCGATGTAGTTTCTTTGCTGAGCACCTTGGTAAACCTGTCTTGGTCTTCCGATCGGGTCTCCTTTCAGTCTCATTTCTTTCCACTGAGAAATCCATCCCGGAAGTCTTCCTAATGCAAACATTACGGTGAACATTTCTGTAGGAATTCCTAAAGCTCTGTAAATGATACCTGAGTAGAAGTCTACGTTTGGATATAGTTTTCTTTCTACGAAGTATTCGTCTTCCAGCGCTACTCTTTCCAGTTGCATTGCAATGTCAAGAGCTTTATCCTGGATACCCAATGCTTTAAGGATATCGTCAGCAGCTTTCTTGATGATTTTCGCTCTTGGGTCGAAGTTTTTGTACACTCTGTGTCCGAATCCCATTAAACGGAAGTTATCATTCTTATCTTTAGCTTTAGCAACATATTTAGATACGTCACCACCGTCTTTCTCGATAAGTTCAAGCATTTCGATTACAGCCTGGTTAGCACCACCGTGAAGCGGCCCCCAAAGAGCAGATACTCCGGCAGAGATAGAAGCGAAAAGACCTGTGTGGGCAGACCCTACCATTCTTACTGTAGAAGTAGAACAGTTTTGTTCGTGGTCTGCGTGAAGGATTAATAATTTATCTAAAGCATTTACAACTACCGGATCGATTTCGAAATCAGCGTTTGGTAATCTGAATGCCATTTTGTAGAAGTTCTCTACATAGTTCAGGTTGTTATCACCGTGGTTTAATGGTAAGCCCTGAGTTTTTCTGTAAGTCCATGCACAAAGGTGAGAAAACTTAGCGATCATAAGCTCAGCAGCGTGATCCATTTCTTCTTTAGAGTTTACGTTAACGGCTTTCGGGTTGAAAGCTGTTAAAGCAGACGTTAAAGAAGATAAAACTCCCATAGGGTGAGCAGAACGAGGAAAAACATCAATGATTTTTTTCATTTCGTCTGCGATGAAGTTATATTTTTTAATATTGTTGTCGAATGAAGTAAACTGATCCTGAGTAGGTAATTCTCCATGTAATAAAAGATACATTACTTCAGTGAAGTTAGATTTTTCAGCAATCTGCTCGATTGGATAACCTCTGTAGAATAATTCTCCTTTATCTCCGTCTAAGTAAGTGATGTCGCTAATAGTAGCTCCTGTATTTTTGTAACCTAAATCCAGAGTGATTAAACCTGTCTGGTCTCTTAATTTTGAAATATCAATCCCTCTGTCTCCGATAGTACTATCCACGATTGGATATTCATATGAATTACCGTCGTAATTCAATATTACTTTGTTGTCTGACATTATTTATTTATTTTTTTTAAATATACCACTTTCCATAAAATACGGCAAACTAAAAATTTCGCTTGCCGTTATTTATAAATTCGATTAATTATCTTTTGATTTTAAAAGCTTCTAATCCCGGGAAAATCGCAGTTTCGCCTAAAGCTTCTTCAATTCTTAATAACTGGTTGTATTTTGCCATTCTGTCTGATCTTGAAGCTGAACCGGTTTTGATCTGTCCACAGTTCATTGCTACTGCTAAATCAGCAATTGTAGAGTCTTCAGTTTCTCCTGATCTGTGAGACATCACTGAAGTGAATTTGTTATTCTGAGCCATTTGTACAGCAGCCATTGTTTCAGAAAGAGAACCGATCTGGTTTACTTTTACAAGGATAGAGTTCGCAATATTTTCTTTTACTCCTCTGGATAATCTTTCTACGTTGGTTACAAATAAATCATCTCCTACCAGCTGTACTCTGTCACCAATTTTATCTGTTAACATTTTCCAACCTTCCCAGTCGTTTTCCTGCATACCATCTTCAATAGAAATGATTGGATATTTTGCAGCCAGTTCCGCTAAATAAGAAACCTGCTCGCTGCTTGAAAACTGGGCTGCATCCGGAGTCTGGAATTTTCTGTAATCATAGATTCCGTCTTTGTAGAATTCCGAAGCCGCACAGTCAAGTGCCAACATAATATCGTCACCTGGCTTATAACCTGCTTTTTCAATAGCTTGAAGTAAAGTATCCAAAGCATCTTCAGTTCCTTTGAAAGTTGGTGCAAAACCACCTTCATCACCTACCGCAGTAGATAAACCTCTTGAATGAAGAATAGATTTTAGGTTGTGGAAAATTTCAGTTCCTTTTCTCAATGCATGAGAGAAAGAATCAGCTTTTACCGGCATAATCATGAATTCCTGGAATGCGATAGGAGCATCTGAGTGAGATCCACCGTTGATTACATTCATCATTGGAACAGGAAGTGTGTTGGCGTTCACTCCACCTACATATTTATAAAGAGGCATTCCCAATTCTGCAGCAGCAGCTCTTGCTACGGCCAGAGAAACACCAAGAATAGCATTGGCACCAAGATTTCCTTTGTTAGGCGTTCCATCAAGATCAATCATAATCTGATCGATATAGTTTTGTTCAAAAACCGGCTGTCCTACTAAATTCTCTGCAATTACTTCTTTTACATTTTCAACAGCTTTCAGAACTCCTTTTCCCAGATATTCTGAACCACCGTCACGTAATTCTACCGCCTCGTGTTCTCCTGTAGATGCTCCTGAAGGTACAGCTGCACGGCCCATTGCCCCGCTTTCTGTAAATACATCTACTTCAATGGTAGGATTTCCTCTGGAATCTAAAATCTGTCTTGCTTCTATGTAAGAAATTGCACTCATTTTTTATTTTTTTTAGTTTAGACAAATTTAATCAAAATTTAACTTTCAAGGGTATTTCACAGCATTTTTTTGAAATAAATCCAAGTTAAATTTTAGTTAATTTATATTATGATAATTCCCCATTTTTGAGGGAAGGGATCAGGAATTAAAAAATGGAACATCATAACAAAACTCACCTTGAAAAGTGAGCTTTATGATACGGTATAGGAGTTATTATTATTTTCTGGGCGTTGGAGATAAAAGACCGGCCAGGGCACCTATTGCTCCTGATGAAATCGTTGCAAATATAGTAACCAGCTGATTATCTTTGGAGGAGCCGTCATTCCAGTAAGCAATGAGTATAAGCCCTGCAATAATTGCGATAACTGCCAGCCCGAGCATCAGGACAATAATCCTGTAAATCCAGTAGTCTGTATCCTTAGGATTTCTTATTTCTACATTTTTTATAGCCTCTACAGGATTTATTCTGAACTTTTCCTGAAGATCACTGCTGTTTTTTAAAGCAGCTTCCAGATCTTCGATACTGTCGTTAATAAGAGTTTTCATGGCCTTTGATTTTATGTATCAAATTTCCCTCTAAAAAACGGACCAGTCAATTACACAAAAGGGTAATTTATAATTTTGTTTTGAAGGCCAGACAGGTTCCGGGATTTCCGGAAATGATTGTACAATCGCCGGATAATTCGTTCATTCTTCGTTTCATATTTCTAAGACCGTTCCCTTCTCTATGGCCGTCGGAAATTCCCTTTCCGTTATCACAGATTTTCATAGAAAAGTTATTTTCTTCCTGCGAAAATGAAAGCTTCAGGCTGTCGGCATGGCTGTGTTTATAAACGTTATTAACGGCTTCTTTCAGACAAAGAAAGAGATTACGCCTCATTTCGGTGGAAATCGGTGTTTCTGCTATGATATTTTCATATTCTGAATACACGATTATTTTTGTTTTCTTCAAAAAGTTTCCGGTATATAGGACAGCATAATCGATAAATCTCCCCAATGTGTCATTTCCTGAGTTCAGGCTCCACAGCATTTCTCTCATGGAAATATTCATTTCTTCGGAGGTTTTCAGAAGCTCATCGATGTCGTTTAACAGATCATCATCTTCCGCTTTCTGTTTCAGAAATTCTGCCTGAAGCTTCAATGCAGAAATTCCGGCTCCAAGATCATCATGCATATCGTGGGAGATACGTTCCCGCTCCTGTTCCAGCACCTTTTGTTTTTCCAGTTCTTTCTGAAGGAGCTGGTTCTGGTGTTCAGATTCTTTAAGCTGCTGCTGCTGAATAAAAAAAAGCTGTCTTTTGTTATACAGAACAACTATTAAAACAATAAAGATGACAAAAGTTATTAATAAAATAACCGCAATAATATAAGCCAATCTTATTGTATCCGGCAGTTGCTTCATATTGTGTTTTTATTTTCAAATTTCCTTAAAGCAATATAGAACAATCCATACATAATGATATTTACACAATACTGCATCACTTTCAGAATTTGCAGAAGCCCCGGATCATTATCCCGAAGAAAAAACATGGGTATAGATCTGAAAATAAAGAAAATACTCCAAAAAAGCAAACCACAAGAGACCCAGAAATGCGGATCGTCCAGAATTTTTATTTCGTCAAAATTTTTCAGCCTTATAAAAAACCAAACCAGCACATTGATGATGAAATAAAAGCACACTAATATTCCCAATGTATTTTCATAGTTTTCACTATAAAACTTTATAAACAGAATAATATAGGCAAGTATGGCAATCAGAACGCAGCGGAAAAATACCCTGAGTTTCCGAGGGAAGATTTTAGCATAGTAAATGTTAAAAAATATAATTAAAAAAATGCTGTAGTAATTAAACAGATAAGCAAAATCAAATTCTCTATTCCATATTTTATAATGCCCATACAATTCCAGACAAAGCGACAGAAATAAAAATATTGCAAAATAGTTTTGGCTGGAAAGACCTTTCTTCCCAGCTAAAACTATGGATTTTACAGTAGCAACCAGGAGTACTGCGATGTATATTATCTGGATGATCATTTTACGGATATAATGAACCCATATCGTAATAACCCTCGTCTGTACTAAAAACCAGTGTCATTTGTTTTTCGTGGGTTTCAAAATGTCTTTTATATTGGTCTTCGCGAAATTTATCGCCAAGATTATTTTCAAAAACCACTTTCTTCACATCACTGATCTCACAAAGGTTGATGGTAAATGTATCACTACCGTCTTTTGACAAGGTATCTATAAGATCAACGATATGATAACTGATATAAAATGTATTATTTCGTCCTAAGTAATTAGTCAATACCTGATGTCCGTTCTTAAGATAAAAATCATTAAGTGTTTTTACATTCTCATCGGAGATTTTCAGATCCTTAAGTGAAAGATCCTGATTGGCATTGATGATAAGATAATTATGCTCATCAATGGTATTTTTCCCTTCTGTTTGCAAAGAGGCCACCATATACATCATCTTGTT
The DNA here is from genome assembly GCF_059515165.1 of Chryseobacterium sp. CS3K3.1. NCBI lineage: Bacteria > Pseudomonadati > Bacteroidota > Flavobacteriia > Flavobacteriales > Weeksellaceae > Chryseobacterium > Chryseobacterium sp. CS3K3.1. Next base: position 41,880 of record NZ_JCAKRV010000018.1, on the reverse strand, counting down.
TTCAGAATAAGGTGTGAGTCGTAATCTGGAATCCCGGGGATCTATCTGTACGAAAGTAAATGTTAAATAGGTCGCCTTAATATCTTTCATAATCTCGCAAATATCTTTCAGGAGAGAATGTTTTACAGCATAAATACCTCCAAGATTAAAATTCACCTCCCGATTTTGCATAAAAGGCAAAATGCCCTTTTTAGCACTGTCAATAAAACTTTCTGCCAGAATGTGGCTAATGGGCCTCATTTCCGATACATCTTCAACCAGCTGTTCAAGTTTATTACCAATAGGGCCTTCTCTGTAAGCTAAATTGTCATCAAGGACTACCTGACTTGTTGCATTTGAATTTTCCATAATTTCTTAGTTTTTTGATTGGTTAAATTTATTGACTGCCTCCACTTTGTTGTTGACGTGGAGTTTTCTGTAAATATTTCCTACGTGCTTCTTGACGGTGTCAATACTGATGAATTTTTTATCTGCAATCTCTTTGTAAAGAAGCCCCTGTGAAAGAAGTTCAAGAATTTCTTTTTCGCGTTCTGTAAGTTCATCAAAGCCTTTTATTTCCGGAAGCTTTTTTTCGAAATGATTCAGTACTCTTCTTGCAATGGAAAAACTCATAGGAGCACCTCCCTGATATACGTCCCGTATTGAAGCAAGAATCTTATCCATACTTTCACCTTTTACAAGATATCCCATGGCGCCAGCCTTTAAAGAATTAAAGATCTTTTCATCATCATCAAAGCTGGTACACATAATAAATTGGGTACCGGGAATTTCTTTTCGCAGCTTTTCTATGATCTCGATTCCGAGCATGTCCTGTAACTGGATATCCATCATCACAACATCAGGAGAGATGTATGGCAGGTTCGTTATGGCATCATTGCCGTCAAAGAACTGGGCAACCACTTTCATATCCTTCTGATAATTGATGACCTTCTTCAACGCATTGTTGTAGTTTTTTTCGTCTTCTACTATGGCTACGGAAATGCTCATGACTTTGTTTGTTTGAAGCAAATTTCAACAGAAAACAATTTGAAATCAATTACACCTTTGTGGAATATTACTATTTGAGTTTGAAGTTATGGCTTAGTGTTTTAGTTGTATTAAATTTAATCAATTTTTCACTTTAAAAACAATATTATTATAAATATTTCATAATAGATTAAAATAAACTACAATTCCGTTTTTAAAATCAATTATTATTTACAATCTGATCAAGGATAGGATGATCAATGCTGCTTATTGTATGTTGAAATTTAATCTGCTCAAAGATCTGAATCCTGTTTTTACCTTTTTTCAGCCATACTCCGGGAATATAAAGTGTTTGCTGAGGACCTGCAGTACTCCAGTACCTTCCAGCATTTTTCCCGTTAATAAAAACAATACCTTTTCCAAAATTTCTCATATCAAGAAAAGTATCCCCGGTTTCTTCAAGCACAAATTCTGCCTCCTGAATAACAGGTAAATGGTCTGCAATTTCTTTATTTTTAAAATGATGTTTTGGAAAAGTATCAAAAGGAAGAGTAAGCATTTCCCAGTTCCCGGAAACTTCAGCTCCATTAATTTTTACGGGGCTGATAATTCCTTTTAAATTATGAACAATCTCTGCTCCGTAATTGATTCTTCCCATATTTTCAACAAGAATTTCCAGCCGGTCTCCGGATTTTATTTCAATAGCAAGATCATACTTTTTATAAACTCTGTTCAATTCGCCTTTCCATTGGCCATTGATGTAAATATTCGCATAATCACGGAGTCCTTTTATTTCCAATCTCCCTTTGTGGTCTTTGTCAAACTTTCTTCTGTAAAGAACATATCCGTTTCCGATATTCAAATCTTCAAACGTCAGTGGCTGGTCATTAATAACAGGTTTCTGATGATCGGTAAGATCAAACAGAGAATTTACTTTTGAAAATTTTATCCGGGGAATGGTGATGACTTTTACTGGTTTTGGAACATCCGGAAGCTTACTTTTATTTATGGATTGAAAAATTTCTCTCAACGCATTATATTTAGGGGTTGCCCATCCTGCTTCACTGATGGGAGCATCATAATCATAGCTTGTAAGATCCGGCTGGATATCATGATCCTTATCGTAATTGGCTCCGCTGGTAAATCCAAAGTTGGTTCCGCCATGAATCATATAATAATTAAAAGAAATATCATTTTCTATATAAAGCTTTGTTTGTTTCACCACTTCTTCCGTGGAAACTTTAACGAATGGCTCTGCCCAATGATCAAGCCATCCGGGATAATATTCTGCAACCATATAAGGACCTTTTCCACCGTTATACTCATTGATGCTTTTCTTTAAAACAGCAATATCGCTTTCTCCGTTTGCGGTAGGTAAAGCACCTTCTATAGATCCTCCTTTAAACAGTGAACTGCCGTCTGAAGTAAATAAAGGTACAGAGATCCCGCTTTTCAACAGCATATCTTTAATCTTATGACTGTATTTTCTGTGTTCTTCCAACGGAATATCTTTTCTTTGCGCGACGTAAGATCCAAATTCATTCTCTGCCTGTACCATAATAACCGGGCCGCCATTATTAATCTGCAGAGGTACGATCTGCTTTGCCAGTTGACTGATATATTTACGGCATTCCTCTAAGAAGGCTTTGTTGTCTCTTCTTATTTCAAGGTCTTTATTTTTCTGCAGCCACCATGGATATCCTCCGAATTCCCACTCTGCACAAACATAAGGCCCCGGACGAATGATAACATATAAGCCAACTTCCTGTGCCGTTTTGATAAACTTCTGCAAATCTTTTTCACCTGAAAAATTCCATTTTCCCGGAGTTTCTTCATGATAATTCCAAAAAACGTAAGTCGTAACAGTATTCAACCCCATTGCTTTCATCATCTCCAGACGATGCTTCCAATACTCCGAAGGAACTCTGGGATAATGCATCTCTCCTGAATACACGGTAAATGGTTTTCCGTTCAGGAAGAAATGTCCATCTTTAATTTCAAAATTTCCTTTCTGCGAAAACACAGTATTCAAGGAGAAAAATAAAAGAATTATGCATAAATAACGGTTAAAATTTCTCATATTGTAAGGCATGATTTTTGTAAAATTTAAAATATAAAAATCAATTGAATATCAAATAATATAATCATGAAAAAAAGTCTTTTAGCACTAGGTGCTGTATTGGCACTGGCAGTAGTCAGCTGTAAAAAAAGTGAAAGCGGAAACAAAAGCGTTATCAAAACAGACAGTTCAGAAACTGTAGTTACAGACAACAATGGAAAGATAGATTCGGTAACACAAAGTTCTTCGACAGTAGATATCAACGGTCAGAAAACTGAGAAAACAGATTTTGTGTATAAAGCTACTGACGGAACACTGGTGAAAGTAGTATTTAAAAACGATCCGAAAGAAAGTACGGTAGCTATTACCAGCAACAAGAAAACGTTTACCTTGCCTAAGTCGGAAACGAAAGGAGATGAAACGATTTACAAAAAAGATGATATGACTGCAAGGGTAAAAGGAGACAGCCTTCACCTTGAACAAGGAAATAATATTATTGAGCTGAAAAGAACAAAGATCTAAAATAAAAATGTCCCTCCAATGTTGAGGGACATTTTATTTGATAAGTAGTACATAAAAAAACCACCCGGAATCCGGATGGTTTTTTTTATATATCTGAATGAATATTATTCTTCAGTTTTTTCCTCAGTAGTATCAGCCTTAGCTTCTTCTACTTTCTCTTCAACTGCAGGAGCATCAGCAACTACTGCTTCAGCTTTTTTAGCAGTTGTTGATCTTCTGCTTCTTCTTGTAGCTTTTTTCTCTTCAGCATTAGGGTTGTAAAGCTCGTTGAAATCTACTAATTCGATAAGAGCAGTATCAGCAGCATCACCTGGTCTGAATCCTGTCTTGATGATTCTTGTATAACCACCGTTTCTTTCAGCGATTTTAGGAGCTACAGTTCTGAATAATTCAGCAACCGCAAATTTATTTTGAAGGTAAGAGAATACTACTCTTCTGTTGTGTGTAGTATCTTCTTTTGCTTTTGTTAATAGAGGCTCAACATATACTCTTAAAGCTTTAGCTTTAGCTACAGTAGTGTTGATTCTTTTATGCTCAATTAGAGAACAAGCCATATTAGAAAGTAAAGCACTTCTGTGAGAAGCTGTTCTTCCTAAGTGATTGAATTTTTTACCGTGTCTCATTATTAATTATTTATCAGCGTCTAACTTATATTTTGCAACGTCGAAACCGAAGTTAAGACCTTTTGAATGCACTAATTCTTCTAGTTCTGTCAAAGATTTTTTACCAAAATTTCTGAATTTCATCAAATCAGACTTACTGTAAGAAACCAGTTCTCCAAGAGTTTCTACTTCAGCCGCTTTCAGACAGTTAAGGGCTCTTACAGAAAGATCCATATCTGCTAATTTAGACTTAAGAAGTTGTCTTGTGTGAAGAGTTTCTTCATCGTACTGGATAGATGCTTTTACAGCTTCAGTTTCAAGCGTGATTCTCTCATCAGAGAATAGCATGAAGTGATAAATTAATATCTTAGAAGCTTCAGTTAAAGCATTCTGAGGGCTGATAGACCCGTCAGTTTCTATATCTAATACAAGTTTTTCGTAGTCTGTTTTTTGCTCTACACGATAATTTTCAATGCTGTATTGTACTTTCTTGATCGGCGTGAAAATAGAGTCAATAGCAATAGTTCCTACAGGAGCATTGTTTGATTTATTTTGTTCAGAAGGAACATACCCTCTACCTTTTTCAATATTGAAAGTAATTTCGAAAGTTACATCACTGTTTAGGTTGCAGATCACTAGATCTGGGTTCAGAACCTCAAATCCATTGATAGACTTTCCTAAATCACCAGCAGTAATAACCGTTTGACCTGAAACTTTAGCAACAACCTGCTCGTTAGCCTGGCCTTCTGCTGCAGCTTTTAATCTTACCTGCTTAAGGTTAAGAATAATTTCGGTAACGTCTTCGATTACTCCTGGAATAGTTGAAAATTCGTGCTCTACACCTTCTATTTTGATAGATGAAATAGCGTATCCTTCCAGAGAAGAAAGCAACACTCTTCTCAAAGCATTACCGATTGTAAGCCCGAAACCTGGTTCTAAAGGTCTGAATTCAAATTGACCTTTAAATTCATCAGAGTTAAGTAAAATTACTTTATCGGGTTTTATGAATTGTAAAATTGCCATATTATTGGGTTGAGCAAAAATTTGATTAAAAAATTATTTAGAGTAAAGTTCGACGATAAGGTTCTCCTTAATGTCCTCCGGAATCTGGATTCTTTCAGGAGCAGAAACGAAAGTTCCTTCTTTCTTCTCATCGTTGAATTGTAACCACTCATAGTTTGACTTAGAAGCCAATGCATTGGTAACAACTTCAAGAGACTTAGACTTTTCTCTTACAGCGATTACATCACCAGCTTTTACCAAGTAAGAAGGGATATTAAGAATTTCCCCGTTCACAGTGATGTGTCTGTGAGAAACCAATTGTCTAGCTCCAGATCTTGTTTTAGCAAAACCTAATCTGTATACTACGTTATCCAATCTTGATTCACAAAGTTGTAATAGAACTTCCCCTGTTACACCTTTACTTCTGTGTGCTTTGTCAAATAGGTTAGCAAACTGTCTTTCTAAAATACCGTAAGTATATTTAGCTTTTTGTTTTTCAGCTAACTGAATTGCATATTCTGATTTTTTAGCACCTCTTCTTTTGTTAGGACCGTGTTGTCCTGGCGGTTGGTTCTTTCTTTTTTCGAAGTTTTTATCATCTCCGTAGATTGCAGCACCAAACTTTCTAGCAATCTTAGTTTTAGGTCCAATATATCTTGCCATAATGGGTAAATTCTAAAAATTAAACTCTTCTTCTTTTTGGTGGTCTACATCCATTGTGTGGCATAGGAGTCACATCAATGATTTCGCTAACTTCAATTCCTGAATTGTGGATAGATCTGATAGCAGATTCTCTACCTGCACCTGGACCTTTCACAAACACCTTTACTCTTCTTAAACCAGCTTCGTGAGCTACAGCAGAGCAATTTTCAGCTGCCATCTGAGCAGCAAATGGAGTATTCTTTTTAGAACCTCTGAAACCCATTTTACCGGCAGAAGCCCAAGAGATAACCTCTCCGTTTTTATTTGTTAAAGAAATGATGATGTTATTGAAAGAAGCCTGAATATGAGCTTCACCAATAGCTTCAACTTTTACTTTTCTTTTCTTAACTACTTTAGTTTGTTTTGCCATAATTCCTAACGATTATTTACTAGCTTTTTTCTTGTTAGCAACAGTTTTTCTCTTCCCTTTACGTGTTCTAGAGTTGTTTTTCGTTCTCTGGCCTCTTAAAGGTAATCCAAGTCTGTGACGTATTCCTCGTTGGCATCCTATGTCCATCAATCTCTTGATGTTCAATTGCACTTCAGATCTCAATTCTCCTTCTACTTTTACGTTTTCAGAGATATATGTTCTGATTGCAGCCAATTCATCGTCATTCCATTCGTTGACTTTCTTGTCTTCGCTGATACCGGCAGCTTTAAGGATTTCAGAAGAAGTACTTCTTCCTACTCCATAGATGTAAGTTAAACCGATAACACCTCTTTTGTTTTTTGGTAAATCAATACCTGCAATTCTCGCCATAATTTAATGTTAACCTTGTCTTTGTTTAAATTTTGGGTTCTTCTTGTTGATTACGAATAGTACACCTTTTCTGCGTACGATTTTGCAATCAGCGCTTCTTTTTTTAATTGATGCTCTTACTTTCATTTTGATAGTATTTATTTTTTACAAATGCCAAATGGAATGGGTATTCCATTTGGCTAATTGTTTTAATATCTAAATGTGATCCTCCCTTTTGTTAAATCATAGGGAGACATTTCTAGTTTTACCTTATCTCCAGGTAAAAGTTTAATATAATGCATTCTCATTTTGCCGGAGATATGAGCAATAAGGATATGCCCATTTTCCAGCTCTACACGGAACATGGCGTTAGAAAGTGCTTCCACGATCACGCCATCTTGTTCAATATGTTTTTGTTTTGCCATAAATTAATATCCAGTCGTTCTTGATAATTTAGACTGCATTAAGCCATCATAATGATGGTTCAGCAGATAAGTATTAATCTGTTGAACTGTATCTAAAATTACACCCACCATAATTAATAATGATGTTCCCCCGAAAAATAGGGCAAACGCATCTGTCTGAACAAAGCTTCCATGCACAATTGCTGGAAGGACTGCAAAGATAGATAAAAAAATTGCACCTGGCAAGGTAATTTTTGATAAAATATCATCTAAATAATCAGCGGTCTCTTTACCGGGTCTTACTTTCGGTACTAAACCTCCATTTCTCTTCAAGTCATCAGCCATCTGGTTTACCGGAATTGTAATCGCAGTATAGAAAAATGAGAAGATAATAATTAATAGCGCAAACAATACGTTGTACTGCCAGCTAAAAACATTCTTGAAACCTGCAAGAAAAGTGTTAGACTCATCGAATTTTGTTAATAATCCTGGTACGAACATCAATGCCTGGGCAAAGATAATCGGCATTACACCAGCAGCATTTACTTTCAATGGAATCCATTGTCTTGCTCCCTGCATAAGATTTCTGTTTACACCTCCTCTTGCTTGAGCTCTGCTTACATACTGAATTGGAATTTTTCTAACAGCTACTGATAAGATTACTGCTAAAAGAACTACCAACATCCAGAATAATACTTCAATAAGGATCATGATAGATCCCATTCCTCCTTTTCCGTTCTGCACGGCCATCTCCTGTACGAATGCCTCAGGTAATCTTGAAAGGATCCCCACCATAATAAGGATAGAGATACCATTTCCGATTCCTTTATCGGTAATCTTTTCACCCAGCCACATTGCGAATACTGAACCGGCAACCAAAATAACAATACTTGGCAACCAGAACATGATTGAATTTGGCTCTACATAGTATGCAGACTGGAACTGAGCATATGGTAAGAATAATTGAGTAATAGAAGTTAAGTAAGAAGGTGCCTGTACCAGACAAACTCCAATTGTTAACCATCTTGTAATTTGGTTCAATGTATTTCTACCTGACTCTCCATCTTTCTGAAGCTTCTGAAGATAAGGAATAGCCATCCCCATCAACTGAACAATAATAGAAGCAGAAATATAAGGCATGATTCCCAACGCCATTACGGAAGCGTGGCTGAAAGCTCCCCCCGTAAACGACGAAAGCAAGCCAAGGAGACCTGCTCCTTGCTTGTTACCGCCTTGATTTTTATAATGCTCTAAGAGATCTCCCACCTCTGCAAGGTTAATTGCAGGAAGCGAGATATAAGATGCGAATCTATACACAAGGATAATCCCTAAAGTAAAGAGAATTTTATCTCTAAGTTCTTTAAGACTCCAAATATTTTTAAGTGTTTGTATAAATTCTTTCATTAGTAAGTATTATAAGGTAATTGCTTTTCCACCTGCTTTAGCAATAAGCTCTTCAGCAGATTTAGTGAATTTGTCAGCAGAGATTGAAACCGCAGATTTCAATTCTCCTCTACCCATAATTTTCACTAATTCGTTTTTAGAAATTATCCCGTTTGCTACTAAAACTTCTTTCGTGATATCTCCGGTGATGGATTTGTTCTCGATTAAAGTCTGGATAGTATCAAGGTTAACTCCTCTAAACTCTTTTCTGTTTACGTTTTTGAATCCGAATTTAGGTAATCTTCTTTGTAAAGGCATCTGTCCACCTTCGAAACCGATTTTTTGAGAATAACCAGCTCTAGCTTTCTGACCTTTGTGTCCTTTTGTTGAAGTACCTCCTTTTCCACTACCTTGACCTCTACCAATTCTCTTTGAGTTGAAAGTAGATCCTGCAGCAGGTTTTATGTTATTTAAATTCATTTTAATTTCTCTTTTATAAAATTATTTTTGAACTTCAAGTAAGTGGCTTACTGCAGCGATCATTCCTAAGATAGAAGGAGTAGCTTCGTGTTCTACAACTTGGTGAAGTTTTTTTAATCCTAATGCTTCAAGCGTTCTCTTTTGGGTTTTTGTTCTACCAATAGCGCTTCTTACTTGCTTTACTTTAATTGTTGCCATTGTTTTAATTATTAACCGTTAAACACTTTACTTAGAGAAATTCCTCTCATTCTAGCGATCTCTTCAGGTCTTCTGATGTCTAATAACGCTTTGAAAGTAGCTTTCACTACGTTGTGAGGGTTAGAAGATCCTTTAGATTTTGAAAGGATATCGTGAATACCAGCAGATTCCAATACCGCTCTTACCGCACCTCCGGCGATCAATCCTGTACCGTGAGAAGCAGGTCTTAGGAAGATATCTGCACCACCGTATCTAGCAGTAGTTTGGTGAGGGATAGTATGGTTCATTACAGGAACTTTCACAAGGTTTTTCTTAGCGTCTTCAACTGCTTTAGCAATTGCAGAAGCAACCTCTTTAGATTTTCCTAAACCGAAACCGATAACACCTTCTTCGTTACCTACTACAACAATAGCAGAAAATCCGAAAGCTCTACCTCCTTTTGTTACTTTTGTTACTCTGTTAACAGCTACGAGACGATCTTTTAATTCTAATCCTCCCGGTTTTACTCTTTCTATATTATCTAGTCCTAACATATTTTCCGAAATTTAATGATTAGAATTTAAGTCCTCCTTCTCTTGCACCATCAGCAAGAGCTTTTACTCTACCGTGGTATACGAATCCGTTTCTGTCAAATACAATACTTTCGATTCCTGCAGCGATAGCTTTAGCAGCGATAGCTTTACCAACAGCAGCAGAAACTTCAGTCTTAGTCCCTTTAGCGTCTACACCTTTCTCTCTTGAAGAAGCTGAAACTAAAGTTTTACCATTTTTATCGTCGATTAACTGAGCGTAAATTTCCTTATTACTTTTGTATACAGATAATCTTGGCAATTCAGAAGATCCAGAGATTTTCCCTCTTACTCTTCTTTTGATTCTTATTCTTTTTTCTAATTTACTTAATGCCATAATACTTATAATTTATTAAGCAGATTTACCAGCTTTACGTCTAACAATTTCTCCTACGAATCTTACACCTTTTCCTTTGTATGGCTCAGGCTTTCTGAAAGAACGGATCTTTGCAGCTACCATTCCTAGAAGTTGGTTGTCGTGAGACGTTAAAGTAATAATTGGGTTTTTACCTTTTTCAGTCAATGTATCCACTTTTACTTCACTTGGAAGTTCTAATACGATACCGTGAGAGAATCCTAAAGCCAACTCAAGTTTTTGACCTGCGTGTGAAGCTCTATATCCTACCCCTACTAGTTCAAGTTTCTTTTCGAAACCTGCACTTACACCAACAATCATGTTGTTGATTAACGCTCTGTATAAACCGTGAAGCGCTTTGTGTTGTTTAGAATCAGATGGTCTGTTTACGTTAAGTTCACCATCTTTTTGTTCTATAGTAATTCCTGCAGTAAGCTCCTGAGAAAGCTCTCCTTTAGCTCCTTTTACAGTTACTACACCGTTGTTTTCAGTGATTGTAACTCCTGCTGGAATTGTTATAATTGCTTTACCAATTCTTGACATTTTCCTCTGATTAAAAATTAATAAACATAGCAGATTACTTCACCGCCTACTTTCTCTTCTCTAGCTTTCTTGTCAGTCATTACTCCTTTAGAAGTAGAGATGATAGAAATACCCAAACCGTTTAGTACTCTTGGAAGCTCAGCTGAACCTTTGTACTGTCTCAAACCTGGTCTAGAAGCTCTTTGAATAGACTTGATAGCCGGTTTGTTAGTTTGCTTATCATACTTTAAAGCGATTTTGATCACTCCTTGAACAGCGTTATCTTCAAACTTGTAGTTTAAGATATACCCTTGATCAAATAAGATCTTAGTAATCTCCTTTTTGATTTTCGATGCAGGAATTTCCACCACTTTGTGGCCTGCGCTTTGTGCGTTCCTTACTCTTGTTAGGAAATCTGAAATTGGATCTGTTACCATTTTTCTTTTATAAATTATTGGTTAAAGAACAATCAGTTTTGCAAAGACTTGAAGAGTAAAATATCAGACTTCAGAAATCTTCGGTCTGATATTTTTATCTTTAGTATCTGAACAACTTAATTGTCCCGATTTTTAATTAGTAATAATTACCAACTAGCTTTTCTTACACCTGGGATAAGACCGTTGTTTGCCATTTCTCTGAAAGTTACTCTGGAAATACCGAACGTTCTCATGTATCCTCTTGGTCTACCTGTTAGTTTACATCTGTTGTGTAATCTTACAGGAGAAGCATTTTTAGGCAATTTTTGAAGTCCTTCGTAATCACCAGCTTCTTTAAGAGCTTGTCTTTTAGCAGCGTATTTAGCAACTAGTGCTTCTCTTTTGCGCTCACGCGCTTTCATTGATTCTTTAGCCATTTCTTAGTTCTTTTTAAATGGTAAACCGAAGTGAGTTAATAATGCTTTAGCTTCTTTATCTGTTTTCGCAGTAGTAACGAAAGTGATGTCCATCCCTTGGATTTTTTTCACTTTGTCAATTACGATTTCAGGGAAGATAATCTGCTCAGTAATACCTAAGTTGTAGTTACCTCTACCATCGAAACCATCAGCTTTGATACCAGAGAAATCTCTGATACGTGGTAAAGCAGAAGCAGTAAGTCTGTCTAAGAATTCATACATCTGGTTTCCTCTTAAAGTAACTTTTGCACCTACAGGCATACCTTTTCTCAATTTGAAAGCAGCTTCGTCTTTCTTAGAGATTGTACCAACAGCCTTTTGACCTGTGATATTTGTAAGCTCTTCTACAGCATAATCAATGATTTTTTTGTCTGCAGTAGCATCACCTAAACCTTGTGATACAACGATTTTCTCTAATTTAGGTACTTGCATTACTGACTTATACCCGAATTCTTCCATCATTGCAGGAACAATTGTCTCTTTATATGCTTTTTTGGGTCTTGCTATATATTCCATGTTAATTCAAATTATAAAGTTTCACCCGTTTTTTTGTTAATTCTTACTTTCTTATCTCCTTCGATTTTGTAACCGATTTTGATAGCTTTTCCGTCTTTACCAACTAAAGCTACGTTTGAGATATGAATAGAAGCTTCCTTCTCAGTAATTCCTCCTTGAGGATTAGAAGCTGAAGGCTTAACGTGTTTTTTAACGATGTTAAGTCCTGCAACGATTACTCTTGGGTCTCTACCTTCTTTCTTGATCACTTCAATAACTTCACCAGTCTTACCTTTGATATCTTTCTTACCAGTAGTAATGATTACGTTATCTCCTCTTTTTATTTTTAACTTTGACATTTCTTTTAAAAATTTTTAAAATTAAAGTACTTCAGGAGCTAATGAAATGATTTTCATATATTCTTTGTCTCTCAACTCACGAGCAACTGGTCCGAAAACACGCGTTCCTCTCATTTCTCCCGCTGCGTTTAGTAATACACAAGCATTGTCGTCGAATTTGATGTATGAACCATCTTTTCTTCTTACTGCTTTCTTAGTTCTTACTACTACAGCTTTAGATACCTGACCTTTTTTAGCGTTTCCAGATGGCGTAGAATCCTTGATCGTAACAACGATTTTATCACCAACTGAAGCATATCTTCTTCTGGTTCCTCCCAGAACTCTGATCACTAGTACTTCTTTAGCACCTGTGTTATCAGCAACTTTTAATCTTGATTCTGTTTGTAACATTATTACTTAGCTTTTTCAATGATTCTTACTAATCTCCATCTCTTGCTCTTGCTCAAAGGTCTAGTTTCCTGGATCAAAACTGTATCACCTTCTGTGCATTCGTTGTTCTCGTCGTGTGCAGTATATTTTTTCGTTTTCAAAACGAATTTACCGTACATCGGGTGCTTTACTCTTGTAGTTTCACTAACAACAATAGTTTTTTCCATTTTATTGCTGGAAACCACTCCGATTCTTTCTTTTCTTAAATTTCTATCCATTGTAAAATGAAATTATTGTTTGTTAGTTAACTCAGTGTTTAGTCTTGCGATTGTTTTTCTCAAATCTCTGATTTGAATCGGGTTTTCAATTGGGCTGATTGCATGAGCCAATTTCAATTTAGAATATTGAGCTTTTGCTTCAGTTAATTGAGCTTGAATATCACCCGCGCTTAAATTTTTAATATCAGCATTTTTCATTGTATTCAAAGATTATAGAGGTTTAACAAAATCGTTAGCAACGATGAATTTAGTAACTACTGGTAATTTTTGTGCAGCAAGTCTAAGAGCTTCTTTCGCAATTTCGTAAGGAACTCCTCCAACTTCGAACATAATTTTACCTGGTTTTACTACAGCTACCCAGTATTCAACAGCACCTTTACCTTTACCCATACGTACTTCCGCTGGTTTTTTAGTAATTGGCTTATCCGGGAAGATTTTGATCCATAGTTGACCTTCTCTCTTCATATATCTTGTCGCAGCGATACGAGCTGCTTCAATCTGTCTTGCAGTGATCCAAGCTCCTTCCGTTGCTTTGATCCCAAAAGTTCCGTAAGCAAGTTGACTACCTCTTTGGGCATTCCCCTTCATCTTCATCTTATGAACTCTACGGAATTTGGTTCTTTTTGGTTGTAACATAATTTCTAAATTTTAGATTTTAGATTTTAGATTTTAGATTTTTTTTAATTTTAAAAAAGTAACGGTAATTTAAAATTCAAAATTTCTAATCTAAAATTTTAATTATTATTGTTATTGTTGTTGTTTTTTCTAGGTCTTCTGTTGTCTCTGTCTCCTCCTCTGTTTCCTCTGTCTGACTGACCTCCTTTTTTCTGTTGTCCCACTAGTGGAGAAAGTTCTCTTTTACCGTAAACTTCACCTTTCATGATCCAAACTTTTACCCCTAGTCTACCGTAAGTAGTGTGAGCTTCTGCCCAGTGGTAATCGATATCAGCTCTGAAAGTTGACAATGGAATTCTTCCTTCTTTGAAAGATTCTGATCTTGCCATTTCAGCTCCGTTTAATCTACCAGAGATTTGAACTTTGATACCTTCAGCACCCATTCTCATAGTACTTGCCATTGCCATTTTAACAGCTCTTCTGTAAGAAATTCTGTTTTCAATTTGCTTAGAAATACTATCAGCAACTAGTACAGCATCTAATTCAGGTCTTTTGATTTCGAAAATGTTGATTTGAATATCCTTACCAGTCAATTTCTTCAACTCTTCTTTCAATTTATCAACTTCCTGACCTCCTTTACCGATGATAAGTCCCGGTCTAGCAGTAGTAATAGTTACTGTAACTAATTTTAAAGTTCTTTCAATATAAATTTTTGAAATACCACCTTTAGATAATCTAGCTTCAAGGTATCTTCTGATTTTGTAGTCTTCAGCGATTCTGTCTCCATAATCGTTTCCACCAAACCAGTTAGAATCCCATCCTCTGATGATACCTAATCTGTTACCAATTGGATTTGTCTTCTGTCCCATACCTTGATTAATTTTCTTTGTTACCTAAGATTAATGTAACGTGGTTAGATCTTTTTCTGATTCTATACCCTCTACCTTGTGGAGCTGGTCTTAGTCTCTTCAATTGTCTTGCACTATCCACAAATATTTCTTTAACGATAAGGTTTGCTTCCTCGATGTCAGCACCTTCGTTTTTCACTTGCCAGTTAGCCATAGCAGAAAGAAGTAATTTCTCTAACTTGTTAGAAGCATCCTTCTTAGAATATTTTAGGATATAAAGTGCTTTGTCTACCTGCTCTCCTCTAATGATATCAGCAACTAATCTCATTTTTCTTGGAGAAGACGGGCAATTATTTAATGAAGCTTTTACAACGTCTTTGTTAGCTTCTTTTCTTGCGATTGAACTATCTTGTTTTCTTGATCCCATGATTATCTGCTTCCTTTGTTTTTGTTACCACCATGACCTCTGAAAGATCTTGTTGGAGAAAATTCGCCTAACTTGTGACCAACCATGTTTTCTGTAACGTAAACCGGGATAAAAGATTTCCCGTTGTGTACAGCAATAGTTTGTCCTACGAAGTCCGGAGAGATCATAGATGCTCTAGACCAAGTTTTGATAACTGTCTTCTTACCAGACTCTATATTTGCCTGAACCTTCTTATCTAAAGTATGATGAATGAACGGTCCTTTTTTAAGTGATCTTGCCATAATTATTTTCTTTTAGATACGATGTAACGGTTAGACACTTTGTTTTTCTTTCTAGTTTTGTAACCTTTAGCCGGTTTACCGTTTCTAGATCTTGGGTGACCTCCTGAAGAACGTCCTTCACCACCACCCATTGGGTGATCTACTGGGTTCATTACAACCGCTCTTGTTCTTGGTCTTCTACCTAACCATCTGCTTCTACCAGCCTTACCTGATACAGTTAATTGGTGATCTGAGTTGGAAACAGAACCAATCATTGCCATACATTCAGTAAGGATCATTCTTGATTCTCCTGAAGGTAACTTGATGATTGCATATTTACCATCTCTTGAAGTTAATTGAGCTGAAGAACCAGCACTTCTTGCTAAAATTGCACCTTGTCCAGGCTTCATTTCAACACAAGAGATTACAGTACCCAATGGAATGTTTTTCAATTTCATTGCGTTACCTACATTTGGTTCAACGCTTTCTCCTGATACTACTTTCTGATCAACTTTGATACCGTTTGGAGCGATGATATATCTCTTCTCTCCGTCTGCGTACTCTAATAAAGCGATAAATGCAGTTCTGTTTGGATCGTATTCTACAGATTTTACAGTGGCTTCAACGTTTGCTTTGTTTCTTTTGAAGTCAATAATTCTGTATTTCTTTTTGTGTCCACCTCCGGTGTAACGCATGGTCATTTTACCTGTTTGGTTACGTCCACCTGACTTTTTAATACCAACTGTTAGAGATTTCTCTGGTTTGTTGGTAGTAATTTCCTCAAAATTGTTTACAATTCTGAATCTCTGTCCCGGGGTGATAGGTTTTAATTTTCTAACAGACATTACTATTATTTATAATTAATAATTAATTTACAGCAAAAATATCGATAACCTCACCTTCAGCAAGTTTGATTACCGCTTTTTTCAATTTATTTGTCTTTCCTACTTGAAGACCTTTTTTAGTGTATTTTGAAGAAACCTTCGGAGCATAAATCATTGTGTTAACGTCTGCTACTTTTACACCGTAAGCTGCTTCAACAGCTTTTTTGATCTCGATTTTATTCGCCTTAGGATTCACTAAGAAAGAATAAGAACCTCTTAAATCTGTAAGGTAATTAGCCTTTTCTGAAATAACTGGTTTAATAATAACTGACATGATTTATTTCTTTAAATTTTCCTGGAATTTTTCAACTGCACCTTCGAAGAAAATGATCTCACCAGCGTTTACTAAATCGTAAGAACTGATCTCGTTGAAGTTCATTACTTTAGTTTTAGGTAAGTTTCTTGAAGATAAATACACATTCTTGTTAGCTTCAGGAAGAACGAATAAAGATTTTTTACCGTTAAGTTCCAATGCATTTAATACATTGATGAAATCTTTAGTCTTAGGAGCGTCAAAGCTCACATCTTCTAAAACTTTAATGCTGTTGTCTCTCATTTTTTGAGATAAAACAGATTTCTTAGCCAATCTCTTAAGAGCTTTGTTCAATTTGAATCTGTAGTCTCTTGGTTTTGGTCCGAATACTCTACCTCCACCTCTGAATACTGGAGATTTGATATCACCGTATCTAGCAGATCCTGATCCTTTTTGCTTCTTAAGCTTTTTAGTAGAAGCAGTAATTTCGCTTCTTTCTTTTGCTTTATGAGTACCTTGTCTTTGAGCAGCAAGATACTGTTTAACTTCTAAGTAAACCGCGTGCTGATTTGGCTCAATTCCGAATACTGTTTCGTCTAGAGTTACTTTTCTTCCGGTCTCTTTTCCTGATGTATTTAATACTACTAGTTCCATTTTCTGATAATTACATAAGAATTTTTAGCTCCCGGAACAGCACCTTTTACTACTAAAAGATTTTGTTCTTGATCAACTTTTAACACTTGAAGGTTTTGAACAGTTACCTGCTTACCTCCCATTCTTCCAGCCATTCTCATCCCTTTGAATACTCTTGAAGGGTCTGAACCAGCACCGATAGAACCTGGAGCTCTAAGTCTGTTGTGCTGACCATGAGTTGCCTGCATTACACCTCCAAATCCGTGTCTCTTAACAACACCCTGGAAGCCTTTACCTTTTGAAGTTCCTGTTACGTCAACATATTCACCTTCAGCGAATAAATCAACTTTTACTTCTTCTCCTACTTTTACTTCATCAACGAATTCTCTGTAGAATTCAACTAATTTAGCTTTAGGAGCAGAACCAGCCTTTTTAAAATGACCAGCTAACGCTTTACCAACGTTCTTCTCACTCTTGTCATCGAAACCTAACTGAACAGCTTTATAACCGTCTTTTTCTAAGGTTCTGACCTGTAAAACCGAGCATGGACCAGCTTGGATAACTGTACAAGGAATGTTTTTTCCTTCTTCGTTAAACAAAGATGTCATACCGATTTTTTTACCAATAATACCTGACATTGTTTATATTATAATAAAATTTATCCTTTATTTATCCCCATTTTTCGGAAGTCTGAAGTAATTTCTACTTTTGATATAGGCATACTACGCCCCTAAAATGAGTGTGCAAATTTATGAATAATTTTGTAACTGACAAATATTTCGACTAAAATATTTTGATTTTTAATCATTTAGCAGTTTCAGAAAAAAAACTATCCAAAATTTTGAAAATATTCTTTGAAGTTCAAAAGAAAGTCATTAATATATTTTTTTCCGGCATCCGATTTTCTTATTACCAGATAATGTTTTCTTTTTAAACCCTTACTTCCGATTTTTTTAAATTTCAGCTCATCAGACAGCCTGAATGAATGCAATGCCCATTTCGGCATACAGGTAATCCCCATATTGGCCTGCACCATTTCCAAAGTAACTTCTGTTAACGGAACTGCTGAAATCTTCACAGGCATCATTCCGCTAGGATTAAGGAACCGATCGTAAACAGAAACGGTTTCTAAAGGAAAAGAATGAATGATTAAATGAGCATCCCGAAAATCCTCAGCACTAAGATATTCAGTATCATTTAAAAGGTTTTCCTGATGAATTACTGCAAAAACTTCATCCTCAAAAATCTCAATGCAGATCAATTCATTATTACCGGCAGGTTTTGAAGTGACCACTGCAATATCAATTTCATTGGATATGATTTTTTCCACAGGCTTATGAGTCGCTTCCAATACCAGATCCACTTCAATCTCCGGATATAATACTTTCATTTTCTGAATAAATAACGGCAGTCCCTGATAGAATGAGTAGCATTCTGTACTGATTTTTATGGTACCCGCCGCTCCGGCTCTTATCTGCTGAATCTCATTCAGACCATTCCCGATACTATCTATTACCGTACATGCAGTTTTGTAAAGCACACTTCCCTCCTCAGTAAGCTCCCATTTGTTCCTTGCCCTGTAAAACACTTTAAACCCGAGCTGGATTTCCAGATCTTTAAGCTGATGGCTTAATGCTGACTGTGTCAAAAAAAGTTTTTCAGAAGAACCTGCAATACTCCCTTCCTCCGCAATTGTTTTAATAAGTTTTAAAAACTTGATTTCCATAGCGCAAAGTTAATCATATAACAAAAAACACTATCTGAAAATATTTCATTTAACACTGCAGAACATTCAATTTCAATCTTAGGAAAAGAATAAACCCAATCATAGCTTTGCACTACAAACAATTTAACAGTATGCAAGAACAAATTGAATTCTACCAGAAAAAATTAATGTATGAAATGGATCCTTCAGATTTATATGATGTATTTCAAAACAGTACAGAGTATATAGCAGTAGATACAAGAAAACCAGATGGCTACAGCAAAGAGCACATCCCATCTGCAATTAATCTGCCGCATCGCGAAATGACAGAAGAAAGCACCCGGCACCTTGACAAGTCAAAAATATATGTCTGCTACTGCGACGGGATAGGCTGTAATGCTTCCACAAAAGGGGCTTTAAAAATGACCCAATTAGGATTTAAGGTTATGGAATTAATAGGAGGAATTGAATGGTGGAAATTTGATGGCTATGCCACAGAAGGAACAGACCCTACCAATGGTTCCACTTTTGTATGCGCCTGCTAATCCATCAACAAAAAGATATGAAGATAAGATTCGCCGAAGAAAAAGACATAAGTTCCATTATTGAATTGTGTAAAGACCATGCGCACTACGAAAGAAACTTTTTTAACGAAGAAAACAAAAAGGTACAGCTCGCTAAATACCTCCTGGATCCGGATTCCCACATAAAATGTCTGGTTGCAGAATCTGATACTGAAATATCAGGATATGCAACATTTTTCAAACAGTTCTCCACCTGGGACGCAGGTTACTATATGTATGTTGACTGCTTATTCCTAAAAGAGAATGTAAGGGGAAACGGAACAGGAAAACAAATAATGGAATTAATAAAAAGCCACTCACAAGAAGAAGGCTGCTCCATAATTCAATGGCAAACCCCGGATTTTAATACAAGAGCCATTAAATTCTACACTGTGCTTGGAGCGGAAAGAAAAAACAAAAAGAGATTTTTCTGGAAAGTATAAGTCAAATGATTTCTATTTTAAAATAGAGACTGCCTGAAGTCAGACGGTCTCTATTTTTAACTATTTGATTAAGCCGAATACAGCCTATTTTACAATAACCGTAACCCCTCTCTCTTCCAACGCGGACCGGTCTTCTTTACCGATACCATTATCTGTGATCAGATAATCTACTTCGTCCAATGAGGCGATTTTACCAAACCCCTTCTTATTCAGTTTGGACGAATCTGCCAAAACAACTGTCTTATCCGCACACTCAATCATAACCTGATTAAGATGAGCCTCTGCGGCATTGGAGGTACTGATTCCAAATTCAAGATCAATACCGTCTACCCCCAGAAAAAGTTTATTACAGGAAAACTGTTTGAGAATTCCTTCCGAAATGGATCCTACAATTGAAGTTGAACTTTTCCTCACCTCCCCTCCCAGTTGGATCACATTAATATTAGGATTGTTACAAAGCTCAATAGCCACCCTCAATGAGGACGTTAAAACAGTAAGCGAATTGAAATTCACAAGCATTCTGGCAAGATAATGCATCGTTGTTCCGGACGCCAATATAATACAGTCATTTTCCTGAATCAGTGATAATGCCGCTTTGGCAATAATCTGCTTCGCTTCCACATTGATGTTTTCTTTCTCCCCGACGTTTTTCTCGTAAGCATATCTTACCTGCTTACTTGCTCCTCCATGATTCCTGAAAAGAAGCCCCAGGCTTTCGAGATAGTTAAGATCCTTTCGGATCGTAACTGAAGAAACATTGAGCTTTTCGCACAGATCCTGAACAAGTACATGCCCTTTCTCATCCAGCTCTTTAAGTATTTCATCCTGCCTTGGTAATAGCTTTTCCATTTTATTCGTTTCATCAAAATTACCGATTTTTTCCGATATTTTAAAATTTCATTTATTTTCTTTTTGCTTTCATTTTTAATTTATATATTTGAAAACGAAACATAAACGAAACATTTATGAAACGAAACGAAGAACTCAGTAAGTTAACCAATGTAAAAGAATGGGACTTTATTGTCATAGGAGGAGGAGCCAGTGGTTTAGGTTCAGCATTAGATGCGGTAAGCAGGGGATTCAAAACTTTATTGCTTGAATCTCATGACTTCGCAAAAGCAACATCCAGCAGAAGTACCAAATTGGTACACGGCGGAGTTAGATATCTCGCTCAGGGAGATGTCGGATTGGTAAAAGAAGCATTAAAAGAAAGAGGACTCTTAGCAAAGAACGCAGCACATATTGTAAAAAATCAGTCTTTTATTATTCCTAACTATACCTGGTGGGGAGGAATCTATTATAAGATAGGACTATCTGTTTATGATTTTCTTGCCGGAAAATTGAGCTTAGGTAAAACGAAATACATCAGCAAATCAAAAACCATCGAAAAGCTTCCCACTATTGAACAAAATCACTTAATGAGTGGAGTTGTTTACCAGGACGGACAGTTTGACGATGCCAGACTTGCGATCAACCTTACCCAGACTATTATTGAAAAAGGCGGAAGTGCTGTCAACTATGTTAAAGTAATCAACCTTTTGAAAGATGATTCGGATAAAATAATCGGTGTAGTTGCAGAAGACCAGTTTTCTAAACAACAATATCAGATCCATGGTAAAGTAGTGATCAATGCAACAGGTGTGTTTACAAATGACATTCTGAACATGAACAACCCTAAACATGGTAAACTTGTGGTACCAAGCCAGGGAATTCACCTCGTACTGGATAAATCATTCCTGAAAAGTGATGATGCCATCATGATTCCAAAAACATCGGACGGCAGAGTGTTATTTGTTGTTCCATGGCATGACAGAGCTTTGGTAGGAACTACAGACACCCTTCTGAAGGATGAAAGCTTTGAGCCTCGTGCACTGGAAGAGGAAATCAGTTTTGTATTGAATACAGCGAGACAATATTTAGCTAAAAAACCGACACGTGAAGATGTAAAATCTGTTTTCGCAGGTCTTCGTCCGCTTGCCGCTCCTAAAGACGGAAGCAAAAGTACAAAAGAAGTATCAAGAAGCCATAAAGTCATTACTTCAGAGACCGGATTAGTTTCTATTATCGGAGGGAAATGGACTACCTACCGTAAAATGGCAGAAGATACCGTAAACGAAGCCATGAAAGTTCACAGATTGGGAAACAGCCCATCTAAAACAGAACATCTTTCCATCCATGGAAATGTAAAACCGGAACAGGTAGACAGAACCAATCACCTATATGTTTACGGATCTGATATTCCGGCTATCAAAGCCTTACAACAAAGCAATCCGCGTTACGCACAGAAGATCCACCCGGATCACCCTTTCACTGTAGCAGAAGTGGTATGGGCTGTAAGAGCAGAAATGGCAGAAACCATTGAAGATATTCTGGCAAGAAGAGTACGTTTATTATTCCTGGATGCCAGAGCTGCTATAGACAGCGCACACAATGTAGCAAGAATCATTGCTGAAGAAAAAGGATATTCTGAAGAATGGGCGCAGCAGCAGGAAAATGAATTCATTGAACTGGCAAGAGGATATTTACTGACTCCTTATTCACCTAAAATAATCAACCTAAATTAGCATTATATACATGAATGAAAAACTAATTCTCGCTCTAGACCAGGGAACAACTTCCTCCAGAGCGATTCTCTTCAATCACAGTGGAGAAATAGAATATGTATCTCAAAAAGATTTCAGACAAATATTTCCTACTCCGGGTTGGGTAGAACACGATCCAAACGAAATCTGGTCTTCACAGATCTCTGTAGCAGCTGAAGTTATTGCAAAGGCAGGAATCTCAGGACTGGAAGTTGCAGCCATCGGAATAACCAACCAACGTGAAACTACAATCGTTTGGGATAAGGAAACCGGTGAACCCATCTACAATGCCATTGTATGGCAAGACAGGAGAACTTCAAAATACTGCGACGAGCTGAAAGAACAGGGACATGCAGAAACCATCAAAGAAAAAACAGGACTGGTTCTGGATGCGTACTTTTCAGCGACCAAGCTGAAATGGATTCTTGATCATGTAGAAGGAGCAAGACAGAAAGCCGAAGAAGGAAAATTATGCTTCGGAACCGTTGATACCTGGCTTGTATGGAAACTTACCCGCGGAAAAATGTTTATCACAGATGTTTCCAATGCCAGCAGAACAATGCTTCTGAATATTCATACTTTAGAATGGGATAATGATTTATTAGAATTGTTTGACATTCCTAGAAACATTCTTCCTGAAGTAAAGCAAAGCAGTGAGATATACGGAGAGACCGCTACTACTCTATTCTCTACCAAAATTCCAATCGCGGGTATTGCCGGCGATCAGCAGGCAGCTTTATTCGGACAGATGTGCACCACTCCGGGAATGGTAAAAAACACTTACGGAACAGGATGTTTCTTATTAATGAACACAGGAACGGAAGCCGTTTCTTCTAAGAACAACCTTCTTACAACAGTAGCCTGGAAAATCAATGGAGAAGTCAACTACGCTCTGGAAGGAAGTGTATTCGTAGGAGGTGCGGCTATTCAATGGCTAAGAGATGGTCTTAAGCTTATTCATTCTTCTGATGAAATCAATAAACTGGCAGCTTCTGTACCCGATAATGGTGGTGTTTACTTCGTACCTGCACTGACAGGTCTTGGCGCTCCTTACTGGGATCAGTATGCCCGCGGAACGATTGTAGGAATTACCCGTGGAACTACTGATGCACACATCGCAAGAGCAACATTGGAAGGAATAGCCTTTCAGGTGTATGATATTGTAAAAGCAATGGAAGCCGATTCCGGAAGGGCGAGTCTTGAATTAAGAGTAGACGGCGGTGCTTCTGCAAGTGATCTTCTGATGCAGATCCAGTCTGACTTATTCGGATTTAAAATAACAAGACCAAAAACATTGGAAACTACCGCCCTTGGTGCAGCCTACCTTGCAGGGCTTGCAGTAGGATACTGGAAAAGTATTGACGAAATCCAGGAACAATGGATTGTAGACAAAGACTTCCACCCTCAATTAAACAGAGAACAAGTGGATAAAATGACCCACTTCTGGAAGAAAGCAGTAAAAAGCGCTCAAAGCTGGATAGAAGATTAACTCACTCATCAAAAAAAACTTATATGACCCCATTTATTGCAGAAGTTATCGGAACGATGCTTCTTATATTGTTAGGCAACGGTGTTGTAGCCAATGTTGTCTTAAAAGATACGAAAGGAAATAATTCCGGATGGATTGTTATTACTACCGCATGGGCACTGGCCGTATTTGTTGGAGTAACCGTTGCAGGGCCAATAAGTGGGGCCCATCTGAATCCGGCTGTAACCATTGGTCTTGCGACTGCAGGAAAGTTTTCATGGGACCTGGTTCCCTCTTATATTGCAGCGCAAATGATTGGAGGAATGCTGGGTGCATTTCTGGTATGGCTGTTTCATAAAGACCATTTTGCGATTACGGAAGATGAAGGAGCAAAACTGGCATGTTTCAGTACAGGCCCGGCTATCAGAAAAACATCTTCCAATCTTATCAGTGAGATTATCGGGACGTTTGTACTGGTATTCTGTGTCTTCTACTTTGCAGATCCAAGTATTTCTTTACAGGCAGATCCAACAGCCAAAGTAGGATTGGGTTCTATTGGAGCCATTCCTGTTACGTTTGTAGTGTGGGCAATAGGCTTATCTCTGGGAGGAACTACAGGCTATGCCATTAACCCGGCACGAGATCTTGCACCAAGAATTATGCATGCCATCTTACCTGTAAAAGGAAGCAGTGACTGGGGCTATGCGTGGATTCCTGTAGTAGGTCCGGTTACCGGAGCGATTATCGCAGCAGTATTATATGGATTTTTAAAATAAGACACATGATGAAAAAAATCTTAAAAGGGATCTTCTTTCTTGCTTTAGGGACAGGAAAGCTATTTTCACAGGAAAGTGCTGAAACCACGGAATCGAAAGAAGGAAGACTTGATTTTACGGCCAACATTCAGAACAATCATTTATGGAGAGGCCTTATTATTACTGATAAGCCTGTTGTAATGGGAAACCTGTCGTATGCCCTGGATGCAGAGAAAAAATGGAAGGTAGGAATCTGGGGAGCATCTGCACTGGCGGATGATAAAGACAACACCCATTATAAAGAGATCAATTATTATATTCAATATTCTGACGGACGTTTTTATATTGGGCTATGGGACCTTTACAATTCCCGAAACATCAATACTGCAGTGGCTGCGGACGATATTTTCAGTTATTCACAGAGAAGAACTGCCCATATTATTGATTTAAGGACCAACTATACTTTCGGGCCATCATTCCCGATCAATATTGAGGCTGATATCATGCTGTATGGAGGAGCCAATGCAGGAGAAGTAATTCTGGAAGCTGATGGAAGTTACAAAAAGAACAGATATTCCACTTATGTACAGGCAAGCTATCCTGTTATTAAGGGACAGAAAATCAATCTGGATGCATTTGTAGGAGCAGGATTCGCACTCAATGATAAAACGTTTCTATATGGCAATGGTAAAAACAGCTTTGACATCGTAAATGTAGGCCTAAAGGCCGGAAAGGTAGTTAAGATTACTGATCATTACAGTCTTCCTGTAACCATGATGGCGATGTGGAATCCATCGAATAAGTTTGCAAGGATTCAGCTTGCGGCAACAGTTTTTTAATCTGATTTTAATTCAATTATAGAAAGCCACTTCTTTTCAGGAGTGGTTTTATTGTTATAAAAAGCTACCTATCCAATCAAAATCCACACCTGCTTTCAGTGAAAGAGATTTTACACAACGCATCATTTAAACAACCGTGTTTTTACGGTGAATGTTTTTGCATAAAAATTTTTACATTTGAAAAAAATATCTATGAAAAAGTTTTTCAGTGTAATGATTCTGTGTATCGGTATTTTTACGTGGGCACAGCAGACAGAGCTTCCTTTTATCGGATACAGAGCTTTTGACATTCTGAAAGGATATAGCGGCACCGGTACTCCTCATTATTATCTGGATGTGAAAAATAATGGTGATGTATATTTTGGGTATGTCCAGATCAATCAGGCTAGCGGAGAAGAAACCACGGAAGAAATCAATGCAGGGAAATATGCTCCTAATAAGGTCATGAAAGTGGTCTTTAAAAAATATGAGGAAACGTTTTTCCTGAAATTTGATAAAGATAAAATCTACCTTACCGATGAAAAGGGAAATGTTAAAAGCCTCGAAGGCTGCTGCTCATCTTCTGACAGCATCAAAAAAGAAACCTGTACCTGCGAAAGCGAATTTTTTAAGTAGTACAATAATATAGAGAGAAAGCCACTCCATCAGGGGTGGTTTTCTTGTTGTTGGGAAACCACCCCGTCAAATTATAAATTTGCCACCCCTCCGGAGGAGGGGAATAGTTATACAATCTACTGTATTTGAACAAGTCATAATACGTAAATACGATATTCTTTTGCTTCTTACCTTTAATCACCGGGATTTTACGGTTTATATTCTGCCAAAATATCTTTAATTTTGAAGGGTGATTTACACCAATGAAACATTTAAAAATTTTATTTCTATTTCTTCTTTTCCTTATTGCATCATGCAGCAGGAAAGAGAATCATCCTTACACGTTTTATTACTGGAAAACCAAACTGAAGCTTGATAATGCAGAAAAGAAAGCGCTGGATAAAGCTACGATTCCTTATTTGTACACCAGATTTTTTGATGTAGATAAGGTGAATGGGAAATTTCAACCTGTTGCAGTAGTCACCAAAGACCCAAGTTTTCAGACAGGCAAACAGATTGTTCCTACGGTTTTCATTACCAATCAGACCTTGCTGGGCATTTCTGCAGAAGAGATCAGATTTCTGGCAGAAAGCATTCATCTTTTAATTCAGAAGAAAGCAATAGAATATCAACTGAAAACCAGCAATGAAATTCAAATTGACTGTGACTGGACTGCGGGAACACGGAATGATTATTTTAAATTTCTGAAAGAACTCAAAAGAATTTCCGGAAAAGAAATTACCTGTACCCTTCGCCTTCATCAGGTGAAAGATAAAAAGCAGACCGGAATTCCTCCCGTAGGAAAAGTATATCTGATGTGCTACTCTACTTCATCGCCTCTTGAAAACTCTGACAAGAATTCTATCCTGGATGTAAATATTCTGAGAAGCTATCTTTCAAAAATGGAAGATTACCCTATCAAAAATGTTGAAGTGGCACTTCCTATATATTCATGGGGAATTGTTACCAATCATTTAGGAAAACACAGACTTATTAATGCCTTATCGAAAAGAGATCTGGAAAACTCCAGTTTCAAAAAGATTTCAGATCACGAAGTTGAAGTCATGAAAGACGGCTTCTACTTCGGAAGTTATTTGAATAAAGGTTTCAAAATAAAGGCAGAGGAAATATCTGAAGAACAGCTTAATGATGTTATTGGGTTTTTACAGAAAAAAATCCCGCATTTTAATATCATTTATTATCAATTAGATAGTAAATTTGTGTCAGACCGGAAATTTTAATCTCCTGGAGATAGAGGCATACTTGCCAGAACACTACCATCATACAATATTAAAACTAAAAAAACACTGCACACCCTATGAAAAAGTATATTCTTTCACTTGCGGTTGTATCACTTTTCTATACCCAATCTGACGCCTGTGCGTGGTCGGATCCTGATTATGATTACTTCAACCTTTTTACGCAAACCATCATCAAAGACAAGGCTTATCTTCCCTTCCTGCATAATTATTCAAGCAGATTTTATGGAGGATATAATTCTGCATTGATTCCTGATGATAATGTTGAAACATGGAAAAAGTTTTTTAACAATCAGCTCAGTTATTCTGAAACCCATAATCTGGTGTATAAGATCAGTATGAACGACCTGAATGCTTTAAAGAACGGAAATCCAACCAACCCTCTTTTACAAAAGCTAGGCACCGGATTTTACCAGAAATATAAGGAAGGTATTGATTATTTGATTGAAGCCAAGTATCTTGAGCCTTATATGAGCATCAATTATATAGAAAGTGAAAACTCATTCTATTACGACAGGGATGCCAACAGAAAAAATGCTACGGCTCTTGATTACCATAAAACCATCTCTGCTTTAACCTCTTTGTACAACGCAGCGAGAAATCCTGAAATCAAGCAGCGGTACGGATATCAGCTGGTACGTCTTAATCATTATACCAGAAACTACGATTCTGCTTTGCAGGCTTTCAAAACATATGTTGCTCCCATCAAACTGAAAGGAACAGTCTACTTCATGTCTCTGGACCAATTGGCAGGAGCTCAAAGAGGACTGGAAATGAACAGTGATGCCAACTGGAACTTTTTTCAGGTATTCATGAACAGTAAAGACCGTAAGGAGTCTGCTTTTGTTTCCATGAAACTTTCAGACACTGCCTCTTTCAGCAATATCATGAAAAGAGCCAATACGAATGAAGAAAAGAATATGGCTTACTTTCTTTTGGGTTATGAAGATTTCAACAATCCAATTCCCATGATGGAAAAGATGTATGAAATTGATCCAGATTCCGAGATTCTGAAGGTAATGGCTGCCAGAAGTATCAACGAGCTTGAAAGAAGCTATCTGCCTACCTATTATTACACTTCAGATGCTCAAAAAGCAACGACGAAGGAAAATTCAACGGATAACACCTCAAAAGATACATCTGCAGATTCAACCAAAAGTGAGGTGAAAGAACAAAAGCTTTCTTTCTGGCAGAAAATTGTAAGGTTCTTCAAAAATCTTTTCGGAGGTTCCAAATCTGATAAAACAGGTAATAATGTTAAAGCTGATCAAAGTGACGATGAGCTGTTCAGTAATCCGGATAGAATCCCTTTTTATAACAGAACGGCTTATTATTACGATGAAAAAACACAGGATTTCCTTGACAGTCTTGAAAAATTCACTGATAAAACAAAGGAAAAGTCTAAGGATGAGTACTGGCAGATTGCAGATGCTTATCTTAAGTTTTTAAAGAAAGACTATAAAGAAAGTTCTGAAATTCTGAATGACATCAAAACGACCAATCCGGAATATCTGGAAGAGATCAAAAGAATGAAAGTTCTGAACGATATTGTTTCCCAGCCGAAAATTGATGCAGACTATGAAGACCATCTGATGAAAGAGTATGCAGAATACTTCGTAGAAAAAAAGGTAGAAAAAGATACAGCCACTACAGATAATTTCGATTATTATGGTGAAGTACCTTCAACGGCTGATTTCCTGAAGGATGTTATTGCCAACCGTTACTTCCTTCAGGGAGAGGATGGAAAATCATTCCTGATGAATAATAAGCTTTCGGATTTGCAGTACAACCCGAACTCAAGTCTGGTAAAAAGTGTGGAAGAGTTTTACAGGAAACCAAATAAAACACAGTTTGAACAGCAGATCATCGCCAAAAACATGGACAGCGTGGGTAATATTGATGCCTTCTTCAATACCATTTATGGAGACAGAGCCATGAGACTTGCCGATTTTGAAAAAGCAAAAGCTTATTATGAAAAAGCAAAAAGCTTTGCGGGTATCCCCAGACAAAATTATGAATGGACAGAAAAGAATGGGCAAACCATCACTCCAAAACAATACGCTCCTGCAGAATACGACGGATTTAAAAATATTTCAAATCTTGTATTCGGACATAATGTATGGGAAAGTTTCGGAAGCCCTGATACCGAAAGTATGAAAGCGGAAAATTACGCTGATTTCCCATTCATCAAAACAAGTATGAATAAACTTGAGCTGGCAGACGCTTTGATTCAGTTGAAAAAGATCGGAAACGGTACAGGTGAAAAAGCGGCAAAAGCCAATCAGCTGATCGGAAACTTATTGTATAATACTTCTATTTTAGGATATTACCGCGAATTGTTTGTTATGGATATCGACAACAGCAACGGAGGTAAATATGATTTCTGGAATACAGACAGAAAGAATCCTTATAAGTATTATTATAAAAACTTCCTTGATACTTCTTATATTGAACCTGATAATTTTGACCTTTCCATCAATTATTATCAAAAAGCACTTAAGCTTTCCAATAATAAAGAAGAAAAAGCAAGAATCCTATTCCAGATGGCAAGTGCTGAACAAGGCAAATATTATCAATATGAAGCCAAGGCACCCAAGGATTTTGATTATTCTGATCCGAAATGGTCTGAAAAAGAAGATGCCCGACAAAAAGAAATGGACAATCTTAAAAACCAGAAATACAGAACCTATTTTGCTCAGTTAAAAGCTCAGTATTCTGATACTGAAACAACGAAGAACTTAATGGGAAGCTGTAGTTATTTCAACTATTTTATGCGATAATAAAAACCATAAAAAAACCTCTGATGACTCAGAGGTTTTTTATTTTGATTGTTAACCTGATTATTTTTTAACAAACTTAATTGTACTCTTTTCTTCTTTATTGTTAATCGTGATAAAGTAGATTCCTTTCACAAGAGCTTTTACATTAATTTTGCCGTCGCCTATAGTTCCCCTGGCAATGATCTGCCCCGGAGCACTGAAAATTTCATAAGAAGCGTTTGAAGAAACATTTGTAATGTTCAATACATCTTCTGCAGGGTTTGGATAGATCTTAACAGACTTCACGTTTCCAGCTTCAGAAACTGCCAATAGACTGGACACCGTAGCCTGCTTCACAGCGTAGAAAACATTTCCAATAGCAGAAACTCTCAGGTGAATCGTTTTTCCAGCTAAAGATGCCGGGATAAAAACATTCGCTGATCCGTTATTGGGAACTGATGCAGCAAGGTCATTCCAGGTTGCTCCGCCATCTGCTGTATAATCAATTTTTACGTTAGCTACATTATATGGAGCAGCAGTTGTTCCGGAAACAGTCCATGCAATTGCAGAATTGGCATTGGGTGTCAATGATGTTGTATTTACAGTAAATGCGGCTGCAGAACCTACTACAATAGTTTGTGTGGCATAAGCTGTCTGGGCCTGCCCTCCTGGTTTGTTATCTCTTACCGTCACGCGGAAGTTCGTAGTTCTTGCCATTGTACTTGCTGCTTCAAAGTCAGTTGTATTTTTTACAGCTCCTCCCAATACGGTTACCAGCTTAGGGAAATATCTGGTAGGATTGGTGGTAGGCGCCCAGGATCTGAAGCTTGCACCGGAGGTTGTATTTCCGATGTTCGTTTTGGAAATTCCATTACTCAAACTACTTGAATTCACCTGTTCCCAGCAATAAGTTAAAGCATCTCCATCAGGATCTGTTGCTGATGCTGTCAGTACAAATGCTGTAGATTTAGGAATGGTATAGATTGTATTCATTGCGGTTACAACCGGTGGATTATTAACAATAGGAGTTTCCACATCAGCAGTTACTGCAGCAAGATTAGCCTGTACCTGGTCAATACTTACACTATGAAAATAGGCGTCAGAATGTTGCTGAACATCTGTATTGGTTCCTGTAATTCCGGCGTAGCCCATAATGGTAGATCCGGAACCAGGTTCCACACAGACACCTGTTCCTTCATTAAAACTGAAGGTGTGATTATCTCCCAACTGATGCCCTATTTCATGCGCTACATAATCTATATCGAAGTTATCTCCCAGTGGTATACCGTCTGCAGGAGAAGTAAAACCGCTTCCTTTGTAGTTATTTGGAGAAGGTGAGTTATCACAATCAGGATCAATAGTGGTAGATGTATCATTATTTCCTATACAGCCAATACAGCCTGCATTTCCACCACCACCTGTAGCGCCGAACAAGTGTCCTATATCAAAATCGTCATCTGTAACCCCATAAACTCCTCCATGCAATGTATTCATCAGTTCATAATTCCATTTACACATCTGACTGGAATCACTGTAAGGATCATTAGCTATATCGGTAAAGATCAGCCCCGGAGCATTAATTGCATTAACGTGTACATTAAATTCTTTTTCAAATACACCGTTTACTCTTGATAAAGTAGCATTGATCTGTGTCAGTGCGCCAGCAACACCACCAAAATAGGCAGTATACTCACCTGTAACAGACATGGCTAATCTCAAGGTATGGAAGATTTTATTATTTGATTTTGCTGCTGCTCCAGAATTCTTAAGCTTTTCAAGATTAGCCACAGCTTCTTTATCTTCTTTGGTAGAGCAGGCAAATGCATGTCCGCTTTTATTAGTCTTTCCATGTACGGAATAATAAGACTTATCAGATGTTGCCGGTTCTATAAATTCATATTGGCCGTCGGCACCAATAATCATAGACTGAAAATCATGGGGAGCAACACTGAACCTGATATATTTAGTAGGATCATCAACGCCAATTCCAACATAGGAACCCAACTGGTATTTGTTAGCCAGAGTTTCATCCATTACCGGAAAACTGCTGACTGAAAATTTCTCTATTTTTCCATTAAGAGTAGGAATAGTAATGGTGATGGGAGAACCTTCGCCTATTTTAGAAGCTCTTAGCAGCTGTGTCCTTATCTGATCAATATCAAGTTGGTAGTAAACAGAATGATCACTCTTTTTTGTTATTTTTTGTTGAGGCAGCCCTCTGCTCCACTGGGCATTTGCTGATATTGCGAACAGAAATACCGAGAAACAAAATAATTTTATTTTCATACGTTTTTTTTAATAAAAGTAGATATTTATCAAAAAAAACACTAAAAGCATGGCGGAAAATTAAAAATAACCATTAAAAACACCATAATATGAATAGAAAAATTAAGAATATATCACATTATTTCACATATTCTGAAAATTTTTAATTAATCCTTTTTTTGTTTCTGTATCCATTCTTCATGTTTTCTTTTGAAGAATTCATATTTATAGTCATGGTTTCTTTCCGCAGCATCAATAGAATGAGAAGTATGAATATCCGCCTCCTTTTTGGCCAGATGTCCTAGTCTTTCATAATAAACATGTAGCTGATCAAGTTCTTCTTCTGTAAGGTCTTCAATATCCACAATACGATTGCTTGCTTTTTCATGAGCAGCTATAAGTTCATTCAGTTTAATCTGTATCGCTTTGGAGTCTTTATTCTGCGCTTTCTGAATCAAAAATACCATCAGAAAGGTTATGATTGTAGTTCCGGTATTGATCACCAGCTGCCAGGTTTCGGAATAATCAAAAAAAGGTCCTGTTACCGCCCATAGCACTACGATAATAAAAGCTCCTATAAAAGCATATGGACTTCCTGTAAATTTTACAGCCCAGTTTGAAAATTTTTCAAAAAAGCTATGGCTCTTTTTTCCCATGACTGTCATTTTAAATGATTAATTAAATGTATAAAATTAACAGGAATCATGACTACAATTACTGACAAAAAAAACATTAAAACAGAAGTTCTGCCTTAATGTTCTTTGAATTAAAATTGATATGAATGATTGAGAGTATGTTACTTGACTTTTCCTGAAAAACGGTTTTCAACATTTAGCTTTTCTTCTGCTATGATGCTCCTTCCGACCTGTCCAGGTGAAAAAGTTTTTGGATAAGAGGTATTATTCCAATGATCTTTCCAGGGAGAAATATTACCCCATGAATATATACTTCTGGGATTTGTGTAATGTCTTTCTATATTTTCTCTTGCTGTTTTCAGTTCCTCTTCAGACAGATGTTCTTCGGAACATGAACTTAAACCGGCAATGGCAATACATACTAAAAATAATGTTCTGGCAATTTTCATAATAATTTTTTTTTGTGTTAGAATTTATAGTTTACCTGTACAGCAAAGTTTCTTGGCTGGATCTGATCGATATATCCTCCTCTGAAGTAGGAATTGTATCCTACTGAATCAAAGATGTTATTGAAGAAACCTCTTAATCCCAATCCATTTTTGAAAGAATATCCTATCTGGGCATCTACTGTAGTATATTGGGGCATAAAGAAAGGTTTTTCCCCCGGTTGGGTTCCGTTTACATGTCCATTTTCCGTATTAGTATATTTTTGCTTATAGTCGTCCACTGGTCTTTCTCCCACAAAATAAATTCCGGCCCCTACGTCAAGACCTGTCAGTATTCCTGTGTCGAATTTATAATTCAACCATGCATTAGCAGAATGTTTAGGTGTATTAATCGGTGCTGAACCATTCACAAATGAAGGGCTGTCTTTATACTGTGCATCCACATACGCCCATCCTGTCATCACTTGCAGATTTGGAAGAATTTTACCAATCAATTCAACTTCAACACCTTGTCTTTTTAAGTTTCCGGCAAGTGCATATTTTCCTGTAGGATTTCCATCATCAAGGAGTTCATATGATAAATTATCTGTATTGATGTCAAAAAGGGTTACATTAAATCTTAATCTTTCATTCAGCCAGTCAGACTTAATTCCTGCCTCCCATTGTTTTGTAGTTGATGCTCCTACAGTCCCTCCGCTAAACAATACATTATTGGAACTTCTCAGCGAGGTAGTGCTTGTGTAAGAACCAAATATGTTCATATTTTCAATAGGAGAGATCATAATTCCCAAAGAGGGATTCCAGGCATAATCTTTTTCTTTGTCTGAACCAATTAACCTGCTATAACGAACTCCTAAATGAGCTTTAATGTATTTATTGAACGTAATAACATCCTGTGCCATTAATCCCATAGTAGGTGCTACCGTATTAATAGCATTAGCTGTTGACAAGTCTATATTAACTCCAGCAGGCAGGATATTGTTGATTTCATTCAGAACATTGATCTGATCTACATCTTTAGCTTTATACGAAGTCGTTGTAACATTAGATTCCTTCCAGTCAAAACCTACCTGAAAAGTATGTTTCATAAACCCTGTCATTACATCAGCTCCGATAAAGTCAAATTGAAATACTTTATTTAAATCTTCTCTATCAGATCTTGTCAGTGTTCTATTACGGAATTCTGTTGGATTATCTCTTTTTAACGGTGCCAGGGCAGCACCTACAATTTCAGTCTGATAAGATGAACTCATATATGCAGCTCTTACCTTCAATTTTTCAGTCAGTTTTCGTGTAACAGTTGTTGAAAAGTTGAATGTTTCAGTTTTTGCCTTATCTGTAGAAAATCCAAGGAATTTTCTTCCCGGCATTCTGTATATTGCTTCTGTATCTCCTTTGGCAAGGTTTACAGTTCCCCTATCCGGTGTTGTATTGTTATGCATATAATCCATTTCAACTACAATCTCGGTTTTATCATCCGGACGAATGGCAATAGATGGATTCACATAAATACGTTCGGTATTAATAAATCTTCTGAAGCTGTTATTATTCTGGTAAGCTGCATTTAACCTGACAGCAATTTTCCCCTGAGAATCTAACACTCTCTGGAAGTCAACTGTTGGTCTATAAAAATCCCAGCTTCCATATCTGAAACCAACATTGGTTTGATTAATAAATTTAGGTATCTTAGTTACCACATTAATTACTCCGCCAGCAGAACCTAAACCATCTCCTATTCCTTGTGTAACAGCAGCAGAACCTTTAATTATCTGAATACTTTCTATTCCCTGCATATCGGTAAGCATTCCTGCAGTACGGAAATCGGAGTCCATTTGTACTCCATTCTTTAAGACCGGTACACCTCTGTATCCTCTGATAGACATACTTTCTCTAGTCCCTCCATAGCTACCGAATTGAGTAACTCCCGGAACATTCTTTGCTACGTCAGTAACGGTCAACCCTCCCAGATCTTCAATTACTTTATGAGAGATTACAGATATACTTTGGATCTGGTCTCTGGTTTTTAAAGGCAATCTTGTAATCGCTTCCAAACCTTGCGGTTGCTTTTTTCTTTCACCGAATAGTTCTACTTCGTCAATTTCTTTCGACTTTTTAATAGAATCGTTAACTTTCTGTGCATTTACAAAAACCCCACCCAATACAAGCAGAGAAAAGGATACTACTTTATTCATCTGATAATTTTTTGCAAAATTATTATTTTTATTAATTCTAAATAAATAAACCAGTGTGACATATGTCACCACGAAAAGCCCTGATAATATCAGATCATTAATCTCATCTGGAGACTCATTACAATCATCAAACAGATCTGATCCATTATTAAGACAAATCTTTTAAAGTTTTTTTATGATTACA
Source organism: Chryseobacterium sp. CS3K3.1 (assembly GCF_059515165.1). Lineage (NCBI taxonomy): Bacteria > Pseudomonadati > Bacteroidota > Flavobacteriia > Flavobacteriales > Weeksellaceae > Chryseobacterium > Chryseobacterium sp. CS3K3.1. The sequence continues at coordinate 6,375 of NZ_JCAKRV010000018.1, read as the reverse complement.
AAAAGTATAATTCAAAAAAAAGCAGATTTGATGTATTACAAATCTGCTTTTTGCCACTGATGCGGTTATATAAAATAGCATGTACATAAAAAAATCCGTCCCTGAAAAGGAACGGATTGTATAATCATTGCAAAGTATGCATTTATCACACTTTAATTTCAACGTCTACACCTGAAGGAAGTTCTAATTTCATTAGAGCATCAACAGTCTTAGAAGAAGAAGAGTAGATATCCATTAGTCTCTTGTGAGCTGAAAGTTGGAACTGCTCTCTTGCTTTCTTGTTTACGTGCGGAGATCTCAACACTGTGAAGATTCTCTTATTCGTTGGTAATGGAATAGGACCGTTTACAACAGCACCAGTAGCCTTTACCGTTTTTACGATTTTCTCAGCAGACTTGTCTACCAAGTTGTAATCGTAAGATTTTAGTTTTATTCTGATTCTTTGTGACATTTCTTTAATTTAAAAATTAACCTTTTGCTTTAGCTATGATTTCTTCAGCAACGTTTTGTGGAGTAGCCTGGTACTTCTCTAATTCCATAGAAGAAGTAGCTCTTCCTGATGAAAGTGTTCTTAGAGTAGTTACATATCCAAACATTTCAGAAAGTGGAACAGAACCTTTGATTACAACAGCTCCGTTTTTCTCTTCCTGCCCACTGATAGTACCTCTTCTCTTGTTAAGGTCACCAATGATGTTACCCATATATTCTTCCGGAGTTACAACTTCCAGTTTCATAATAGGCTCCATAATTACTGGCTTAGCAGCACGTCCCGCTTCTTTAAATCCTAATTTAGCAGCCATTTCAAATGAAAGAGCATCAGAATCCACCGCGTGGAAAGATCCATCTTTAAGAACCACTTTAATACCTTCAACTTCGAAACCAGCCAATGGACCGTTCTTCATTGCAGCTTTAAATCCTTTTTCAATTGCAGGAACGAATTCTCTAGGAACGTTACCACCCTTGATCTCATTGATGAATTCTAAACCAACTTTACCTTCGTCTGCAGGTCCTAGTTCAAATACAATGTCAGCAAATTTACCTTTACCTCCAGATTGCTTTTTGTAAACTTCTCTGTGGCTGGCAACTTTTGTTAAGTTTTCTTTGTACTCTACCTGAGGTTGTCCCTGGTTTACTTCAACCTTGAACTCTCTTTTCATACGGTCTACAATGATATCTAAGTGAAGCTCACCCATACCAGAGATGATCGTTTGTCCAGAAGCTTCGTCAGTTCTAACAGTAAACGTTGGATCTTCTTCAGCCAATTTAGCTAGAGCGTTACCCATTTTATCCTGGTCAGCTTTAGTTTTAGGCTCAACAGCGATACCGATTACCGGATCAGGGAAAACCATCGATTCAAGAACGATTGGGTTTTTCTCATCACACATCGTATCACCAGTTTTGATAGACTTGAATCCTACCGCTGCACCAATATCACCAGCTTCAATATATTCTACCGGGTTTTGCTTGTTAGCGTGCATCTGATAGATTCTTGAGATTCTTTCTTTATCTCCTGAACGAGAGTTCAAGATATAAGAACCAGCATCCAGTCTTCCAGAGTAAGCTCTGAAGAATGCTAATCTTCCCACGAACGGGTCAGTAGCAATCTTAAATGCTAAAGCTGCGAAAGGCTCATCTACAGATGGTTTTCTTGTGATTTCAGCGTCTGTTCTTGGATCAGTACCTTTGATATCATCTTTATCCAATGGAGAAGGCAAGTATTTACATACTGCATCCAACATAAACTGTACTCCTTTATTCTTGAATGAAGAACCACAAGTCATTGGGATAATAGATAAATCGATAGTAGCAGCTCTCAATGCAGCATTGATTTCTTCTTCTGTAATTGAATCCGGATCTTCGAAGAATTTCTCCATCAAAGTTTCGTCATACTCAGAAACAGCTTCTACCAGTTTTTCTCTATATTCAAGAACTTCATCTTTCATATCTTCAGGAATTGGCACTACTTCGAAAGTAGCTCCTTGTCCTGCTTCATCCCAGATGATCGCTCTGTTTTTAATTAAGTCAACAACTCCTTTGAAATCTTCTTCAGCACCGATTGGTAAAACGATTGGAACTGCGTTAGATCCTAACATTTCTTTAACCTGGTTTACCACGTTAAGGAAGTCAGCACCTTGTCTGTCCATTTTGTTTACGAATCCCATTCTTGCAACTTTGTAGTTGTCAGCAAGTCTCCAGTTTGTTTCAGACTGAGGCTCTACTCCATCTACTGCAGAGAATAAGAATACCAATCCATCCAATACTCTTAAAGATCTGTTTACCTCTACTGTGAAGTCAACGTGTCCCGGTGTATCGATGATGTTGAAGTGGTAAGGTTTAGTTTCTGGTAAAGCTTTTCCTTGATCTGTTGGAAAGTTCCAAGAACAAGTGGTAGCTGCAGAAGTAATAGTAATACCTCTTTCTGCTTCCTGCTCCATCCAGTCCATTGTAGAAGCACCATCGTGAACCTCTCCAATTTTGTGGTTTACCCCTGTATAGAATAGAATCCTTTCTGTAGTGGTAGTCTTACCTGCGTCAATGTGAGCAGCGATACCAATATTTCTTGTAAATTTAAGATCTCTTCCCATTTCAGATTAGAATTTGAAGTGTGAGAAAGCTTTGTTAGCTTCCGCCATTTTGTGAGTATCAGATTTCTTTTTGAAAGCAGCACCTTCTTCTCTTGAAGCAGCTACAACTTCGTTAGCTAATTTCAAAGCCATAGACTTATCATTTCTAGCTTTAGAATACTTGATTAACCATTTCATTGCCATAGAAATTTTTCTATCAGCTCTGATTGGCATAGGGATCTGGAAGTTAGCTCCACCTACTCTTCTAGAACGTACTTCTACGTGAGGCATTACATTTGTAAGTGCATCTTTCCAGATTTCAAGTGCAGTTTTTTCGTTATCTCCTTTTTTAGTTTCTACGATATCTAATGCATCATAGAAAATTTTGAATGCGATTGACTTCTTACCGTCAAGCATTAAGTTGTTTACGAATCTCGTTACCAATTGATCATTAAATTTCGGATCTGGTAACAACGGTCTTTTTTTCGCTTTTGTCTTTCTCATTGCTTTTGTACCTTATTTAATGATTATTTTTTCTTTCCTTTTGCAGGAGCAGCAGCTGCTTGTCCTGGTTTAGGTCTCTTAGCTCCGTACTTAGATCTTCTCTGAGTTCTTCCATTTACACCAGCGGTGTCTAATGCACCTCTTACGATGTGGTAACGTACTCCCGGTAGGTCTTTCACCCTTCCGCCTCTAACCAATACTATCGAGTGCTCTTGAAGATTGTGTCCTTCGCCCGGGATATAGGCATTAACTTCTTTACCGTTAGAAAGTCTTACCCTTGCTACTTTTCTAAGTGCAGAGTTAGGTTTCTTCGGTGTAGTTGTATATACTCTCGTACATACACCACGTCTTTGTGGACAAGAATCAAGGGCAGCCGATTTGCTCTTCTTGGCAAGCGTGGCTCTTCCTTTTCTTACTAATTGTTGAATAGTAGGCATTTAATTGCTTTTTATTTTAGGGTGCAAAAATAGTAATATTTTTTTAATCTACAAACACTTATATAAAAATTAAAATCAAATACTTACATCGAAAATAGAAGACGTTTCGATATAACATTCAAAGAACTATAATATATACGGGGAAAAGAGATAGAAAAGAATATTTTTTTCAAGTTTAAAAAATGGGTATTAAATAATTGTGAATTTATAATTCTAAATCACATCTATAAAATTTTCATTCATAGTACAATCATAATCCCTTACCCGATATATCCAAACTATATTTAAAAACTTTCTTATAGTTATGATCTATGAATAATCCAACGAGTTCGGCACGATATTTCGTAAATTTGGGATATACAATGATAAACACAGCAGTCATCATTAAAAAGCTTCATATTCTATTGAACCGAAGTGGTGATTGTATCACATTTAAAAAATAAATATATACATATGAAAAACGCAAGTATTATCGGTCTTAAAGAAGCCGACTGTAAAAACATCTCAGAAAAATTAAATGTACTATTAGCTAACTATTCAGTATTCTACCAGAACACAAGAGGTTCTCACTGGAATATTAAAGGTGATCAGTTCTTCACCCTTCACCCGAAGTTTGAGGAATTGTACAATAGCCTGGTCTTAAAGATTGATGAGATTGCAGAAAGAATCCTTACGTTAGGAGCTACTCCTGCACATAATTATTCAGATTACTTAAAAGTAGCAACCATTAAAGAAAGCAAAGAAGTAACGGACGGTACCAAAAGTGTTGAACAGATTCTAAGTTCATTCAAAGTGGTAATTGATCTGCAGAGAGAACTTTTAGACATTACAGATAAAGCGGGAGACGAAGGTACGAATTCGCAGATGAGCGACTATATCACCGAGCAGGAGAAAGAAGTTTGGATGTACAATTCTTATCTTGGAAAATAACTCCATTAAAAGCATGGAAATATTTCAAAAAAATCGCCTTACATTTAGGCGATTTTATTTTTTATTTTTATATTTGCGTTAAAATTACACATATTATGAGCGACGTCAGATTAAACTCTATCCTTGATAATGATTTCTATAAAATAACCATGCAGAATGCTGTGGTAAAGCTATTCCCGAGTTCTATTGTAAAATATGAATTTATCAACAGGGGAAAACACCACTTTCCGGAAGGGTTTGACGCTGCTTTAAGAGAAGCTGTGAATAAAATGGCCGAGCTTAAACTTACGAAAGATGAAAAAAAGTTCATGGCGAGAACATGTCCTTATATAGATCTGCCCTATCTTGATTTTTTAGAAGGTTATCATTATGATCCGTCTGAAGTAAAAATCCACCAGGAAGGAGGAGACCTTTCCGTCATTGTGGAAGGGCTTTGGTACAGAACGATTCTTTGGGAAGTTCCACTGCTGGCATTGATCAGTGAACTGCATTACGAAATGAACCACATGGAAAGAGATTCCAACGAAGTGGTCATGAGCAAAACGATAGAAAAAGCAGATTCATTGGGCAGACTTGGAGTAACATTTGCAGAATTTGGAACGAGAAGAAGACATTCTTATAAGGTACAAAATCTGGTCATGGAAGCTTTAACCCAGAAAAAAGAGTCTACTTTTATCGGAAGTTCAAACGTGCATTTTGCAATGAAATATGGTGTAAAACCTATCGGAACGCATGCTCATGAATGGTTTATGTTCCATGCCGCCGAATATGGATTCAAAATGGCCAATGAATTGGCGCTGGAACATTGGGTAGATGTGTACAGAGGTGATCTTGGAGTAGCTTTGTCTGATACTTATACCACAGATGTATTTTTCCAGCAGTTCGACAAAAAATTTGCAAAGCTTTTCGATGGCGTTCGTCATGACAGTGGAGATGCCCTGGAATTTGCAGATAAAACCATTGCTCACTATCAACGAAATGGGATCAATCCGATGTTTAAATATATTATTTTTTCAGATGCATTAAATCTTGAAAAAGTGGAGGAAATTACCAATTATTGCAGAGGAAAAATTGGTATCTCATTCGGAATCGGCACCAACCTTACCAATGATGTAGGATTGAAGCCCATGAATATCGTAATGAAACTTATTGGCGTACAGGCTCCCAATAAAGAATGGATTCCTACAGTAAAACTTTCCGATGAGCATGGCAAATATACCGGAGATCCAAAGATGATCGAACTGGCGAAAGAATTTTTAAGAATTAAAGACTAGTAACCTCATCAGAATAATTAGATATAAACCTCGAACTCATCGAGGTTTTTTTGTTTCATATTACCATTAAAAATTCAGTTTTCAGAAATCTATAAGGATTTATTATATTTATCAAAATAAAAACAAGATGAAATCACGAACATTACTACTTGCAGGTCTCTTTCTTTCAGCATTTTCTTTTGCTCAGGAAAAGAAAGCAGAAAAACCTAAATATAATCAGGAACTGGCTACTTCTTTAGGTGCTGATAAATATGGGATGAAACCTTATACGATTGTTATGCTGACATCTGGCACTACTAAAATTGAAGACAAAGCCAAAATGGGCGAACTCATGAAAGGGCACATGGCCAATATCGGTAAACTGGCCAATGAAGGCAAAATTGTTGTTGCCGGACCTTTCCTTGAAAAGAATAAAGAAAACTACCGTGGCATGTTTATTTTCAACACCAAATCGAAGGAAGAAGCCGAGCAGTGGGTAAAAACAGATCCAGCAGTTCAGGCTGGTGTCTTCAGCTATGAAATTTTCCCTTGGTATGGCTCTGCAGCGCTGCCTTTGTATCTTAAACATCATGATGAAATTGCAAAAGAAAATCCTTAATAAATAAGAAGAGGCTGTCTCAAAAGTGAGACAGTCTTTTTTTTGAGCATAAAAAAAGGAAAGCTTTT